>NZ_CP129104.1:570071-884515 GCF_030406605.1 Curtobacterium sp. 458 | reverse complement strand
CCAGGCCGGCGTGAACTGGGGACGGCAGGACCCGACCGACCGCGCCGAGCTCCTCGACCTCATCGGGCACGAGCTCGAGACCCGCCGCGCCGACCTCATCGAGGTGATGGCCGCCGAGACGGGCAAGACCATCGGCGAGGCCGACGTCGAGGTCACCGAGGCCGTCGACGCCGCCCACCACTACGCCGAGAGCGCCCGACAGTTGGCCGCGCTCGACGGGGACGGCGCCCGGTTCGTCCCGCCCCGGCTGACCGTCGTCGTCCCGCCGTGGAACTTCCCGGTCGCCATCCCCGCCGGTGGGGTGCTCGCCGCGCTCGCCGCGGGCAGCGGGGTCGTGCTCAAGCCCGCGCCCGAGGCCAAGCGGTGCGGTGCGCTCCTCGCCGACGTGCTCTGGGACGCCGGGGTACCGCACTCGCTCCTCCAGCTGGTCGACCTCGACGAGGACGCCCTGGGCCGCGAGCTCGTCGCCCACCCCGCGGTCGACCGCGTGCTGCTGACCGGCAGTGCCGACACCGCCCGCTCCTTCCGGTGGTGGCGCGCCGGCCTCCCGCTGACCGCCGAGACGAGCGGCAAGAACGCGATCGTCGTGACGCCGAGCGCCGACCTCGACCTCGCCGTGCAGGACGTCGTGCAGTCGGCGTTCGGGCACGCCGGGCAGAAGTGCTCCGCCGCGTCGCTCGTCGTGCTCGTCGGCTCCGTCGGCGAGAGCGAGCGGTTCCGACGCCAGCTCGTGGACGCCACCCGGACGCTGCGGGTGGCCTGGCCGGACGACCCGAGCGCGCAGGTGGGTCCGGTGATCGCCGAGCCGACGGGCAAGCTCCGCGCCGGACTCACCGAGCTCGGCCCGGGGGAGTCCTGGCTCGTGCAGCCGGAGCCCCTCGACGACTCCGGACGGCTGTGGTCCCCCGGCATCCGCGACGGCGTCCGACCCGGCAGCGACTTCCACCAGACGGAGTACTTCGGCCCGGTGCTCGGCATCGTGCGGGCGGAGACCCTCGAGCAGGCGGTGGCGATCCAGAACGGGACCGACTACGGCCTCACCGCGGGCATCCACTCGCTCGACGTCGACGAGGTCGCGGACTGGCTCGCCACCGTGCAGGCAGGCAACCTGTACGTCAACCGGGGCATCACCGGCGCGGTCATCGGTCGGCAGCCGTTCGGTGGTTGGAAGCGGTCGTCGGTCGGCACCGGCACCAAGGCCGGCGGGCCGTTGTACGTCGCGACGCTCGGCCGCTGGGAGCGCACCGAGCGGACGGTCCACAAGAGCATCCAGCTGCACGGGCTCCCGCCACGGGTGACGGCCCTCATCGAGGCGGCACGGAGCGGGCTGTCGTTCGAGGAGTTCGACCAGGTCCGTGCCGGTGCACTGAGCGACGTCCGTGCCCGCGAATCACGGTACGGCCGCTCGCACGACGACTCCGGGCTCGTCGTGCAGCGCAACGTGCTCCGCTACCGCCCGCAGTCCGTGATCCTCCGACACGCGGAGGACTCGGCGACGGGCGACCTCGTCCGGGTGCTCGCCGCCGCGACCGCCGCCCGCGCCCACCTCATGCTGAGCACGTCCCGTCCGCTGCCCGGACCGCTCACGCAGTTGCTCGCGTCCTCCCGGTCCCCGCTCGACGTCGTCGACCACGTGGTCGAGAGCGACGAGGAGTTCCTCGCGCGGGCGGCGTCCGGCGCGGTGTTCGACCAGCGGTGGAGCGACCCCGACGACGAGCAGCAGGACGCCCTCGACCAGGTGCTCTCCCAGCCGGACGACCGACCGCGCCACACCGCGTTCGGCGGCCCGGGGAGCCGCATCCGTCTGCTCGGCGGCGACCCCCTCGCCCTCGAGGAAGCCCTCGGCGTCAGCGTGGACACCGCGATCCACGACGCACCCGTGGTCGAGTCCGGAGTCATCGAGATGCTCCCGTTCCTCCGCGAGCAGTCCGTGTCGATCACCGCGCACCGCTTCGGCGACCTCGACCCCGACTTCCAGGAGCTCCGTGTCTGACGACCGCACGCTCCACGTCGAGGGCCTGTTCAACGCCCGAGACCTCGGCGGACTCCCGCTCCGCGCCGGCGGGACGACCCCGCCCGGCAGGATCGTCCGGTCGGAGAGCGTCGACCGGGTCACCACCGAGGGCTGGCGGACGCTCCACGACGCCGGGATCCGGACCGTCGTCGACCTCCGTGCACCGTCCGAGCGGGCGAAGGACACCGGTCCCCGCCCGGAGTGGCTCACGACGGTGGTCGTCGACCACGACGGGCTCGACGACGCCCCGGGGTTCTGGGAGGCCTACTGGGAGTCCGGGCTGGTCGGGACGCCGCTGTACTACGGGCCGCACCTCGCGGAACTGCCCGAGCGCACCGGCCGTGCACTCGCCGCGATCGCGGACGCGCCCCCGGGCGGGGTGCTCTTCCACTGCGCGGGTGGCCGCGACCGCACCGGCATCGTCGCCCTCGCGCTCCTCACGATCGCGGGCGTCCAGCCTTCCGCCGTCGTCGACGACTTCCTCGTGACCGTCGAGACCGCTCCCGCCTTGTACGAGTCGATCGGCGTGCCGCTCCCGGAGGGGAAGATCGAGGCGCTCTGCGCGGAGCACGGCACGACCGTCGCGGGCGCGTTCCGCGCTGCGGTCGACGGGTTCGACGTCGACCGCTTCGTCGAACGGTCGGGTCTCGACGCGGACCGCCTGGAGGCCCTGCGCACGTTCCGTGCGCACGTCGCGTGACGCGACCCTCCGCCGGAAGGCCCTGCGCACGTTCCGTGCGCACGTCGCGTGACGCGACCCCTCCGACTGGAGGCCCGGCGCACGTTCCGCGCGCACGTCGCGTGACCGACGACCTGTCCCGGGGCCCTGCCCGCGGGCCGTGCGCGCGTCACGCGACCCGTGCCTCCCGTCAGTCGCGTCCGCGACGGTGGTGCAGTTCGACCGCACCGCCCTCGAACGTCGTCGTGCCGACCAGGTCGAAGACGGACGTCGGGGCCGCGACCGGCAGGAGCGGCGTGCCCGCGCCGAGCGCGACGGGCATGACGGTCACGCGTAGTTCGTCGAGGAGGCCGGCCTCCTGGTACTGGGCGGCGAGCAGCCCGCCGCCAACCACCCAGACGTCGCGACCGGCGGCGGCCGCGACGATCGCGTCCTGGTGCCCCGTGACGTCACCGGAGACGAACCGGACGTCCGCGCCGGACGGGACGGCGAGCTCGCGACTCGTGAACACCCAGGTCGGGCGGTCCGGGTACGCCCACGTGTCGTCGTGCTCCAGGAGCCACTCGTACGTCGTCGCTCCCATGACGAGCACGCCGACGTCGGCGAAGAACCGGTCGTGGTGCTCCTGGAACGGCTCGAACCCGAACCGGAGGAGCCAGTCGAGGTCGTCCCCGGGGGCGGCGACGAAGCCGTCGAGGGACGACGCGACGGAGTAGATCGTGCTCATGGCGGGACGGTACCGACCACCGCCGACAGACCGTCAGCGGTGGCGCCGACCGTGCCCGTGTCCGACGGCGGCGACCTCCGCGACCGTGAGGACCGCCGCGAGGAGCACCTGCACGGCCGCGATCCCGCGCAGACGACCACCGAGCAGCGCGACCGGGACCATCGACGCGCCGTGCAGCACGTCCACGACGGCGCTCGCGGTGTGGGCGTCCCGGGAACCGGACCGCGACACGAGCACCGCCTGCGCCGTCTGCCGCACCGCGAGCACCGCGTCGAGCACCGGTGTCCCGCGCCGGCCGACGAGCCGGACCGCGTGGCCACCGGCGACCGCGAGCCGGAGGACCTCGACCGTCCTCACTTCCGACGCCCCGCCGCGAGCGCGATGACCCCGACGGCACCGAGCGCGGCGCCGAGGATGCCGTTGCCGAGCCGGCGGTGCTCGACCCACCACGTCTGCGGCGACCAGGCGTGCGCCGAGTCGTCGAACACGCCGTGTGCTCCGTGGTCACCGGGGATCGGGTCGTAGAGGTTGACACCGAGTGCGGCGCCGTCCTTCTGCGGTGCCTGCTGCCCGGACACCAGGGTCTTCGCGGCGTACCAGTCGGCGAACCGTCCGCTGATGCGGTTGCCGAGGATCGTGTAGACGGTCGACTCGCCCACCCACGTGCGGCGTCGGGGCCGTTCGGCCGTCGTGGCGATCGCCCGTGCGCCCACCTCGGGCTGGTAGATCGGCGCGACGGGCTGCGCCTGGTGCGGCAGCTTCGACTTCACCCACTGGAACTGGATCGTGTTGAGTGCCGGCATGTCGACCCGGGAGATCGCGACCTTGCTGCCCTGCTCCTCGAGCTCGGACACGACCGACTCGGTGAACCCGACGATCGCGTGCTTGGCGCCGCAGTACGCGGCCTGCAGGGGGATCCCGCGGAAGCCCAGTGCCGAACCGACCTGGATCACCTGGCCCCGATCGCGGGGGACCATGCGGGACAGTGCCGCCCGGGTGCCGTTCACGCAGCCCAGGTAGGTGACGTGGAGCGCCCGTTCGAAGTCGTCGGGGTCGGTGTCGAGGAACCGTCCGAAGACGCCGACCATCACGTCGTTCACCCAGAGGTCGATCGGCCCGAGCTCGGCTTCGACCCGGTCGGCCGCGGCCTCGACGGCCTCGCGCTCGGAGACGTCCACGAGCACCGCCAGCCCGCGGCGCCCTGCCGCCTCGACCTCGGCGACCGCAGCGTCGACACCGTCCTTGCCGCGGGCGAGGACCGCGACGTCCCAGCCCCGGGCGGCGAGCTCGCGCACCGTCGCCCGTCCGAGTCCCGCCGAACCACCGGTCACCACAGCCACACGTGTCATGGATCCGTTCTACCGAGGGTGGTGCCGCTCCCCGCCCAGCCGCGGTGTCCCCCGGTGCCGCGCGCGGGAGGACGGCCACGAGGATGATGGGCCGGTGGACACCCGAGCAGAGGACACCGTCGAGGAGGCGCCGCCGCCCGGCTGGGTGCTGAACACCCCGACGCGGATCCACGAGGTCTGGACGCTCCCGGTCTGCCTAGTGGCGCTCGCCGTTCTCATCGCGCTGCTCGGGACGCGGTTCGGCGAGGTGCTCGGCGCGGTCGTGTGCGTGACGTGTGCCGTCGTCGTCGCAGCCGGTGCGGTCGCCCTGGCCGTGGCCGGACGGACGGCGTACCACGGCCAGAACCTCCGGGCTTCGTGGCGGCTGCACGTCGTCCGGGTGGCCGTCGGCGTGACCACGGCCTCGATCGTCGCGATCGGGACGTTGGTGATCGGCCTCCCGTTCGGCTGGCTCTTCGGCGCCGTCGGCTGGGTCCCGACGATGTTCCGCTTCGCACGCTCGGTGCCCCGGATCGACCGGTTGCTCGTGGCCGGGGCATCGGTCTTCATCGCTGTTTCGTGCGCGGTCCTGTCCGTCGCCGGACTCACTGTCCATGGCTTGCCGGAGCGTCTCTCCGCGGTGTGGATCGGTCCCGGTGCGATCCTCGCAGCGCTCGCCCTCGTGATGGCGGTCGTGCAGTTCGCCGTCGCCGAGCGCACGCCTCCGGACCGCCCCCTCAGCGCCCCAGACCGAACCGCGTCGTGACCCCCGGCGCGTAGAGCACCGAGTCCGGCTCGAGCTCCGTCAACGCGAACGGCAGCCCGGCCGCCGCGACGAGGTCGTCCCGCAGGTGCACGACCGACGCCCGGTGCAGCGGCCACGTCTCGTGCTCGTTCGGCCAGAAGCGCGTCCGGCCTGCCCGGTGCACGTGCATGCCCCAGCGTGCGGTGAGGAAGGTCTCGAGCGCTGTCGGCTCCTCGATCCGCGAGCCGATCCGCACGTCCACCACCGACCTCGTGTGCGTGCCGTGCCGGCGCATCGCGTACGCGGCCCGGTCCGGCTCCGGTCGGCGGAACTCGGCGTGCGCCCACCAGTACGGCAGCGCCGTCGCGGCCCGGGCACCGAGGGTCGGCAGGAGCTTCCCGGCGTCGAGCGAGAGGAACACGACGCCGTGCCGGCCCTGGTCGTCGACCGTGTAGACGCGGACGTTCACCTCGACGAAGTCCCCGACGCGACCGACCCGGACGGGCGGGAACGCGGTGTCGGTGAACTGGAACGCGATGAGGCCCACCCACGTGGTCGTGCCGTCGTCGACACCGTCCGCACCGAGCGTGTCGGGCCGGACCCCGGCCGGGAGGTGCTGGGCGACGGCCGAGATGTCCACCCGCCAGTGCACGAAGACGACGTCGAGCCAGTCCTGTTGGATCCACGGGCGACCCGGCAGCCGCGGGGCCACCGCCGAGATCGCCGTCACCGGGTGTCCGCTCCGCCCGCGGGCGCGGCGTCGTCCCACCCCTGCTGCGGGGTGTCGCACGTGCCCCGGAAGACGTACTGCGACGGCCGCTTCCGTTCGCTCGACGTCCAGTCGATCGCCGGACGTCGACGCTCGGGTGGCAGGTACCCGATCCGGTACACGGCCATGAGCTCCAGGGACGGGGGGACCCGCAGCAGCCCCTCGATCTCCTCCCACGCTCCCGGTGTCTCCATCGGGAAGGACACGAACTGGATGCCGAGGCCGAGCTCGGTGGTGGCGAGCCAGATGTTCTCCATCGCCGCGCCCATGCTGAACACCGAGTAGAAGCCGGACAGCTCCTCCTTCCGGTACTCGTGCCGGTCGAGCATCACGCCGAGCAGCAGCGGCGACCCGGCCACGAGCTTCCGGTTCTCCTCGCCGAGGGTCTGCGGCACGCGGAGGGTGTTCATGAGCAGCTGCCCGCGCTTCGTGAACACCTGCTTCGTGAACGGCTTGAGCGGCCCGGGGAGCTTGTCGAACAGCATCCCGTCGCGCCGCTCGTCCATCTCGGCCTGCGAGAACCGGAAGTAGGGCTTGTACCGCTCGAAGAACGTGCCCTCGGCCATCGTCCGCGTCATCGACGACCCGCTGATCTGCGCAACCCGTTCGATCGTCGCCCGCTCCTCGACGAGCACGAACCGCCACGGTTGGCTGTTCAGCTGCGACGGCGCCCGCCCCGCGAGCTCCATCAGCAGCCGCTGGTGCTCCTCGGACACGGGGTCGGGCAGGAACGCCCCGTTGGTCGTGCGTCGGCGTCGGATGGCTTCGAAGAGCTCCACTGCTACCTCTCTGGTCGTCGGCGCGCGAGCATCGCCCCCAGGTAGGACGGTGCGGCGGCGACCGCGACTCTCCAGTGTGCTCCGGCGCGGGGGTTCGTGCGTGGAGCGACGGCGAGCGGGACGAGCGCGGGGAGCAGGAACAGTGCGCTGCGGTCGCGGGTCCAGACGGGTGTCGTCGCGGCCGCTCCGGTCAGGGTCGCGGTGACGACGAACAGTCCGTGGTGCACGACCCGGAGCTTCCTCGTCCGGATGAGGCGCAGGGCCACGGCCGTGCCCCAGAGGCAGTTGGCCACGTACGCGGCGGTCGCGGCGGTGACCATCCGACGGGCCGTCACGGACCGTCCGGGAGGCACGCCGCGCCTCCCGGCTGTCGTCTTCCGTCCCACAGGGGCGAACCTACGCGCCGGAGGCGCCCCGTCGTCAGGCGGATTCGCGGGTGACCAGCTTGGACAGCACGATGGCGCTCCGGGTGTGGTCGACCTGCGGTGCGAGCCGCACCTTGTCGAGCGCCTCCTCGAGGGCGGGCAGGTCACGCGAGCGCATGTGCACGACGGCGTCGGCGCTGCCCGTGACGGTGCCGGCGTCGATGACCTCGGGGACGCTGTCGAGCAGCGACCGCAGTTCGTCGGGCGAGACGGTGCCGCGGCAGTAGAGCTCGACCCAGGCCTCGGTGCCGCGGTCCTCGACGGCGGGGTCGACCTTGATCGTGAAGCCCTGGATGACACCGTCGGCGACGAGTCGGTCGACGCGACGCTTCACCGCGGAGGCCGAGAGTCCGACCACCGACCCGATGTCGCCGTAGCCGGCGCGGGCGTTCTCCCGGAGTTGATCCAGGATGCGGTGGTCGAGCGAATCCATTGCACCAATGCTACGCGGACTTCTTGCACGCCAGGTGGGTCCCGCGCAGGAAACGTGCGTCACCCGAACGGGTGCCACTGCCCCGCAGTGTGGGGGACTGCACCCGCTGGACGGTGTGTGCAAGACTCGGGACCGGCGTCGACCTGGTCCGCTACGGCGAGTGAGCCTGCATCTCGCCGGAGCTCTGCAACTCGTCCAGTGGTGGTTCCTGGCAGGCTCGGGCCCCGGTCCCCCAGGAGGACTGATGTCGAACACCGCTCCCGAATCCCTCGCCGCTCCGGCCCGTGTCGCCACCAAGCGCACGATCCTCATGTGCAAGCCGACCCACTACACGGTCAGCTACCGGATCAACCCGTGGATGCACCCCGAGGAGCCGACCGACACGTCGAAGGCCGTCGAGCAGTGGCAGTCGCTCGTCGACGTCTACGAGCAGCTCGGCTTCGACATCTCGTACATCGAGCCGATCGAGGGCCTGCCGGACATGGTCTACGCGGCCAACGGCGGGTTCGTGCTCGACGGCGTCGCGTACGGCGCGAAGTTCCAGTACCCCGAGCGCCAGCCCGAGGGCCCCGCGTACATGGACTGGTTCCGCAGCGCGGGCCTGACCGTGGCCGAGCCCGAGGAGACGAACGAGGGTGAGGGCGACTTCCTGCTCATCGGGGACACCATCTTCGCCGGGACCGGGTTCCGCTCCGACAGCACCTCGCACGAGGAGCTCGCGACGATCTACGGCCGCGAGGTCGTCACGCTCAAGCTGATCAACCCGAACTTCTACCACCTCGACACGGCCATCGCGGTGCTCGACCCGGAACCCGCGGCCGACGGCACCTCGAACATCGCCTACCTCGAGAGCGCCTTCGACGACGCCTCGCTCGCGATCCTGCGCGAGCGCTTCCCGGACGCGATCATCGCGACCGAGGAGGACGCCGCGATCCTCGGGCTGAACTCGTACTCCGACGGGTACAACGTCGTGATCGCGTCGCGCGCCACGACGTTCGCGGAGCAGCTGCGGGAGAAGGGCTACAACCCGATCGGCGTCGACCTGTCCGAGCTGCTGCTCGGCGGCGGCGGTGTGAAGTGCTGCACGCTCGACCTGCACCCGGTCGGCACCGGCAACTCGGTCGCGCGGTCCTGATGAGCACCGCGACCGGCACCGCCACCGCTGCTGCGCTCGCCGTCGAGGACCGCTCCCTCGCCCACAACTACAGCCCGCTGCCCGTCGTCATCGCGTCGGGTGACGGGGCGTGGGTTACGGACGTCGACGGGAAGCGCTACCTCGACGGGCTCGCCGCGTACTCCGCGGTGAACTTCGGCCACGGCAACGCCCGCCTCCTCGACGCCGCCCGGGCCCAGCTCGACCGGGTCACGCTGACGAGCCGCGCGTTCGTGAACGACCGCCTCGGGCCGTTCGCCGCGGCCCTCGCCGACCTGACGGGCACCGACATGGTGCTCCCGATGAACACCGGAGCCGAGGCCGTCGAGTCCGCGATCAAGGTCTCCCGCGCCTGGGGCTACCGCGTGAAGGGCGTCCCGGCCGACCGTGCCACGATCATCGTCGCGTCCGGGAACTTCCACGGCCGCACGACCACGATCGTCTCCTTCTCGGACGACCCGTCG
This sequence comes from Curtobacterium sp. 458, assembly GCF_030406605.1. Taxonomy (NCBI): domain Bacteria; kingdom Bacillati; phylum Actinomycetota; class Actinomycetes; order Micrococcales; family Microbacteriaceae; genus Curtobacterium; species Curtobacterium sp. 458. The sequence goes on along the minus strand of NZ_CP129104.1, from coordinate 874,999 downwards.
GCCCGTGACGACTTCGGGCCGTTCACGCCCGGGTTCCGCACGGTGCCGTACGGCGATGCCGCGGCGTTGCGAGCAGCGATGGACGAGACCGTCGTCGCCGTGCTGCTCGAGCCGATCCAGGGCGAGGGCGGCGTGGTCATACCGCCGGCGTCGTACCTCCCCGCCGTCCGCGAGGTCTGCGACGAGTTCGGCGCCCTGCTCGTCGCCGACGAGATCCAGTCCGGCCTCGGCCGCACCGGGCACACCCTCGCGGTGCAGCGCGTCGGCGTCACGCCGGACCTCATCACGCTCGGCAAGGCGCTCGGCGGCGGGATCGTCCCGGTGTCCGCCGTGGTCGGTCGCCGCGACGTCCTGGGCGTCCTGCGCCCGGGCGAGCACGGCTCGACGTTCGGCGGGAACCCGCTCGCGGCCGCCGTCGGCTCCGAGGTCGTGGTCATGCTCGGCGAGGGCACGTTCCAGCAGCGGGCCCTCGACGGCGAGCCGCTGCTCCGCGGGCTGCTCGAGGACCTCGTCGGCCAGGGCGTCGTGACGCACCGCGTGGCCGGGCTCTGGGCCGGGATCGACATCGACCCGGCGCTCGGGACCGGCAAGGAGATCGCGCACGACATGGCCGACCGCGGCGTCCTCGTGAAGGACACCCACGGCTCGACGATCCGCTTCGCGCCGCCGCTCGTCGTCACCGACGACGAGGTGCGCCACGCCATCGACGTGCTCGGCGAGGTCCTGCGCGCCCGCAGCTGACGGGGCGGGCGCGCGCCGTGCCTCCCGGCCGGTGGGTGCGCGCGCCCCGCGAGTCGCACCACGAAAGCGACATCGAACCAGGTCCGCGGCCCGGTTCGATGTCGCTTTCGTGGTTCATCGGACGCGACCGCGACCGCGCCCGCGTCAGACCGCCCAGCGCTCCGCGAGCTCGTCCATCAGCCCGTCGAGCCGTTCGTCGACGACCTGCTCCTCCGGGTGCGCCTCGTACCAGGCGATCACCTCGCGCACGCCCTGACGGTAGGGGATCCGCGGCCGGTACCACGGCACGAGCGAGCGCACCTTGCTGTTGTCGAACACCGAGCTGTTCGCCTTGTCGCCGAGCAGCGCCGCACCCCACTCCGGGTCCACCGCGTTGATCGCGTCCGCGGGCACGTGCAGGATCCGCAGGTCGTCGACGCCCGCCGCCGCAGCGATCTCCTGCGCGATCTGGTTCCAGGTCGGCGCCTCGTCGCTCGTGATCGTGAAGGCCTCGCCGATCGCCGAGGCGTTGTCGAGCAGCCCCGTGAAGCCGACCGCGAAGTCCCGGCTGTTCGTCAGCGTCCAGAGCGACGAGCCATCACCCGTGATGATGATGGGCTTGCCCGCGCGCATGCGGGCGACCGCGGTCCAGCCGCCGGTCAGCGGGAGCTTCGTCTCGTCGTACGTGTGCGACGGCCGGATGATCGTGACCGGGAAGTCCTGCTCGCGGTACGCCTGCACGAGCAGTTCCTCGCACGCGATCTTGTCGCGCGAGTACTGCCAGTAGGGGTTCTTCAACGGCGTCGACTCCGTGATCGGCAGGTGGGTCGCCGGGGTCTGGTACGCCGACGCCGAGCTGATGAACACGTACTGCCGCGTCCTCCCGGCGAAGGTCTCCACGTCGGCCTGCACCTGGTCGGGGGTGAACGCGATCCAGTTGATGACGACGTCCCACCGACGGTCGCCCAGCGCTTCCGCCAGGGCGGCGCGGTCCGAGACGTCGGCCTGGAGGCGCGTCACACCCTCTGGGATCGGCCTGCCCCCGGTGGTCCCCCGGTTGAGCACCGTCACGTCGAACCCCTGCTCGACGGCTTCGCGGACGCACGCGGCGCTGATCACGCCGCTCCCGCCGATGAACAGGACACTCGCTCCGGTCATGGATGCTCCCTCGCTCCCCGCGGCACCGCGTTGCGCCGCACCCCTGCGATCCTGCACCTCAGGGGCTGGGTCGGGTGGCGAGGACCGCACTTGCGGTCGGACTTGTCCCGTCACTGCGGTGGCTGCCATGATGAGCCCGAAGACCCCGGAACGATCACTGGCCCCGGCCACATCGCCGGGGTTTCGTCTTGCCCCGGCGCGTCACGCTGATACATCACCCTACAGTTGCTGGTCGCCGTGCGGGGCTGGCGGACTACCGTCACGGTTCGGACCGCACCGATGCGGTCCACGACAGGAGTGACACGCACATGGAGTACCGCTACCTCGGCAACTCGGGCCTCAAGGTCTCCGAGATCACCTACGGCAACTGGCTGACCCACGCCTCCCAGGTCGAGAACGACGCGGCCATCGCCTGCGTCCGGGCAGCGCTCGACGTCGGCATCTCGACGTTCGACACCGCCGACGTCTACGCGAACACCGGCGCCGAGACCGTCCTCGGCGAAGCGCTCAAGGGGGAGCGGCGGCAGTCGCTCGAGATCGCCACGAAGGTGTTCGGACCCACCGGACCGAAGGGTCACAACGACACCGGTCTGAGCCGGAAGCACATCCTCGAGTCGATCGACGGGTCGCTCGAGCGCCTGCAGACGGACTACGTCGACCTCTACCAGGCGCACCGGTTCGACCACGAGACCCCGCTCGAGGAGACCATGCTCGCCTTCGCGGACGTCGTGCGTCAGGGCAAGGCGCTGTACATCGGCGTGAGCGAGTGGACGGCCGAGCAGCTCCGGGCCGGGCACGAGCTCGCCGACGACCTCGGCGTGCAGCTCATCTCGAACCAGCCGCAGTACTCCGCGCTCTGGCGGGTCATCGAAGGCGAGGTCGTGCCGACGTCGAAGGAACTGGGCATCTCGCAGATCGTCTGGTCGCCGATCGCCCAGGGCGTCCTGACCGGGAAGTACCAGCCGGGTCAGCCGCTGCCGGAGGGCTCGCGCGCGACCGACGACAAGGGCGGCGCGAAGATGATCCAGCGCTTCATGAACGACGAGGTGCTCACGGCCGTGCAGGAGCTCAAGCCGATCGCCGACGAACTGGACCTGTCGATGGCCCAGCTCGCGGTCGCGTGGGTGCTGCAGAACGAGAACGTGGCGTCGGCGATCATCGGGGCGTCGCGGCCGGAGCAGGTGCACGACAACGCCGGCGCTGCCGGGGTCACGATCCCCGCGGAGCTGATGTCACGGATCGACGACGCCCTCGGCGGTGTGGTCGAGCGGGACCCGGCGAAGACGAACGACAGCAGCCCGAAGACCCGCGAGGCGTAGCGGAAGCCCCGCGCAACCACTGCGGGACACCACGGAACGCGAAAAGGCCCCCTACCGGAGTAGGGGGCCTTTCACCGTGGCTGGACACGGCATCGATCCGTGGACCTTTCGATTTTCAGTCGAACGCTCTACCAACTGAGCTATCCAGCCGTGGCGACCCTGACGGGACTTGAACCCGCGACCTCCGCCGTGACAGGGCGGCACGCTAACCAACTGCGCTACAGGGCCATGTTGAATTACTGTCTTGCTTGAACTGCTGTCTTGCTCGGTGTTGCTCTGCCTGCCTGCTCACTCACGAAGAGTGACCCCAACGGGATTCGAACCCGTGCTGCCGCCGTGAAAGGGCGGTGTCCTAGGCCACTAAACGATAGGGCCGCAAGCGGTGCAGTGCGCTACCGATGGACAAGCATACGGATGCCCCCCGCGTTTCACAAATCGAGCGGCCTCGGCGTGGCATCCCCGGCGTGTCGCGTGGGCCCGACCGGTCCGCGGGCATTCACTCACCGTGGAGCACCAGGCTCCGATCCGTGCCGTCGGTGCCCGCGTGCGAGCATCGTCGTCGCACCGTGCTGCCCCTCGCACGAGGGGTGACCGGCTGCGACACCTGTTGTTACTGTTGCGTCTGTTAACAGTGTTACGTGCGTGAGCCTTGCCGCGCTGTTACGAAATCGAGACACATGTCGACCTCACCGTTCTCCCTCCGCTCCCGCAGCCGCCTCGTCGCCGCAGCGGTCGCCGTCGCGCTCACCGCGGGGACCCTCGCCGCGCTCACGCCGAGCGGGCCGGCCAGTGCCGCGAGCTACCCGAGCTGGGACGACGTGGAGAAGGCCAAGGCCTCCACGCAGGCCCAGCAGGACAAGGTCTCCGAGATCAAGTCGTTGATCGAGACCCTGAAGGACGAGGCCGCCGCGAAGCAGAAGGCCGCGGAGGCAGCAGGCACGGCCTACCAGACGGCGCAGACGGAGTACGACCAGGCGACGCTCAAGCAGCAGAAGCTCCAGGGGCAGGCGGACGAGGCGAAGAAGACCGCCGCCGCGTCGGAGGCCCAGGCCGGCCAGCTCGCGGCACAGCTCGGCCGTGCGAGCTCGAGCGACGTCTCGACCGACCTCCTGACGCACCCGGGCAAGTCCGGCGACCTGCTCTACGAACTCGGGGCGATGTCGAAGCTCAGCGAGCAGGCGGACGGCATCTACGCGCAGGCCTCGCAGGACCGCGGCACGGCACAGGGCCTCGCCGACAAGGCGGACGTCGCGCAGCGTGCCCTCGGCTCCCTCGCGGACGCTGCCGAGGCGAAGATGCAGCAGGCACAGGGCGCTGCGGACGCCGCCCAGACCGCCGTCGACGCGCAGAACGACAACCAGGACCGCCTGGAGGCGCAGCTCACCCTCCTCACCACCAAGCAGCACGGCGTCGAGGCGAAGTACCGCAAGGGGGTCGAGGAGGAGAAGAAGCGGCAGGCGCGCATCGCCGCCGCGGCCGCCCGTGCCGCCGCCCGCGCGGCCGCGACGAGCCAGGGCGGCTCGGGCGGTGGGGCGCCGAACTCGTCCGGCTGGGTCCGCCCCGCCGGCGGCTACCAGACCAGCGGGTTCGGCATGCGCGTCGACCCGTACACGCACGCCACGGCACTCCACGCCGGCGTCGACCTCGCGCCCGCCTGCTACTCCCCGATCTACGCCGCGCACGACGGCACCGTGACCTTCGCGGGCAACGGCGGCGGGTACGGCAACGAGGTCGTCCTGGACAACGGCGGCGGCATCTCCACGGCGTACGGCCACATCGTCGACGGCGGGATCCTGGTCGCCTACGGCCAGCACGTCAGTGCCGGACAGCAGATCGCGAAGATCGGCTCGACCGGCTGGTCGACCGGGTGCCACCTCCACTTCGAGACCCGGGTCAACGGTGCCGCCACCGACCCGGTCCCCTTCATGGCAGCGCGGGGGATCTCGGTATGACCACGAGCGTCGCCAGGAGGCGTTGACCCGACCCATGAAGCAGCCCGCCCGGTCCCTGACCTGCACCGCGGTCGTCGCCGTCCTCGGCATCGGCCTGTCGGTCGCCCTCGCCGCCCCGGCGCAGGCGACCCCGTCGGCCCCGAGCTGGGACGACGTGCGGGCTGCGAAGTCCGACGCGGCGGCGGCGCAGCAGACCGTCGACGAGCTGGGCTCGCGCCTCGAGGACCTGCAGGACGAGTCCGACCGTGCGTCGATCGCCGAGCAGCAGGCTGCGCAGACCTTCTCGCTCGCGGCGTCGGAGCAGCAGGAGGCCCAGTCGGACCTCGACGACCTGGCCGACCAGGCGAAGCGCGCGAAGGCCACGGCCCGTGACTCGGCGGCGCAGGTGGCCGGGCTCGTCGTCGAGCTCGCCCGGACCGGTGGCGGGGACCTGTCGACCTCGATGCTCGTCGACACGCGGGACGCGAAGGACCTGCTCTACCGCGTCGGCACGATGTCGCACCTGTCCGAGCGCTCGGCGACCGTGCTGGCGCGGGCGCAGGCCGACCAGAACACCGTCGACTCCCTCGCCGCCCAGCAGCGGCAGGCGACGACGGCGCTCGCGCAGGCGACCGACGCGACGAAGTCCGCGCTCGCCGAGGCGAAGGACGCTTCGTCGGACGCGCAGGGACGCCTCCAGCGCGAGCAGGACCAGCAGGAGGTCGTCCTGAAGCAGCTCGCCTACCTCAAGGGCACGAGCGTCGCCACGGAGACCGCCTACTGGAACACGCAGCAGGCGAAGCGGGCCGAGGTCGAACTCGCCGCGCAAGCAGGGCCGACCGCGGGCGACACCGGTGCATCGACGACGAGCCCGGCGACCGGGGGATCGACCCCGACGAACCCGGGCACCGGTGGCGGCTCGACGACGACGAACCCCGGCTCCGGCGGCGGTTCCACGTCGACGAAGCCCAGCGGCGGCGGCTCCTCGACCAACCCGTCCCCGAGCAACCCGTCCCCGGCGAACCCCGCCCCGAGCAACCCGAGTCCGGCGCAGCCCGCTCCGTCCAAGCCGCAGCCGAGCAAGCCCACCCCGGCGAAGCCGACCCCGACACCGCCGCCCAGCAGCCCCTCGAAGGCAGCCGGCGCGATCGCGTTCGCTCGCGCGCAGCTCGGCGACCCGTACGGCTGGGGCGACGCCGGCCCGAACTCCTGGGACTGCTCCGGTCTCGTGATGGGGGCGTACGGATCCCAGGGCGTCGCGACCGGTGGCCACAACGTCGTCTGGCAGTACAACTACTTCGCGTCGATCGGTCGGCTCGTCCCGCTCTCGCAGCGGCAGCCGGGCGACATCCTCTTCTACTCGAACAACGGAACCGCCAGCGGGGGTTACCACGACTCGATCTACACCGGCAACGGCCAGATGATCGAGGCTGCCAAGCCCGGCGTCGGCGTGGTCGAGCGCGCCGTGTGGCTCCCGAACCAGCTCCTGCCGTACGTCGCCCGCCCCACCGGCTCGCTCTAGACGGACAGACAGACCGACAGACGGACGGACGAAGGGCCCCGCTCTCGCCAGGAGTGCGGGGCCCTTCGTGTGGAGGACGGTCAGTGACCGGCGGGCACGTAGGCCTCCTGGCCGGCCTGCACGATCGCCTCGGCCTCGGCGGCGTCGCCCCAGCCCTCGGCCTTGACCCACTTGTTCGGCTCGAGGTCCTTGTAGCGCTCGAAGAAGTGCGCGATCTCGGCCTTCGTCTGCTCGTCGACGTCCGAGATGTCCTGGATGTGCTGCCAGCGCGGGTCCTTCGCGGGGACCACGAGGACCTTCGCGTCGTTGCCGGCCTCGTCGCTCATCTTGAAGACGCCGACCGGGCGGACCTTGACCCCGACGCCCGGGAAGACCGGGTACTCGAGCAGGAGGAGCGCGTCGACGGGGTCGCCGTCGTCCGCGAGCGTGTTCTCGAAGAACCCGTAGTCGGTCGGGTACACGAACGAGGTGAACAGCACGCGGTCGAGGTACACGCGACCGGTCTCGTGGTCGACCTCGTACTTGTTGCGGCTGCCCTTGGGGATCTCGACGACGACGTCGTACGCGGCCATGTTGCGCTCCTGAGTCTGATGTGCGGGGGGAAAGCGCGGCTAACGTTACCGGGTGAACACTCCGCGTCCCCGGTTGGACCCCGCCGTCGCCGAGACCCGGCGTGCGGTGCGCACCCTGCTCGAGACGGCCCGCGCGGAGGGCATCGTCGCGGACGGCGACCTCGTCCTCGTCGCGCTGAGCGGGGGAGCGGACTCGCTCGCGCTCGCCGCCGCGACCGCGTTCGAGGCGCCGAGGCAGGCGCTCCGCGCCGGCGCGGTCATCGTCGACCACGCGCTCCAGGCGGGCTCCGCGGACGTGGCGAGCCGTGCCTCCAGGCAGGGTGCGGAGCTGGGTCTCGACCCGGTGTCGGTCCGTCAGGTGGCCGTCGGTTCCGCAGGTGGGCCCGAAGGGGCCGCCCGGGAGGCACGGCACGCCTCGATCGCGGAGGTCGCCGCCGACCGCGGGTCACCACTGGTGCTGTTCGGCCACACGCTCGACGACCAGGCCGAGACCGTGCTGCTCGGTCTGCTCCGCGGGAGCGGACCGGACGCGCTCTCCGGCATGCCGCCGCTCGCCGTCCGCACGTCGGGACCGGCCTACGGCCGTCCACTCCTCGGCGTCCGCCGGCACACGACGCGGGCCGCGTGCGTGGCCGCCGGGCTCGCGCCGTGGGACGACCCGCAGAACGACGACCCGGCGTACGGGCGCGTCCGGGTGCGGAACGCGCTCATGCCGGCGCTCGAACGCGAGCTCGGGGCCGGCGTCCCGGAGGCACTCGCCCGCACCGCCGACCAGCTGCGGGAGGACTCCGCCGCGCTCGACCACTTCGCCGAGGAGATGGCGGAGGACCTCGCGGAGCACTCGGAGGCGGGGATCTCCCTGTCGGTGCGCGGGCTCGCCGCGAACCCGCCCGCGCTGCGGCAGCGCCTCGTGCGGCTCGCCGTCGAGGGCGAGTTCGGTGTGACGCTCTCGCGGGTGCAGACGCTCGAGGTCTGCCGACTCGTCACCGACTGGCACGGACAGGGCCCGATCGACCTCCCGGGCGTCCGGGCGTCGCGGGACGGCGACCGTCTGGCGTTCAGCGCCTCGTCCTGACGGTTACCCTGGACCGGTGGAACTCTCCGACGTCCAGGCAGACCTGTCCGAAGTGCTCTTCACCCCCGAGCAGATCGACGAGAAGCTCGCCGAACTCGCCGCGGTGGTCGACCGTGACTACGCGGGGAAGGACCCCCTGCTCGTCGGCGTGCTGAAGGGTGCCGTCATGGTGATGGCCGACTTCTCCCGCCACCTCAAGATGCAGGCACGCATGGACTGGATGGCGGTGTCGTCGTACGGCTCCGGCACGAAGTCGTCCGGCGTGGTGCGGATCCTCAAGGACCTCGACACCGACCTGCACGGCCGCGACGTCATCATCGTCGAGGACATCATCGACTCCGGCCTGACGCTGTCCTGGCTCAAGCAGAACCTCGAGTCCCGTGGGGCCGCGAGCGTCGAGATCGTCGCGCTGCTCCGCAAGCCCGAGGCCGCCAAGGTCGAGGTCGACGTGAAGTACGCCGGCTTCGAGATCCCGGACGCGTTCGTGGTCGGGTACGGCCTCGACTTCGACGAGCGCTACCGCAACCTGCGCGGCATCGGCGTCCTGGCGCCGCACGTCTACTCCTGAGCGCGTCCGACTGACCCGGGCGGGGCGTGGAGTTCGCCCGCAGAGGACACCCATTCTCGCCACAGAATCGCGGCCGTATGCTGACCTGCACGCAACTTCGGCAGAGAAAGGTGTCGGGCGACCTGCCCGGATCACATGGACTTCAAGCGAATCCTCCGCGGGCCGTACATCTACATCCTGATCGCGCTCGTGGGGATCTGGATCGGGTGGGCGGTCATCAGTCAGGCCGGCACCCAGCAGATCGACACCCAGAAGGGCCTGCAGCAGCTCGCCGACGACAAGGTCTCGTCCGTCGTCGTGAACTCCACCGAGCAGCGTGTCGACCTCAAGCTCAAGGACGGCGCGACCGAGCAGTTCTACTACGCGACGCCGCGTGGTGCTGACGTCATCAAGGCCGTCGATGACGCCAACCTGCCGGACGGCTACACCGACCGCGTGCAGCAGGGGAACTGGTTCCTCTCGCTCCTCGGCATCGTCCTGCCGTTCCTGATCATCGGCGCGCTCTTCTGGTTCCTGCTCTCGAGCGCCCAGGGCGGCGGCTCGAAGGTCATGCAGTTCGGCAAATCCCGCGCGAAGATGAACAACAAGGAGAACCCGCAGGTCTCCTTCGCGGACGTCGCCGGCTCGGACGAGGCGATCGAGGAGCTCCACGAGATCAAGGAGTTCCTGCAGGAGCCCGCGAAGTTCCAGGCGGTCGGCGCGAAGATCCCCAAGGGCGTGCTGCTGTACGGCCCTCCCGGAACCGGCAAGACCCTGCTCGCGCGGGCCGTGGCGGGCGAGGCCGGCGTGCCGTTCTACTCGATCTCCGGTTCGGACTTCGTCGAGATGTTCGTCGGTGTCGGTGCGAGCCGCGTCCGTGACCTCTTCGACCAGGCCAAGCAGAACGCCCCGGCGATCGTCTTCATCGACGAGATCGACGCCGTCGGTCGTCACCGCGGCGCCGGCATCGGCGGTGGCAACGACGAGCGCGAGCAGACGCTGAACCAGCTCCTCGTCGAGATGGACGGCTTCGACGGCAAGACCAACGTCATCCTGATCGCCGCGACCAACCGTCCCGACGTGCTCGACCCCGCGCTCCTGCGCCCCGGCCGCTTCGACCGGCAGATCGGCGTGGACGCCCCGTCGCTCGGCGGCCGCAAGCAGATCCTCGAGGTGCACGCGAAGGGCAAGCCGCTCGCCGCGAGCGTCGACCTCGAGCTCCTCGCCCGCAAGACGCCGGGCTTCACCGGTGCGGACCTCGCGAACGTCCTCAACGAGGCCGCGCTGCTGACCGCCCGCTCGAACGCGCAGCTCATCGACAACCGGGCCCTGGACGAGGCCGTCGACCGCGTGATGGCCGGCCCGCAGCGTCGGACGCGCATCATGTCCGACCAGGAGAAGCTCATCACGGCGTACCACGAGGGTGGACACGCTCTCGCGGCCGCGGCGATGCGGCACACCGACCCCGTCACGAAGATCACGATCCTGCCGCGCGGCCGTGCCCTCGGCTACACGATGGTGCTCCCGCTCGAGGACAAGTACTCCGTCACCCGCAACGAGCTGCTCGACCAGCTCACGTACGCCATGGGTGGTCGCGTGGCCGAGGAGATCGTCTTCCACGACCCCACCACGGGTGCGTCGAACGACATCGAGAAGGCCACCTCCACGGCCCGCAAGATGGTCACCGAGTACGGCATGAGCCGTGCGGTCGGGTCCGTCAAGCTCGGGTCGGGTTCGAGCGAGCCGTTCGTCGGACGCGACATGGGTGGCAGCGGTGGTCGCGACTACTCGGAGAACATCGCCGAGACGGTCGACGCCGAGACCCGTGCGCTGCTCGAGGCCGCGCACGACGAGGCCTACGAGGTCCTCAACGCCAACCGCGACATCCTCGACCGCCTGGCCGGCGAGCTCCTCGAGAAGGAGACGCTCGACGCGCCGGAGCTCGTGGAGATCTTCAAGGACGTCCGCAAGCTGCCCGAGCGCCCGCAGTGGCTGTCGAGCGACAAGCGGCCGGTCTCGAACCTCCCGGCGATCGAGTTCCCGGGGAAGGCCGCCTCGACCGCTGCCGAGCCGAGCGACACCGAGTCGTCGTCGAAGCCCCGTCGTCGCCCGTTCGGCAACCCCGGTATCGCCCCCGCGTAGGCCGGTATGACCGACCTGCCGACGAGACGCTCGCGTCGCCTCGCCGAGGCGGACCGTGCGCGCGCCGCAGAGCACGAGGCGCGCGCCGCCGCGGCGGAGCCGCCGACGGTCGCGATCGACCTCCGTGCACCCGCGCCGGTGCCGGAGATCGTGACCGGCCGTCGGCGTGACCGCGCGCCGGAGCAGCCCGCCGAGGACCGCACGCGCGTCATGGGGATCCTCAACGTCACGCCGGACTCGTTCAGCGACGGCGGACTGCACCAGGCGTACGACGACGCCGTGCAGCACGCCCGTGACCTCGTCGCAGCCGGGGCCGACCTCGTCGACGTCGGTGGGGAGTCCACCCGGCCCGGCGCCGAGCGCGTCCCGGTCGACGTCGAGCAGGACCGCGTCGTCCCGGTCGTCCGCGAGCTGGTGGCCGAGGGCATCGCGGTCAGCGTGGACACGATGAACGCGTCGACGGCCGAACGCGCCGTCGAGGCCGGCGCGGCGATCGTGAACGACGTGTCCGGCGGGCTCGCCGACGACGACATGGCCCGGGTGGTCCGCGACACCGGTGCCGGCTTCGTCGTGATGCACTGGCGTGGGCACAGCGATCGGATGTACCGGAACGCCGAGTACGCGCACGCCGTCGAGGAGGTCCGTCGCGAGGTCGAGCACCGCGTCGCCGAGCTCATCATCCTCGGCGTGCGCGAGGAGCAGGTGGTCATCGATCCGGGCCTCGGGTTCGCCAAGCAGGGTGTCCAGAACTGGGAGATCCTGGCCGGCTACGAACGCTTCGCCTCGATCGGGCTGCCGGTCCTCGTCGCCGCCTCCCGCAAGCGGTTCCTCGACGGGGTCGGCAGCGCTGCCGGCGCTCCGCCGAGGGACCGCGACCTCGCCACCGCCGCCATCAGCCTGCTCGCCGCCGAACGCGGCGCGTGGGGGGTGCGCGTGCACGACCCCGCACCGACCCGTGCGGTACTCGACGTCTGGGACGCCTGGAGGGCAGCACGATCGTGAGGGACACCATCCGACTGACCGGGGTCCGTGCCCGGGGGAACCACGGCGTCTTCGACCACGAGCGGGCCGACGGACAGGACTTCGTCGTCGACGTCGCGGTCGAGGTCGACGCCCGTGTGTCGTCCGGCTCCGACGACCTCGCCGACACGGTCCACTACGGTGTCGTCGCCGAGCAGGTCGTCGCGGAGATCGAGGGCGGTCCGGTCGACCTCATCGAGACGCTCGCCGAGCGCATCGCCGCCGCCGTCCTGAGCCACCGGGCCGCGCTCGCGGTCGAGGTCACGGTCCACAAGCCGCAGGCGCCCATCACGGTGCCGTTCACCGACGTCTCGATCACGATCCGGCGGGCCCGCGGTGGCGCCCTGCCCGAGGGCGACGACGCCCGCGCCGAGGAAGAAGAGTGAGCCGCGCGGTCATCGCGCTCGGCGCCAACCTCGGTGACCGGGGCAGCACCCTGCGCGCCGCGGCCTCGGCCATCGCGGCGCTCCCCGGCGTGACCCCGGTGGCTTCCAGCCGTGAGGTCGAGTCCGTGGCCGTGACGCTCGACGGTCGCGACGAGACGAAGCCGCGCTACCGGAACGCCGTCGTCGTCGTGGACACCGACCTCGAGCCGCAGGCGCTCCTCGACGCGCTGCACGGCATCGAGGACGAGCACGGCCGCACGCGCGAGGTCCGGTGGGGCGACCGCACGCTCGACCTCGACGTCGTGGCGATCGACGACCTGGTGATCGACACGGCCACGCTCACGGTGCCGCACCCGCGCGCGGCCGAGCGGGCGTTCGTGCTCGCGCCGTGGGTCGACGCGGACCCGGCGGCGGTGCTGCCGGGCGCCGGGTCGGTGGCCGAGCTGCTCGACACCATCGGCGACGACACCGAGCGCGTCGACGAGCCACGCCTGTTCGACGACGCGACCGCGCCGGGCGCCGCGACCGGCCCGGCCACCACGACCCGCGGGGTCGACCCGACCCGCGCCTCCAGGCCGGGGGAGCACGCATGAAACCGACCCGCGCCTCCGTCCTCGTCAGCGTCGCGGTCGTCGCCGCCGTCGCGGGCTTCGCCGTCGACGCCGTCCTCGCCTCCCGTGGCGCCCCGACGCTCCTGCTCTCCGTCCCGCTCGGCCTGACCCTCGCGTTCATCGGCGTCGCGGTCGTCCTGATGGCCCGCCCCGTCCGACGTCACGCCAAGGAGGGCGTCCTCCGGCAGCGCCCGGTCGACCCGCTGTACGCGACGCGGGTCGTGGTCCTCGCGAAGGCGTCCAGCATCGGCGGCGCGCTCTTCGGCGGGTTCGGCATCGGGCTGTTGCTGTACCTCCTGACCCGCAACGTCACCCCTTCGCTAGGCTCGACCCTGCCGAACGCCGTGGCGCTCGGCGGAGCCGTCGTCCTGACGGTGTGTGCCCTGGTCGCCGAACGGATGTGCATCGCACCGCCCGGCGACGACGACCAGGACGACCACCGCGGCGGCTCGGCGGCCACCAACTGAGGGAGCGGAGCCCGCGATGCCGAGAGAACGACTCGACGAGCCGGGCCTCGGCCTGAGCGGCACCACCTGGACCCGGGTGTCGCCGAAGCTCGTGTGGACGGAACTGGTGACCTCCGTCGCGATCGGTGTCATCGTGACCGCCGGGTGCGTGCTCCTCGGTGTGGTGAACGGCGGGTTCGACCGGACCGCCGGCACCGTGTGGACGCTGATCGGCATCGCCGTCGGCATCGTCGCGCTCGTCACGGCCGTGCTCACCCCGCGACGGGTCCGCTCGATCGGGTACGCGCTCCGGGACGACGACCTCGTCTTCCGTCGCGGTCTGATGTGGCAGCGCTTCACGGCCGTGCCGTACGGCCGCATGCAGCTCGTCGACGTCGCGCGTGGCCCGCTCGACCGGGCGCTCGGCATGAGCGAGCTGAAGTTCGTCACCGCTGCGGCCGCGACGAACGTCCGGATCCCCGGGATCCCCGCGGCGGACGCCGACGACCTCCGCGACCGCCTGGTGGAGCTCGCCGAGTCCCGCCGCGCCGGACTCTGAGGGGGTCGTCGTGACCTTCCGCCCCGGACCTCCGCCGCCGACCCCGCCGAGCCAGGTCGGCAACGCCGCAGCAGCGGCCCCGCTGACCGACGGGGAGTGGCACCGGCTGCACCCGCTGACGCCCCTGCTGCGCGGCGGCATCTTCCTCATCGTCGTGCTCGGCTACGTGCTCAACAGCCTGCGCGACCAGCTCGTCGAGTTCTTCATCCCCGGCGGTGGACCGTCCGACGACGGCGACCCGGTCCGCTACGTGTACGAGCACGGGGCCGTGGGCTGGGTGCTGCTCGGCATCGCGGTGCTCCTGGTGGTGCTGATCGGGCTGTTCTACCTGTCGTGGCGGATGCACGAGTTCCGCGTCACGGGCGAGATCGTCGAGGTCCGCTCGGGCGTGCTCTTCCGCAACCACCGGAAGGCCCGGCTCGACCGCATCCAGGGCATCAACATCTCGCGGCCGATCATCCCGCGGCTCTTCGGCACCGCGAAGCTCGAGATCGCGCAGGCCGGCAACGACGCCAACGTGCAGCTCGCCTACCTCGGGTCGAAGCCCGCGGAGGACCTCCGCCGCCGCATCCTCGTGCTCGCCTCGGGCGCCAAGGAGGACGAGCAGCAGGCTCCGGGGCGACCGTCCTCCGGCGTGCTGCAGGACCGGCTGGACGAGGTCTTCTCGCCCGAGCTCGACCCCGCCGCGGTGCAGGCCACCCGGGTCGTCAAGGTCCACCCCGGTCGGCTCATCGCGTCGATGCTGCTCTCCGGGACCACCGTGTTCCTGCTCGCGGCGATCGTGGCGATGGTCGTGAGCATCGCCGTCACCGGCGAGTACGGCATCCTCTTCGGACTCTTCCCTGCCGTGATCGGCGCCGGCGGCTACTACGTGCGGAAGTTCTCACGGTCGCTGCAGTACACGATCGCCGAGACGCGTGACGGCATCCGCATCGGCTTCGGCCTCGTCTCGACGTCGAACGAGACCCTCCCTCCCGGGCGCATCCACGCCGTGAGCGTTGCGCAGCCGCTGCTCTGGCGTCCGTTCGGCTGGTGGGACATCCGCATCAACCGCGCCACGAACGCCGGCAACGGGCAGTCCACCAACCAGCAGGCGTCCTCAATCGTGCTGCCCGTCGGCCGCGCAGAGGACGTCCGCGAGGTCCTCGACATCATCCTCCCCGGCCTGGTCGGCACCGCCGTCGCGGGCCCGCGGGCATCGCAGGAGGAACTGCGCGAGGGGTCGGCGGAGGCCGTCAGCGTCGTCGACGACAGCCTCACCACCTCCGGCGACCGCGGCGGCTTCGTCCACTCGCCCCGCCGCGGCGCGTGGCTCCGCCCGCTGTCCTTCCGCCGCAACGGGTACCGGTTCGTGCAGGGCGCGGTCCTGCTCCGCCTCGGTGCCGTGTGGCGGTCCCTCGTCATCGTGCCGCTGCCGCGCGTCCAGAGCGTCAAGGTCGAGCAGGGGCCGCTCGAACGCGCCCTCCGGCTCGCCTCGGTGCACGTGCACACCGTGCAGGGCCCCGTGAGCGCGCGCCTCGGTGCGCTCGACGCGCACGACGCGCAGCGGCTGTGGTCGGACACCGCGCACCGTGCCGTCGAGGCCGCCGCGGTCGACACCTCCCACCGGTGGCGCGAACGGGAGGCACGGCTCGCGCCCGCCGCGGACGGACCCGACGCGCAGGGGGTCGCCCCCGGCGCCGCGCCGACCACGTCGACGCCCGAGCCCGCCTGGCGGGGGCAGGACGGGCCTCCCGGCTGGGACCGCACCCCCACCCCCGGAGCTGCGCGGTGAGGGCGGGACGGCTCGGCGTCGGCATCGTCGGCGCGGGACGGGTCGGCCCGGTCCTCGGAGCGGCGCTCGCGAACGCGGAGCACGCCGTGGTCGGCGTGACCGCGGTGTCCGACGCCGGGCGGGACCGCGCCGAGGCCATGCTCCCGGGGGTGCCCGTCCTCGCGACGCCGGACCTCGTCGAGCGGAGCGAACTCGTGCTGCTCGCCGTACCGGACGACCAGCTCGGGTCCCTCGTCCAGGGCCTCGCGGACGCCGGGATCTGGCAGCCAGGACAGCTCGTCGTGCACACGAGTCCCGACCACGGCACCGACGTCCTCCGACCGGCGCTCGCCGCAGGAGCGATCCCGCTCGCGATCCACCCGGCGATGGTCTTCACCGGCACGAGCGTCGACCTCACCCGCCTCCGCGACGCGTACTGCGCCGTCACCGCCCCGGCACCCGTGCTCCCGATCGCGCAGGCGCTCGTGGTCGAGATGGGTGCGGAGCCGTTCGTCGTCGCCGAGCAGGACCGGCCCGCGTACGCCGACGCCGTCCGGGCAGCCGCGAGCTTCTCGACCGCGATCGTCGAGCAGTCCGCCGGGACCCTCGACGGCATCGGGGTCGAGCACCCCGGCCGGGTCCTCGGCGCCCTGGTCCGCAGCGCGGTCGACAACGCGCTCGCCGCGGCCGACGGCCAGGCGCGGCTCTGACAGTCGGTCCTGACGTCCGCGGTTCCCGGCCGGCCGTCCGCGCCGGGTAGCATTTCCGCATCCCCCACGACCCCACCGGAGCCGCACCCTTCATGAGCGAAGCAACCGCCGCCGCAGCAGACGACCTGTCCGCCGAGGAGACCAGCGAGCAGCGACAGGTCCGGCTCGACAAGCGGTCGAAGCTCCTCGACGCGGGGATCGAGGCCTACCCGGCCGCAGTCCCGATCACGACGACGATCCCCGAGGTCCGCGCGCAGTACGCGACGCTGGAGACCGGCGAGGAGACCCAGGACGTCGTCGGCGTCGCCGGGCGCATCGTGTTCTCGCGCAACACCGGCAAGCTCTGCTTCGCGTCCCTGCAGTCCGGTGACGGCTCCCGCATCCAGGCGATGGTGTCCCTCGCCGAGGTGGGCGAGGAGTCGCTCGCGTGCTGGAAGGAGTTCGTCGACCTCGGCGACCACGTCTTCGTGCACGGCCGCGTCATCTCCTCGCGTCGTGGCGAGCTGTCGATCATGGTCGACGACTGGGCGATCGCGGCGAAGGCCATCCTGCCGCTCCCGAACCTCCACAACGAGCTCAACGAGGAGACCCGGGTCCGCCAGCGGTACCTGGACCTCATCGTGCGCGAGGACGCCCGGAAGACCGTCCGAGCCCGTGCCGCCGTGATGGCCTCGCTCCGGCAGACCTTCGCGTCGCACGAGTACCTCGAGGTCGAGACCCCGATGCTGCAGACCCAGCACGGCGGGGCGTCGGCTCGCCCGTTCGTCACGCACTCGAACGCGTTCGACACCGAGCTGTTCCTCCGCATCGCGCCCGAGCTCTTCCTCAAGCGTGCGGTCGTCGGCGGCATCGACCGGGTGTTCGAGGTCAACCGGAACTTCCGCAACGAGGGCGCCGACTCGACGCACTCGCCCGAGTTCGCGATGCTCGAGGCCTACCAGGCGTACGGCGACTACGAGCAGATGGCCGACCTCACCCAGGAGCTCGTGCAGAACGCCGCCCGTGCGGTGACCGGCGGCTCGCTCGAGGTCACCTGGGCCGACGGCACCACGTACGACCTCGGCGGCGAGTGGCCGCGCATCGACATGTACGGCTCGCTGTCCGAAGCGGCCGGGCGCGCGATCACCCCGGAGACGCCGCTGTCCGAGCTGCAGGCACTCGCCGATGCCGAGGGCGTCGAGGTCGCACACGCCACGCACGGCAAGTACGTCGAGGAGCTCTGGGAGCACTTCGTCATCGACTCGCTCGACCGCCCGACGTTCGTGATGAACTTCCCGGTCGACACCTCGCCGCTCACCCGACAGCACCGCACGCGTCCCGGCATCGTCGAGAAGTGGGACCTCTACGTCCGCGGGTTCGAGCTCGCGACGGCGTACTCGGAGCTCGTCGACCCCGTGGTGCAGCGGGAGCGGTTCGTCGAACAGGCGAAGCTCGCGGCCGGCGGTGACCCCGAGGCGATGCGCGTCGACGAGGAGTTCCTGCGGGCCCTCGAGCACGCGATGCCGCCGTCGGGTGGCATGGGCATGGGCATCGACCGGCTGCTCATGGCGATCACCGGCCTCGGCATCCGCGAGACGATCCTCTTCCCGCTGGTCAAGTAGCCTTCGGTCGGGGGAGTTAGGATGACCCGGTGCCGCATGGAGTCGTGACCGGGATCATCTTCGCCCTGACGCCGACCGTCATCGTCGGCCTCATCTTCTGGTTCGTCATGCGCGCGATCCTGCGGGCGGACCGCACCGAGCGCGCCGCCTACGCCAAGGTCGAGGCCGAGGAGCGCGCCCGCTTCGAGCGGGAGCACGGCCGTCCCGCGCCGTCGCCCGCGTCCGCCGAGTAGTCGCCCACCGAGTCGGCAGCGCCGCTGACGGCGACGCCGTCCGGGTCGGTGTGCACACTCATCGCGTTCACCGGCGGTTCACGCAGCGGCGCTGCACTGGCGGCATGACCACCGTCCCGCCGGACCCCGCCGACCTCGACCCCGAGGACGCCTTCGGCCACCCGGTGCTCGGCGACCCCGCACGGGACGAGCAGTGGGTCGACGGGGACGAGGACGACGTCGACGTCTGACCGCCCGGGCTTCGTCACCCACCGTTCACCGGCCCGTCGCGAGCAGGTCGCTCCGTGGGGCGAGCATCGTCGGCATGCCCATGCAGCAGTTCCCCGCCGGTCGCAGCCTCGTCGGCGACATCGAGAGCGAGTACGACGAGTTCGACCGCGACGCCGACCTCGAGGTCTCGAAGCGCCGTGACGGGTGGCTCGAACCCTCCTGGTGACCCCCACCCGTTCGGTATTCGGGGTACGACGGCCAGATCACACCGACCTGGTCCGCCGTACCCCTTTCTTGTGTCCACCCGGCGCGGTGAGCCGGGGTACACCCTCGGAAACGCGGAAGAAACACCACTGCAACGCCGGAAACATCGCGTCACACCCTTGTTCTCGGGCCTGGAGTGGGGCCAGACTGGCCCCACGCTGTACCCCGTGGGGGACGGTTCGGAGGCTGAAGCACGGAGAAGCCTGGGAATCGATCACATCGATTTGTGGGGTACACCTCGCAACCGCTTTACTCATCAACACCCCCACCTGAGGCCCATCACCGTCGAACGCAGGGAGAGCGTCACATGACGATCGCAACGGCAGCACCGACCACGAACGGCACCACCACCCGCCGCAGCACGACCAAGAAGGCCGCGGCCGCGAAGACCGCGGACGCGACCGTCGAGTCGACCACCCTCGGCACCGAGGTCGAGGCCGACGAGCAGCTCGCCGGCGTCCGCGGCGCCTCCGTCGATCAGGTCGGCGACTACCTCCGCCACATCGGCCGCCTCTCGCTCCTCACCGCCGAGGAAGAGGCACAGATCGCCCGGCGCATCGAGGTCGGCCTGTTCGCCGAGGAGAAGCTGCACACCGAGTCCGGGCTCGACAAGAACCTCCAGCGCGAGCTGCGCTGGCTCGTCCGCGACGGTGAGCGCGCCAAGGAGCGCATGATCACGTCGAACCTGCGCCTCGTCGTGAGCATCGCCAAGCGCTACTCGCAGCGCGGCCTGCCCTTCATGGACGTCATCCAGGAGGGCAACCTCGGCCTCGTCCGCGCGGTGGAGAAGTTCGACTTCACCCAGGGCTACAAGTTCTCGACCTACGCCACGTGGTGGATCCGCCAGGCCATCTCGCGCGGTCTCGCCGACAAGGCCCGCACGATCCGCATCCCGGTCCACACCGTGGAGCTCATCAACAAGATCAGTCGCACCGAGCGCGACCTCACCGTCGACCTCGGCCGTGCGCCGATGCCCGACGAGGTCGCGGCGGAGCTGAGCATGAGCGTCGAGGAGCTCCTCGACCTGAAGGGCCGTTCGCACGAGCCGGTGTCGATCCACACCGTCGTCGGCGACTCGGACGACAGCGAACTCGGTGACTTCATCGAGGACGAGGACGCCGCGAGCCCCAACGAGCTCACCGAGACCACGCTGCTGCACCGGGACATCCGGTCGATCGTGGCCGAGCTGCCGAGCGACGAGGCGAACGTGATCCGCATGCGCTACGGCCTCGACGACGACAAGCCGATGACGCTCGACGAGATCTCGAAGATCGTGCACACGACCCGTCAGGCCGTCAGCCGGGTGGAGTCGCGCGCCAAGCTGCGCCTGTTCGCCAAGGCGGTCTCGCAGGACATGCAGCTGTACCTGACCGACTGAGGTCAGCGAGGAACTTCGGCCGGGGCAGCTGCTCCGGCTCGGGGAACCGGACCGACCTGTGGGAAGGCGGTCCGGTGGGGTGATGGGAAGGCCCGTCCCGGCGATTCCGGGGCGGGCCACTCGCACGTCCGGGCCCGGTACGACCCCGCCCGAGGCGGCTGCGAGCGGCCCCGCCCGCAGCGTCTACTGCTCGAGGTCGTGCGAGAGCCGCTGGCGCAGGTCCTGCGGGATGAGTTCGATGAGCTGGTCGGGACGCACCGGCAGGTCGAGCAGGCTGAGCTTCACCCGCCCGGTGCGGCCGTGCCGTGCTGCGTCGAGCCGGACCACGCTCGACGCGTCCTTCCGGAGGCGGATGTCGATCTGGGCGCCCGTCGCGACCTCGCCGACGACGAGACCGTCGACCTCGAGTGCCGCACTCCGCGTGCCCTCGGCGATGTCGAGTCGGTACCGCTCCCGCGCCGCCAGGACCACCGAGCGGTCGATGCCGGCCATCGGGGCGACCGGGGTGACGACCGATCCCGAGAGCGCGGGGGAGAGCACCGGGCCGCCCGCTGCGTAGTTGTAGGCGGTCGACCCGGCCGGGGTTGAGGCCACGATGGCGTCGGCCCGGTAGTAGCCGTAGCCGAGGCCGCCCACGCTGAGGTCCGCCGAGACCTGCCCGGCCCCGGGGCGTCGCACCACCGTGAGGTCGTTGAACGCGAGGTACTCCGTGCGGGCACCGCTCCAGGACAGCTTCGCCTCGAGGGCGTGGTGCGGCTCGAGCTGGTACTCGCCGGCGGAGAGCCGTTCGAGCGCCGCCTCGAGCTCCGGCGGCTCGATCTCGACGAGGAAGCCCACGTTGCCGTAGTTGACGCCGAGCACGGGGACCGGGCGTCGGGCGACGAGCCGCATCGCCCCGAGCATGGTGCCGTCGCCACCGAGCGCCACGACCATGTCGACCCGGTCGGTGAACTCGTCCTCGTCGACGACGTCGATCGTGCCGCCGAGGCGCTGCGCGTCCGCCCGTCGGGCGAGGAGCTCGCCGCGGCCGGAGGCGTTCCAGCGGCGCAGGGTCTCGACGGACTCCTGCACGTTCTTGGTCGGGTGGACGACGAGGCCGACGACGGGCTGCTCCATGCCCGGATGGTACCGACTCCCGCCGGACAGCACCCTCCGGGTCGCGTCGTGACGGACCGCCGGACGGGAGGCGCGGGGCGGGCCCTCACCGTCCCTCCCGTCCGCTCCGTGGTCGCGCGGCGACCGCGCTGTGCGCCAGGCGCACCAGGGGTCACGCCCACGGCGAACAGGGGCAGACCACTCGGGGTCGGCTGGTTAGTCTCGATGTACGTCACCGGGCCAGTACCGGTCCGGCAAGGGAGAGCACATGTTCGAGAGATTCACCGACCGAGCCCGTCGTGTTGTCGTCCTCGCTCAAGAAGAAGCGAAGATGCTCAACCACAACTACATCGGCACCGAGCACATCCTCCTCGGCCTCATCCACGAGGGCGAGGGCGTCGCCGCCAAGGCGCTGGAGTCGCTCGGCATCTCGCTCGATGCCGTCCGCGAGCAGGTCCAGGACATCATCGGGCAGGGGCAGCAGCAGCCGACCGGGCACATCCCGTTCACGCCGCGCGCCAAGAAGGTGCTCGAGCTGTCCCTGCGCGAGGCGCTGCAGCTCGGCCACAACTACATCGGCACCGAGCACATCCTCCTCGGCCTCATCCGCGAGGGCGAGGGCGTCGCCGCCCAGGTGCTCGTCAAGCTCGGCGCGGACCTCAACCGCGTCCGCCAGCAGGTCATCCAGCTCCTGTCCGGCTACCAGGGCAAGGAAGCCGTCGCCGTCGGCGGCGAGACCCAGCAGAACGCGCAGCAGGGGTCGCAGGTCCTCGACCAGTTCGGTCGGAACCTCACCCAGGCCGCCCGCGACGCCAAGCTCGACCCGGTCATCGGGCGCGAGAAGGAGATGGAGCGGGTCATGCAGATCCTCTCCCGTCGCTCCAAGAACAACCCCGTCCTGATCGGTGAGCCCGGCGTCGGCAAGACCGCGGTCGTCGAGGGCCTCGCCCAGGCGATCGTCAAGGGCGACGTCCCGGAGACGCTGAAGGACAAGCAGCTCTACTCGCTCGACCTCGGGTCGCTCATCGCCGGGTCCCGCTACCGCGGTGACTTCGAGGAGCGCCTCAAGAAGGTCACGAAGGAGATCCGCACCCGCGGCGACATCATCGTCTTCATCGACGAGATCCACACGCTCGTCGGTGCGGGTGCTGCCGAGGGCGCGATCGACGCCGCGTCGATCCTCAAGCCGCTCCTCGCCCGCGGTGAGCTGCAGACCATCGGTGCGACCACGCTCGACGAGTACCGCAAGCACTTCGAGAAGGACGCCGCACTCGAGCGCCGCTTCCAGCCGGTGCAGGTCAACGAGCCGTCGCTGCCGCACGCGATCAACATCCTCAAGGGCCTCCGCGACAAGTACGAGGCGTTCCACAAGGTGTCCATCACCGACGGTGCGATCGTCGCCGCGGCGAACCTCGCGGACCGCTACGTGCAGGACCGCTTCCTGCCGGACAAGGCCATCGACCTGATCGACGAGGCCGGCGCACGCCTCCGCCTGTCGATCCTGTCGGCGCCGCCGGAGCTCCGCGAGTTCGACGAGAAGATCTCGACGGTCCGCGGGTCGAAGGAAGCCGCGATCGAGGAACAGGACTTCGAGAAGGCCGCGTCGCTCCGCGACGAGGAGAAGAAGCTCCTCGGCGAGCGTCTCCGCCTCGAGAAGCAGTGGCGTGCGGGTGACGTAGCCGCGTCCGGCACCGTCGACGAGGGCATCATCGCCGAGGTCCTGGCGCAGGCCACGGGCATCCCGGTGTTCAAGCTCACGGAAGAGGAGACCTCGCGCCTCGTCTTCATGGAGAAGGCCCTGCACGAGCGCGTCATCGGTCAGGAAGAGGCCATCTCGGCACTCTCGAAGACGATCCGCCGCACCCGCGCTGGCCTGAAGGACCCGAACCGCCCCTCGGGCTCGTTCATCTTCGCCGGCCCCACGGGCGTCGGGAAGACCGAGCTCGCCAAGGCGCTCGCCGAGTTCCTCTTCGACGACGAGGGCGCGCTGATCTCCCTCGACATGTCGGAGTTCGGCGAGAAGCACACGGTCTCGCGGCTCTTCGGTGCCCCTCCCGGGTTCGTCGGCTTCGAGGAGGGCGGCCAGCTCACCGAGAAGGTCCGCCGCAAGCCGTTCTCCGTGGTTCTCTTCGACGAGATCGAGAAGGCCCACCCGGACATCTTCAACTCGTTGCTGCAGGTCCTCGAAGAGGGTCGTCTGACCGATGGTCAGGGCCGGGTCGTCGACTTCAAGAACACCGTCATCATCATGACCACGAACCTCGGTTCGCAGGGCATCGCTGGTGGTCCGGTGGGCTTCCAGATCGAGGGCGACTCGGGCGTCGGCTACGACCGCATGCGCTCGAAGGTGAACGAGGAGCTCAAGAAGCACTTCAAGCCGGAGTTCCTCAACCGCGTCGACGACACGATCGTGTTCCCGCAGCTCTCGCAGTCCGAGCTGCTGCAGATCGTGGACCTCTTCGTGAAGCGTCTGGCGGACCGCCTGCTCGACCGCGACATGACGGTGGAGCTCACGCTCGCCGCCAAGGAGCAGCTCATCAAGGTCGGGTTCGACCCGGCTCTCGGGGCTCGCCCCCTGCGTCGCGCGATGCAGCACGAGGTCGAGGACCAGCTGTCCGAGCACATCCTGCAGGGTGAGCTGAACGCCGGCGACCACGTGAAGGTCGACTTCCACGACGGTGCGTTCCAGTTCGAGACCGGGCGTCAGCCGGGTCGCGAGGAGGTCCTCACCGGCGCTGCCGAGCCGGCTGGCGAGATCGAGTCCTAGGACGCGACCACCTTCTGACGGGAGGCACGGTGCCAGCTGGCACCGTGCCTCCCGTCCGTCGTGGGTCGTGACCAGTCCGTATCCCGTCACGTTGCGCGGATGGCACACCACATCCACTGCTCGGTCGCGGTACGGTGGTTCCACACCCGAGGCGTTCCCCCCAGCTCCTCGGATGTGAGCGGCTCGACTGTTCCCCCCAACGTGTCGAGTCGCCGACGGCCCCGGTCCTCACGGACCGGGGCCGTTGCTCTGTGCCGGCCGTTGCTGTGTGCCGGGTGGCGCTGTGTGCCGGAGCGGTCAGGCGTCGCGCAGCGTCGTCGCGAAGGTCCGGACGGCGTCGTCGAAGCGCTCCGGGTCCTCGTTCCACTCGAGCGTGTGCGGCGCCGTCGCGAAGCTGACCACCGTCGCGCCGCGCTGGACGGCGGCGGACACGTCGGTCGCCGCCACGAACGGGTCCGCCGTGGACCGCAGCAGGAGGGTCCGCGTGCCGGATGCCTGCCAGGTCGCGGTCCGGACCGGTTCCGCAGCACCCGCGAGCCGCGAGAGGACCGGTGTCGTCGCGATCCGTGCGGCGACGCTCCCGACGAACCGGGGTAGTCGGACGGCGCTCACGGCACCGCGGAGGGCGGACCGGACGTCGAGCAGTGGCGCGATGCCGACCAGACCGTCGACGGGTGTGCGTGACGCGGCGATCGAGCACGCCAGGGCACCCGCCGACCAACCCTGCAGGACGACGCGCTCGGCGCCGCGGGCGCGGGCGGAACGGACCCGGTCGACGATGCGTTCCGCAGCGCCTGGGTCGAGGGAGCGGAGCGGCAGGTCGGTGGTGTCGACGATCTCCGACGATGCCTCGAGGGCGTCCCAGACCGGGATGCCGCGGAGGACCTGCCGCGGGCCGAGCGACTGGCCGTGCACGTGGACGACGTGCGTGCGCGAGACGGTGGTGTCGGGGCCGGTGGCCGGGCCGGGGAGGACCTCGGCGACGACGTCGTGCATGAGCGCGTCCCACGTCCAGTCGCCGGCCTCGGGTGCGGGGCCGTCGAGGAGCTGCCGACGCACGGTGTCGCCGTCGCCGTCGCCGTCGCTCTCGCCGAGGACCGCGCCGACACGGACCGAGGTGCTGCCACGGGTGATCCGGTAGGTGCCGGGGAGCCGGGTGTCGCGGGTCGCTGCGAACTCGACCTCCGTCGACGACGAGGACCGGACCGTCGCGGTCGCGGTGTAGGGCGTGGGGAAGAGCAGCCGGCGGGCGACCAGGGCGCCGAGGCCGAACGTCCCCGCGGCGCCGATCGCGGTCCCGATCGCGGTGGTGCGTCCTGTGGCGGTCATCTCGCTCCTGACGGGTCGGGTTCGGTGGTGGAGGGCGCGGCGAGCCCGGCCTCGCGGGCGCGGTCCTCGATCTCGAGCTCCAGGCGGTGCAGACGGCTCCGCCACTCTCGACGCTGCCACACGTTGGTGAAGTACAGCCCTCGGTTCCCCGACGCCGACTCGAGTCGGTGCAGGTCGGGTTCGAGCGTGCGGAACCGCCGGCGGGCAGCGCGCCACTCGCGGAACTCACGGACGGCGTCGGGCAGCACTCCGCCTGCAGCGCCGAGGGCCAGCAGGACCATCGAGGTCAGGAAGACCGGCGCGTAGACGACCGACAGCGCGCCGACGACCGTGGACGCACCGAGCACGTGGGCGGCGTCCATCGCGACGGCGATCGCGGCGAGCAGCACCATCGCCGCGGCCCCGACGACGAAGAGCCAGTACATCCGACCCATCTGCTCGCCGCGCCGGAACGCACCGAGCACGGCGACGGCCGACCGCGCGATGACGATCGCGATGAAGGACATCTCCACCGCGGAGTAGAGGGCGGTCGGGAGCTGGTCGCCGTACACGACCATGAACTGCGCCGTCGGGCGCGGGGCGTCGATCAGCGAGAACAGCACCACCAGGGTGACGAGCACCGCGACGCACGCGACGATCCGACCCGGTCGCAGCAGCCGGGCCGTGCGTGCAGCGGCCTCGACCGACTGCGCGAGCGCGAACATCCCGCAGACCATCAAGCAGCGCCCGACGACGTCCGCGACGTTCGGCACGCCGGTGGC
The DNA here is from genome assembly GCF_030406605.1 of Curtobacterium sp. 458. Lineage (NCBI taxonomy): Bacteria > Bacillati > Actinomycetota > Actinomycetes > Micrococcales > Microbacteriaceae > Curtobacterium > Curtobacterium sp. 458. The sequence continues at coordinate 848,890 of NZ_CP129104.1, read as the reverse complement.
CCGCGCGAGCACCCCGAGCACGTCGGGCTGGTTGATCGAGAGGCCGACCGCGACGAACGCGCAGCACACCGTGAGCCACGTCACGCTCGCGGACTGGGTGCGGACGAGCCCCAGCCGCACGAGGAGCACCACGAGGATGCCCCAGACCGGCAACGACCCCCAGACGTGCAGGGTCACCGGAAGATCCCGGGCGTGCGCTCGCCGGGGTCGAGCAGACCGATGTGGAGGGCCAGCTGGTCGGCGACGAGCTCCACCGTCTGCTCGTGCGGGGTGTCGAGCGACCGGGTGAACGCCGTCCGTCCGGTGAGCAGCCCCGTGTACGCCTCGTGGTCGCAGCCGTGGTCGGCGAGGAACACGTGCGCGAGCTCGTGGAGCACGGATGCCGTACGCGACCGCTCGGACAGGCCGGAGCGAGTCTCCAGCAGCGCGCGGTCGCGACGTTGGATGAGCCGTGCGGACAGGTCGCCGGGGAGGTCCGACGTGCGCACCTCGATCGGCTTGCCGAGCGTCGCCTCCGCCCGTGCGACGAGCTCCGCCAGGGTCAGGCGTCGGGGGAGCCCGAGCCGCTGCACCCGCCGACGGGCGTCCGCCTGCCGCCGCAGGGCTGCAGCGCGCTCGCGGACGGTGCTCACGACGTGCTCCCCGGACCGTCGAGCGCCCGCAGGTGTTCGGTGAACTCGCGGATCTCGTCGGCCGAGGCGAACTCCCCGAGCCGGCGAGTGGCGAACGCGAGGACCTCGCGCTTGCGGAGCTCCAGGACGAGTTCGAGCTGCGCCTGAACCCGCGCCGGGACGTCGGTGCTGCCCGCGGCGTCGGTGAGGTAGGCCGCCGGGACGCCGAAGAACGCGGCGAGGGCCTCGAGCAGACGCTGGTCACGGACAGCCGGGCCGTTCCCGCCGAGCATGTAGCCCCAGCGCGGACGGCTCATCGACGCGCCCTGCGCCTCGATCTCCGCCGCGATCTCCTTGTAGGACGGACGCTGCCCCGAGTTCGCCTCGACGACGTCCATCAGGAGCTGCAGCTTCCGCGACAACTCGCGTCGGTGTGCGTCGTCGTCCGTGTACTCGATCACGGCTCCCCTTCCCGCGCTTGTCTCAGACATGGTAAAACGGTGTCCGAGGGATCGACCGTTCGTTCTACCCTGGCACGTCCGGCCGGTCCTGTCAGGTCGGCATTTCGTGGGGGGATGCCGAGGTGACCGCACGACGGACGGGAGGCACGGTGCCAGCTGGCACCGTGCCTCCCGTCCGGATCGTGGTCGCTTTGCGATCCGTTGGCCGCGTTGCGACCCGTTGGTCGCGTTGCGACCCGTTGGTCCCGTTCCGGCTCAGGCGGGGACGTCGCCGCGCCAGCCGGGCTCCGTCGGAGCCGCCTCGACGCGCTCCTTGAAGTTCTGCAGGTCCTTCTTCACGGCGTGGCCACCGACGCCGACCGCCGAGCCGAGCTTCTCGAGGAGGCCCGACGGCTGCCAGTCGATCTGCGCCGTGACGCGGGTCGTCGTGTCGGAGAGCTTGTGGAACGTCACCGCGCCGGCGTGGTCGGTGTCGCCGTCCTTGACGGTCCACGCGACGCGCTCGTCCGGGTGCTGCTCGGTGATGACGGCGCGGAAGTCGCGCTCCTGACCGGCGACCTCCACGGTCCAGTCGGTGGTGGTGTCGTCGACCTGGACGATCTTCTTCACCTCGTCGAGGAACTCCGGGAACTCCTCGAAGCGGGTCCACTGGTCGTAGGCCTGGCGGACGGGGACGTCCACGTCGACGGTCTCGATGATCTGGGGCATGGTGCTCCTTCGTCGTGTTCGGTCTCGATTGCCCGTGCGACGGTAGGCGTGGCGGTCTGGGTGCGCGTCCGGGGTCCGCGTCCCCCGGTCGCACGCTCGCATTCGGGCGCTCGCGTTCGGGCGCTTGTGTTCGGGCGCTCGGGCGCTCGCGCTCGGGCGCTCGCGCTATCGTGAGGTCGATGAGCGAACACGGCCGGCACGCCTTCCACGAACGCGACGAGCACGGGATCCTCGTGCGACCGGCCGTCGCCTCCGACGTCCCGCACATCCAGCGCCTCATCGCGCCGTACGTCGACCGCCGCATCCTGCTCGGCAAGGAGAACGTCGCCCTCTACGGCTCGATCCAGCAGTTCCGCATCGCCGAGGGGCCCGACGGCGTCCCGATCGGCTGCGGCGCCCTCGCCGTCTTCTGGGACGACATCGCCGAGGTGCGGACCCTGGCCCTCGACGCCGACTGGATCCACAAGCGCGTCGGGCACCGCATGCTCGAGGGACTGGAGCACGACGCCCGCGAACTCGGCATCGCCCGCATCTTCTGCCTGACGTTCGAGGTCGACTTCTTCGCCAAGCACGGGTACCTCGAGATCGGCGAGAGCGTGGTGTCCCCGGACGTCTACGCCGAGCTCGTGCGGTCCTCGGACGAGGGCGTCGCCGAGTTCCTCGACCTCGCCCGGGTGAAGCCGAACACGCTCGGCAACACCCGCATGCTGAAGATCCTCTGACGCGTCGCGCGGCATCCCGGCGTGCCGCTGGTCCCGCCCTACCCTGTGCGCATGTCGTCGTTCCGTCACCCCGTCGGACCCGAGCGTCCCAGCGTGTACTGGCGCCGTCGAGCCATCGCGCTCGGAGCGGTCCTCGTCGTCGTGATCGTCGTCGTGCTGATCGTCGTCGGCCGGGGCAACGGTGCCACTCCCGCGGCGGCGCCGTCGGCGTCCGCGGGGACGTCCGGTTCGTCGTCGTCCTCGTCGGCACCTGCGGCGTCGTCATCGAAGGCGTCACCGCCTCCGTCGCCCTCCGCGTCCGCCGCTGCCGACGGTGCCGCGTGCACGAAGGACCAGATCGAGCTGACGCCCGTCGTCGACAAGACCGCCTACGGTCCCACCGAGGACCCGAAGATCGCGATGTCGATCACGAACACCGGGTCGAACTCGTGCCACATGGACCTCGGATCTGCGCAGCAGGTGCTCACCATCAGCTCCGGTGAGGAGCAGTACTGGTCGTCGAAGGACTGCCAGACGAACGGCACGGATCAGGACGTCACGATCAAGGCGGGGCAGAAGCTCACCACCCCCTCGATCGCCTGGGACCGCACGCGGTCGTCGGCGGCGACGTGCGATGCCTCGCGGCCGTCGGTCACCGGAGGGGGAGCGAGCTACCACCTGTCGGTCGCGGTGGGGAACATCGAGTCGGCGAAGTCGGTGCAGTTCATCCTGCAGTGACGCTCGGCCGTCCCGCAGCGCGGTGAGCCGAGGGCTCGTCCTGGTGCGGATCGCCCATGAAGAACGGGCCCGTCGTCCGGAGACGACGGGCCCGTTCAGGGTGTTTCGGTGATCAGCCGATGACCGAGATGTTCTCGGCCTGCGGGCCCTTGCGGCCCTCGGTGATCTCGAACTCCACCTTCTGGTTCTCCTCGAGCGACTTGTAGCCGTTGCCAGCGATCGCGGAGAAGTGGGCGAAGACGTCAGCGCTGCCGTCGTCCGGCGCGATGAAGCCGAAGCCCTTTTCGTTGTTGAACCACTTGACGGTCCCAGTTGCCATGATGGCGTTTCCTTACTTTCTTGCGGGGCGACAATTTCTGCCGCTGATCCGCCGACGGTCGTCGTCGGATCGATGCGCCCCGCGGGCATGGGCCGGCGGAACGGGTTCGGGGCCAGGCGACCTGGGAAGGTCAGTGACCGATGGCGCTCGAGGTGCGCTGAGCACCGGAAGAACGATGGACTCCCGCCGGAGCGGTTGGTACCAACTTACAGGCAACGGGCGACAACGGAAGAGCCGAGGTCGCAATCGGACTCATGAATCTGGTGGACTAGGGGTGATGGCAGACAAGGAACAGCGCTTCCGGAGCGAGCAGCTCGAGGAGGCCCTCGCGAAGCAGGACGTCGCCGCGGTGGCGTTCGCGCTCCGGAACGACATCGTGATCGTCCCCCGACTCGTCACCGGCAAGAAGGACATGCAGGTGCGGGTCTTCGGCCGTGAGGGCTCGGACAAGCGCATCCTGCTGCTCTTCTCGTCCGCCGACGCGTACACCGCGATGGTGCCCAACGAGAAGATCCGGCAGGTCATGGTCTACGACGGGCCACGGCTCGAGGAGTTCCTCGCCGAGCACCTCGACTCGCTCGAGGGCGTGTTCTTCGACATCGCCGGCCCGAACACGATGCAGTCGACCCCGGAGGACCTGCTCGCCGCGTTGCGCGCGTAGCGGCTCGCCTCGGGCGCGGAGGTCCCGTTCCCGGGGCGGTCGCTTCTCCGCGGTCGCGCTTCTGGGTCGTCACGCTTTCGGGCAGCGGCGGGTCACGATGAGCGGTCGCCGGTCAGAACGCGCGGTCGAGTTCGCGCGCCGACTTCGTCATCGAGAACGCCACCCGCAACGCTTCGCGCAGGTGCTCCGCACCCGAGCCGAGCACCGTCGTGAAGCCGAGCCGCGAGGCCTCGCTCGCGCGCTGCTTGGCACCGGTCGCCGGGCGGATCTCGCCCGCGAGGCTGATCTCCCCGATCGCCGCCAACGTGTGTGGGTACGGGCGGTCTCGCGCCGCACTTGCGAGAGCCAGTGCGATCGCCAGGTCGGCACCCGGCTCGGTCAGCTTCATGCCGCCGACGGTGGACACGTAGACGTCGGCGTCAGACAGCTTCAACCCTGCACGCCGTTCGAGCACCGCGAGCAGCATCGCCACGCGGGAGGCGTCCACACCGTTCACCACCCGGCGCGGTTGCGGTGCGGAACTCGGGACGACGAGCGCCTGCACCTCGACCGGCAGCGCGCGACGGCCCTCGAGCGCCACGGTCACGCACGTGCCGGAGACCGGCGCACCGTTGCGGGACATGAAGAGCCCGCTCGGGTCGGGGACCTCGTGGATGCCGTCGCCGCCCATGTCGAAGCAGCCGACCTCGTCCGTCGGTCCGAAGCGGTTCTTCAGTGCGCGCACGAACCGGAGCGCGGTCTGGCGGTCGCCCTCGAAGTGGCAGACGACGTCCACGAGGTGCTCGAGCAACCGCGGGCCGGCGATCGTGCCGTCCTTCGTGACGTGGCCGACGATGAGGACCGGGAGCGCGCGGTCCTTCGCGACCCGGATGAGCGTGGAGGCGACCTCGCGCACCTGCGAGGTCCCGCCCGCGATGCCGTCGATCGTGCTCGACGAGATCGTCTGGACGGAGTCGGCGATGAGCAGGTCCGGCTGCACCTGGTCGATCTGGCCGAGGATGACGCCGAGGTCGACCTCGCTCGCGAGGTAGAGGTCGTCGTGCATCGCCCCGGTGCGCTCAGCACGGAGACGGACCTGGTCGACCGATTCTTCGGCACTGACGTAGAGGACGCGCTTGCCCGACACTGCCGCGCGCGAAGCGACCTCGAGCAGCAGGGTGGACTTGCCGACACCAGGCTCGCCGGACAGCAGGACGGCGGCTCCGGGGACGACCCCGCCGCCGAGTACCCGGTCGAACTCACCGATACCGGTCTGCCAACGCTGCACCGACGTGCCACGGGCTTCGGTGATCGGGCGGGCGATCCGGGCTCCGGCGACGGCGACCGCTGCGGTGCCGCGGGAACTGGCGGACGCGGCCGATGTGTCCTCGACCGTGCCCCACGACTGGCACTCGCCGCACCGGCCGACCCACTTGATGCTGGTCCAGCCGCACTCGGTGCAACGGAAGAGGGACTGCGGGCGTGCCATGACGGTCAGGCTAGGCCGAGCCGCCGACATCACCCGTGCGACGCTCGGCGTGCTCGGGCAGCGGGATCGATCCGGTCATCCGACGCCGCAGGCGGTCGACCCGACCCGGGCGGTCGGCATGGTCGAGCGCACCGGCGTCGTCGGTGTCCCGCTCCGCGCGCGCCGCCGCGACCGCACCCGCGCCCGAACCCAGCTCCTCGGCCTCGCGAGCGGACAGGTACTGCCGGATCGCCGCCACCGTGTCGACCCGGGCATCGACCGCCGGCTCGAACGCGCTCGCCCAGATCTCGTACCCGCGGTCGTTCGGGTGGAAGAGGTCGCCGTAGCTGTTGAAGAACGTCCGACGGAGCCCGACGCGCTTCGTGATGACGTGCAGCGGAGCGACCGTCAGCCCCAGCTCGTCGGCGACGCGGTGCACGATCTCGTTCGCAACCGCGACCTTGCGCTCCCGGTCCGGTACGAACATGCACGGCAGCTCGGCCACGATCGCGTGCGACGGTACTGCGCCGTAGATCGCCCGGATGTTGCGCTCGAACTTGTCCGGGTCGAAGTCGGCGATGTCGTTCGCCCCGATGGACACCGTGCAGATGTCGGGCGTGTACCCGCGGAGCTTCGGCAGCTGGTCCTGCTTCGCCGCCCAGGTCGTGGCCCCGGACACGCTGAGGTTCACCACGCGGACCGTCATCCGCGAGCGGTGCCGGATCCGCCGTGCGAGTAGTCCGACGTAGCCGCGGTTCGGGACCGTCGCTCCGACCCCCTGTGCCGCGGAGTCGCCGATCGCGAGGTAGGTCAGCTGCCCGTCGTGCTGCAGGTGCTCGCGCCACCACTGGGCGTTCACGGGGAGCATGTCGACCACCCGCTGCGAGGCAGCCCGTTGCCCGCGGATCCCGGCCCGGGCGCCGAACAGCCCGGCACCGACGACCGTCAGTCCGCCGAGGATCGACGAGAGCAGGGCGAAGATGGTGCGTGACTTCATGCGGTGGACGGTACGCGGGGCCGTTCGACCGTTCTCGGTGCGAGGGCTGAACGGTGGACGAGCGCACCCGATCAGCCACCTGTGGAGGGCTGGCCGACCTGCCGGTGGTGCGACGGGCCTCCCGGATCGTGTAAACTCTTTCCCGGTACCGTGTCCGAGCGGCCGAAGGATCATGTCTCGAAAACATGTGTGGGGGCAACTCCACCGTGGGTTCAAATCCCACCGGTACCGCCACGGGGTTGATTGCAGGTCTGGTCTCCAGCATTTGCAGGTCTGACCCAACAGAAGAGCCCCCGGCTTCGGCCGGGGGCTCTTCTGGTTCTCGGGGGCTGATCGGGGCTCGGTTTCGGCGCTCTCGGACGGATCTGCGGCTGCTTGTGCGCTCGGTGCGTTGTCGCCAGTTCGTTTTCGGGCGCGCCGAAGCACCCCGGCTGCTTCCACCCTGTTTTCGGGCGTGACGGAGCGTCGGGGTGTGTGGGTGTGTTGTTTGGTCCTGCCGGCGTTGCCGGTGCGGGTCAGCCCGCTACGCGGGCACGGGTGGTAGCTCTAACGGTTCCCACGGCACCAGTTTCCGAGGTGGCGGGTTCCGCATGTACCGGGTCTCGCGGTTGCGGTCGCGGGCGCGCTCGAGGTACTCGCCGGGCTGCTTTCGCGGCTGCGGTGCGCGGCCTGCTGCGGCTCGACGTTCCAGTTCGTAGACGTCGTGTTCGTACTGGATGATGCGTCGCATGTTCGATGCGACGGCGAAGAGGGCGAGGGCGAACTGCTGCGCGGCGAGGCCGTGCATGGGCCGAGCCATCGTGTTCTCGAGATTGTGGTCCTTCTGCAGCAGGTCGTTGGAGGACTCGCTGCTGTTTCGGTCGGCCCGGTACGTGTCGAACCATTCCTTGCTGCCGTAGCGGAGCTTCTGCCGCTGCTGCACATGCGTCGTCGGCTTCACCGATACCGACTTCTGGCAGCAGACCTTATAGTCCTTCTGCCGGTCAGTGATGTTCGACGGCTGGATGCGAGCACGGTCCGCTTCCTCGTCGGGCACCGCACCCTTCATCAGCTCGCGGAGCGGGCACGACGCTGTCGGCGACGGCCCCGATGCAGGGCAGGAGAGGCGGAGCGTGCCATTGGGCTTCTGCTCGTGCAGGATGAGTTCGTACTTCTCGAGCTTCTTCCGCTTGGCCCAGTACTCCTCGTTGGTGAGTTTGCCCTGCTCCCAGTTCTTCGTGGATTCGAGCAGGTCTAGTGGTGTCGAGGGGCAGTAGTAGCGGCCTTCAACCATGATGGAGTTGCCGATGGCGCCGTTGGTGATGCCCTTCTGCCGGTCGACGTAGTCCTTCACCACAGGGATGCCACGAGCGACGAGCTGCTCGTGGAACTCGTCTTTGAGTTGCGAGTAGCCGCGGTCGAAGCTCAACCGTGTCAGTTCGTAGCCGCGTGCTTGCAGCGAGTCGAGGAGCGAGATGGCGTGACCGCCGATGCGCTTGTTCGGGGTTCCGAGGCTGATGGCACGGATGAGTTGCGGTGCGTAGAGCTTCTTGTCGGCGTTGGGGTCCTCGAGGACGTCGATGATGATGTTCGCCATGTAACCCAGCTCCCACTTGAAGCGGGAGATACGTTCCTCTTCGTCGGCGTTGCGCTTCTTCGCACCCTTCTTCTTCGTCACCCAATCGGCCTCCATCGCCCGGACGCGACGGGCCTCCGGCTCGTTGGTCGTCGGGTCGAGAGCGTTTTTCTGCGGAATCTCCTTGCCGGTCTTCGGGTCCCGCTTCCATCGGGCCATGACCGCTCCGGCTTTCACGCCGCTCTGGTCGATGGTCATCGCGGTCTTCCGCCGTCGATACTTCCGAGCCTGCTGCTGGAGCGACATCTCCACGAGCGCGTTCATGAACCATTCGGCGCGGGCGTTCAGTTCCGCGACGAACTCCTGGTCGACGGCGGCTTCCCACGCGATGCGGTCCTCGTACGTCATCGCCTTCCACTGGTTCCGTTCCGCGCCGTCGTTGGTGATGTACGGGTCGAACGTGGCGATGACGCGGTGGATGGCGCGGTGGGCGAGGAAGTACCAGTTGGTGAACGGGTTGTCGTAGAGGTGGCCGATGCCGAGCACCTCTCGGGCCTCAGGGGTGAGCCGGTGCTGCAGCGCCCGCGCCATGTCCTGCACGCGGACCGACGAGTGCTCGATGACGAGGATGAGCGCGATGGTGAGGATGACCGCGTCATTGATGGCTGGTGCCGGGCCGCCGTTTCGCTTCCCGGCGCGTTCACGGTTCCGGCGCCGCCACACACCGAGGGGTGGCAGGACCTGAGACTGGACGACACGGTCGAGCCATGCCTGCGCCAGGTCGCCGTCGATGGGAGTCATCGGGCCGGGACCCGCCTTCACCTCAGCCTCGGTGAGTCCGCCCTCTCCGACTGTGCGGAGCACGTCGAACGTCGTGGCGACAGTGTTGTCCCACGTGTTCGCCAAGCCGGTCATCGCTTCCCGCCCCGCGCAGACCGGCGCGCTTCTGCGAGGAGCCCTTCCCGGATGGCGGCGAACATCAGGTCACTCGCGTCGAAGGTGCTCTCAGCGGTGGCTTCCTCCGCCCGCGCCGGGCGCTGCGCGATTCCGGGTGGCAGGGCCTCGTACCGAGACGTCTTTCGCGAGCGCTTGGGCGACCAGTCGCCTTCGAGAGCTTCGATGCGCCGAGGCTCGCGCCCCGCCTTATGTACGGGCCGGCCTCCGTGGCCTTCCGGCGGTTCCGTCGAAGCGGCACGCTCGAACGGTGCCGCCGGGGTGCCGACGGGAATCGCAGTGCTGTCAGCTGTCAATGGCTGCTCGCCACGCCTGAACGGAACCGCAAGGGTCCCGGCTGGGACGGCGGTGCTGTCCGACGTGAGCGCCTGTTCGTGGGTGTCGACTCTCCTGGGTCGCCGCGCGTACTTGCCGTGGTCCGGGTCACGCGGGCGGCGTCGACCTTGCGGACGAGGCGGGTAAGTCGTGCTGTCCGACTCGGCCGCGTCATCCACGGCGGAGCCCATGGGCGCGCGGTTTGGCTTCACGGCACTCGATGTAGCCTCGACGCGAGCTCTCTCGTGCACGGCACGCCAGCTGGGTCCGTCGGACGCGATGATGTCGTCGCTGGTGGTGTTCACGACTGGTCTGTATGCGGCGGGATTGCGGACAGCCCCGTGCCACTGGTCGAAGTTGAGGTGGGCAGCGTCGAAGTAGCGTCGGAAGCGGATGACGTCCGATGTGCCGACTGCTTGCATGACGATGCTGAGCGGGAGCGTGCGAACGAGCTGGAGCAGCCAGGTGTCGCGGAGCCATTGTGGGTTCGGCGCCGGGTGTGGGCCGCGGTAGAGCGTTCGGAGCGTCGTTTCGCGTCCTCGCGGTGTCTGCCCGGGGAAGAGGACATGTTCGCCGTCGATGAAGTGGGTGCTGGGCTCGTCGAGGTAGCGCTCCCAGTCGGCGTGGACCGGGATGACTCGGGCACGGCGGCCGACTACTCGTACGGTGTGCCCATCAGCGCTGTGGTGGATGTCGGCGCCGCGCACCCCGAGTGCCTCGGTCATGGCGAGGCCGGCGCCGCCCATGAGTGCGAGCGTGATGTACGCGTACCGTCGCCGTTCTGGTGTGTTCTGGGTCGCAGCCCAGCCTTCGAGTTCCGCGAGTTCGGTAGCCGTGTACTCGTGCACTGGCACGAAGGTGGTGTCCCGCTTTGTCTTGTGGTGCTCGATGCTGGTGACGGCGCTGGCAACTCGGAAGAGCCGGGAGCGGAGAGTCTTGAACGAGCCGCTCTTCTTGTCGCTGACGCGGCTGCGGAGGTATCTGCCCATCAATGAGGGGTGGAAAATGGCGCCGTAGCTGAGCGGCGCGTGCTCCTGATTGGTTGCCCAGAGGACGAAGAGGGTGACCGTGGAGAGCATCTCCGCAGCGACTTTCGCGTTCGCGGGTCCGTAGGTGAGAACGGCTTGGCGGCAGAACTCCTTCACTCGGTTCCAGTCCGCGGGCAGGACGTTGACGGGTCGGTACTTCAACAGTGCCTCCCGAATCTGCAGCGAGTTGTGCTGATTGTTATCATCAGAGTGTGCTACGACGATGGCGGCTTCGGAAGGGGTTGGCTTGGGATTCATCACGCCTCGGCTATGCGCGGCCAGACCGATCAGCTGCGATCTGAGATCCCACTGCTGCGGCTCAAGAGGACTTTTCCCTGGTCAGCGGGCATCTCATGAGGTAGCGTGCCCAGCTTTTGGATGCCGCTTTCGGGCGTGTCGCTCGGGGTCGCTGTCACGGGTATCGCCCTTTCGAAGTGCTGAAGGCACAACGCGGAGGAGGCGCTGAGGAGCGCAATGCGATGAAACACACGTCGTTGCGTGCGTCGGCGGCACCGACACGTGGCGATCTTGTGGCTCATCCGCGCATACCTATCCCGCGGCAGCGCTCGGCTGCGGCAGGAAGGGCACCAGTCATGCACGAGAAGAAGATGTTTGAAGAGCAGCAGCCCAGCCGGCTGTACACGCACCGCGACGGGACAGTCCGGGCAACGATCATGGATGACCTCGACCTTGTCTTTGACCGCGGCGTCGTCACGATCAACGGGCCGATCGGCGGTCAGGTGCAGTTCGACCTCGACGACGCCGCGGATCTTGCCGCGGTGCTTGCTGAGATCGCAGCCCTTCGCGGGCCCACGTATCGGGGGTCGAGGGAGGAGAGTGAGTAGCCGCGCCGGAGGCGGCTTCGCCGCATACGGGCGGGCATGACGACGCGGCCGGCTCCTCGGGATGAACGCGAACTTCGGCAACTGCGCTGGCTCGTTGGTTGTGGCTTCGGCCTCCTAGCCGTGTTGCCGCTGACGCAGTTCGCGTTCCTGACTGTGATGAAGTGGGGCGGTAGCGTGCTGAATCCCGCGACGTTGATGCCCAGTCGGACTCGTTGCTACTCGTCGGCGTAGGGGAGCACCCGGTCGAGGGATTCTGCCGATGTGAGGCCGCTGACTCGGAGCAGATACTTCAGCGAGGTATGCGCGTTGAGATGGTACACCAGCCACGTCGCGCGCATACGCCGGGTCTGGATCTCCATCGGAGGCGCGGTCCGGGAGACGAAGTCCGTGATCAGGTTGACATTGCTCCCACGCTGATCTGTTCGGAACGCCCAGCCGGAACCGAGCATGAACGCTCGGCGCGCGTGTAAACCTGCGGACCAATCCGAGAGGACGGGGACCGAGCGGGCAGTCTGGCCGTGCACGTCGACCATCATCTGGTCCCCGTCAACGTGCACATCTTCGAGTCGTTGCCGGATGATTTCCGCGCCAGTCAGTCCGGACCCGAAACCGAGAGAGAGCAACGCTGCGGCAGACGTGCGTCGCTCTTCAGAGGTCTGTGCTCGAGACCATCCTTCGAGGGACGCTTGATCTGCGAGGCTGTACGGCCTGACCGCATCAGCTTTCCCGAGCTTCTTGAAAGTCCCCGCGGCTGCGTCGCCGAGGAGCGCTTCGGAGACGCGTCGGAGGCGCGCTCTGATGGTGTTCCTGCTGGCACGGCTGTACCCGTCGAGGTGATGGACGACGAACCGGCCAACCATGTACGGGTTGAAGACGGCATCGTCCTTGAGGGGCGCGTACTCGTCCTTCGCGAAGAGAACGAGACGGGTGACGGCGGGGTAGAGCTCCCTCGCGGAGTAGATGACGAGTGGTTCGGCGCGGGCGACGACATCGTGGACATACGGCGCGACTGCCTCCCACTGCCTGGCGGGAAGCTGCGGTCGGTACGGGCGGCCGCCACTGCTGTTCGATGTCACGGAGTCTCCCTTGCGCCGGTCAGCGGGTTTGAGGTGTCGGCGTGCCCCTCAGCTTGGCGTTCATGCATCTCGCTGGTTACTATAAGCAGTATGCATCGTTTTGGCCCCGCCGTGTTTCGCGTCACGGATGTGGGAGGTGGGCCGGTAGACCTTGACTGGGTGACGGGTCTCCTCGTCCCAGCGGGCGTGCAAATCGACGTCGCCGACCACGGCACGCAACTGCGGGTCGCCCTGACCCGCGGCGACCAGGAAGTCGGAGCGAGCGCCGACTTCAGCAACGGTGAGCGGCTCGTGCAAACCAACGGCCCGCTCGAATCAGCGCTTGTCGAACTCGCGACGTTGCTCATCGACGCGAGAGCAGCACACTCGTCTGCTCCTGTGCCCTCGCGCGGCACCGCGCACATCGCTTCGACGGCCGCGCCGTCGTACTTGAGCGCTACTTCCGCCAGATGGTCGTTACCGGACGATCTGTTCCCCCGGCGAAGGATGACGTCTAGTGCGAGCCGCGAACATCGTGGGACGAGTAGAGCTCGGCGTTCAACCCGATCTCGAGCCGCGAGATCGTTGCAAGGTCGGGCCAAGCGCGGCCGTGGAGGATCTTCATCAACGTGACGTTGTGAATGCCGACCTGCTCAGCCACGGACCGCAACGACCGGGATCCCATCGCTTCCCGAAGACGAACCACAAACTGGCGAGCGACTTCCGCAGACGGATCCTCCGACGGCGCGTCCGGCCACGGCGCCGGCGTCAACTCCACCGGCAACGAACGTGGAGTACGAGCCATGCGTACAGCGTAGAAGGTGCAGCACCTGCGAGCGTGAGCTGACGACGCTGGACGAGCACTGGATGGGCGGGAGAGGTGCGGTCTTGTCGATGCTCTCGCGGTGCGATTGCGCAGGGCGAGGTTGATGCGACGCCCGTGGACGAAATCTCTACCGCCAGCTGACTCGGTACTGCGCGTCCACTCGGAACCCATCCGGCGCCGCCTGTGGACCGCCGTCGGACGCGTCAACCTTTTGCTGAGCGAAGTAGTCGTAGGCGAGCGCCCTCGTCGCGCTAGAGGACGCAACACCCACCCAGATCGCTGATGTGCTCGAGTGGGGTCTGCTTGCCCCGAGCACGGGAGAGTCGCAACGGAAGGTCGATCCCTTCACCGTGCACGGCAGCGACGTCGTCACGTGCCGTTCATGGATGTCGAGACCGTCCGTCGCAGCGTTCAAGTTTCGCCACACGACGAACACCGCTTCCCCGTCCCGGAGTTGACCGGACACCGATCCAGATACCGGCACGATGTGGTTCCCGAACCCGTCCTCCGACACTGTGGCGTTCCGCGACGAGTCGGCGACCGTTAGCTTCGCAGCGGCTGGCCGCGCGGTTACAGTGATCGGCGAAGCCGGGGCCGAGTCCTGCTCTGAGTGCGACGTAATCAGGCTCCCGATGACCAGGAAAACTCCGCCGACGAGGGCTGCTTTAACTCCCTGTTCTGTGGTCCAAGTCCACAGCAGGTTCCAGCGCCACCGCCGCTGCGGAGGCGAGGAAGCAGGTGCTGGGGTGGGTGACGAAGTCGGGTGACGCTGTCGGCTCATCGTCGGCTCCGTTCGGGCGCGGGGTCGGTGGGCACCATCGTGTAGTTGAGGCGGATGCCTGTCAACGTTTGCCGGCTGATTCCCTACCGAAACCGGCGTCACGCGGTGTTCCCGAGGAGTTCCCCGGACAGGATCAACGGGGTGGCCTCGGTCGACTCGATGAGTGCGGCGAGCAGTGCAACGCCCACGCCTTTCCGTGGGCGTGAAGGATGACTCAATACTCGCACGAGTATGCCTCGATCGTCGGCTCTCGCGGACGGTCGCCCCGCGGATGCTGACGACGCAGGCAGAGACGACCGGCAGCGGCTCGCTGAAGGTCTCGTTGACTGATCCGCTACCGGTCGCCCTTCGACTTGCGAAGTCCGAAACGCCACATCCAGATCCCGGCGCCGAGCCACAAGATTCCTAGCGCCGTGTTGAGCACCACCAGCAGCAGGTCGACGTCGGAACGCGTGAGACGCACGATCGACGTCGAGACGAAGACGATCCCAAAGACGAGGGCGATCGAACCCAGCACTTTCGCGCTCACCACGTCCATGTGGCGAACCTACCGCTCGTGGTCGTCTCAGCAGCCGATTGTGCGTGGGACGCTCCGCTCGACGGAGACGATCGATGTCTGACGACAACGAGCCCCGCCGCAGGCGACAGATCCCCTGGCTCAGCATCGCGACGCTCGCCGTCACGATCGCCAGGTTCCTGCTCGACCTGACCCGCAAGGGGTAACCAGGAAACGACGGCCCCGCACCAAACACGGTGCGGGGCCGTTCCCCGTGAAGACTTACTAGGCATCGTCGAGGCCGCCCTATTGCGTGTCGGCCTCATGCAGCAGACGCCGAAGCCGCCCGCAAGCAGCCCTCGGGCTCCAGCGCCGTTCAACAGCTTTCGCTACCGGGCGAGAGACACGCCATCCTTCATCACCCAGTCGATTGCCACCCCGGGAATCAGCGCCCGCAGGGATTGCTCCGCAGCCAAGCGATCCGCATCAGTAGCCCACTCCGTCGCCTCCAAACGCATGCGAGTAGCTCCGTTGACTGATCCGCCACTGCGCAGCAGGACACGGCCACCAGCAGCCTGCGCGATGACGTCATCCATCATGAGCGCATCATGCGGGTCAACACCTCCCAAACTGGCGGACCGGGCGCGCCGACGAATGGCCTTGCTGCGAAGCGCGTCCGCCTGTGCAACGGATGTCATGTCCGCCGCCGTCAGCTGGGACTCGATGTTCCGCACTCGATCGATCAGTTCGGCGAGCATGTCGGGGTTGCTGCGCAGCGGCTCTCGACGACCCGCGGCGTCGGGCTTCCACGAAGCAGACAACGCCGGCCAGACGGACTCAAAGAGCACATCGATGGATCCGGGTGGCATCTCTGGACTGGCGGCAACCGCCACCTCAGAGAGAAGCCTTTTCATGTCCCCCTGATCTTCGAACCGCGTCGCCTGGAACGGACCCAGCGGGCCGTCGATGTCACTCGGCTTGATGTCCAAGAGAACCGTCGATACGGGGCTGTCAAGAGTCTTTGCCAGCGCTCCCCCCTCGTAATTCACCCACGGTCGCGCATGGTTTGCTGCGGACAGCACGATGATCCCGTAATCCGTACTGGCGAGCTGCGCCTCGATCACTCCGACACCACGCTCACCCTTCGCGATGTCTTGACTCGACACGAACACCTCGGCTTGACCCACGCACAATGTCTTGAGTGCATCACGAAGCGCCTCAGCGACCGCCTGTTCAGCTCGACCTGACCAGCTGATGAAAACCTTCACGTGGCGACCGTAGCCGAGGCAGGGGTCCCACCGTCACAGCACCCTGCCGCCTTCAAGCCTCATCGCTGACCAATCTTCGGAACTGGGGTCTCAATAGCCGATCGACCAACGGACGGGGCGGGACGTCAGTCCTCGGTCTGGTAGCGCACAACTCCATCGGTGGACCGGTACGGAACGGGGAAGCTCGAGCAGATCACACCGTTCTCGTAGTCGTCCTTCACCGTGTCCATGAAGGCGTATGCCTCGGCGTCCGTTGCGAAAACACCCAGAACCGTGTTGTCCGGTGACTCATCGTGCTGAACGATCCAGACCTCCCCTCCGGCGAAGGACTTCGGGCGTCTGAAAAAACGTGGTCCCGGGGTCTGTCTACTCACCGAAGCAGTCTAGGTACGCGCCGTCCGGTAGCCGATCGGGAATTGAGACGTCATCGGCGACTCCGCTTGAACACCGGCGCTCGGCTCGGCACCGACAGCGGGCCCGTAGTGCCTGTAGCCGATCGCTGCGACGGTGCCAGTGCCCCACTGACCTGGCACCGTCGCCGCGACCTCACCGCGAACGGACGGTGAACCGTGACCCAGGAGCATGCTCAAACCGAGCCGATTGCAGGCTAACCCGACTCATCCGCGTCGCAGCCCGGTCGAAGGAGTCGACCAGGTCCGTGTCGCTCGTCAGCAGCGCCTGCAGGTGGAGCCCGTCGTAGAGGGCGAGGAGCTGCTCGGCACGACGGAGCGGGTCCATCGTCCCCGGCTCGCGGCCCTCCCGCACGTCCGCTGCGAGACCGTCCCGGACCACCTGCCGGAACCGCCGGTACGTGGACCGGTAGTAGTCAGCACCGTCCACGGTCGGGTCCGCCGCGGACGCCAGGCTCCACGCCAACAGTTCCATCAGCGCCGACTCCTCCGCATGCGCGGCGAGGAGCGCGCGCAGGAACGCGACGGTGCCCTGCTCGCCGATCAGGGGCGCCAACGGTCCGGAGATCGTGAGCGTCCACCGCTCCATGGTCGCTGCCAGCAGCACCCGGCTACGGCAACAAGCGCGCGGTTGGTGCCCGCTTAGTTCGTCTCGGCACACCACCGTGCGCTTGTGCCGTGGTTCGAGACGACGGTGACAACCTGACGGCCGCGGCGGAGGAGTCACCTCAAGGCGACTACTCGGCTGGCGGCCGTGGGCTGGGCCAGTGCGCTTCCATGCGGTGCACGTCGAATCGGTGCGGGAACCGCTCCCCGGCATGATGATGTGCCGTTCCGCGAACGCGCGCGATCGTGGCTGATGGGGCCTCTCCGAACGCGGCAGCGTAGTGGCCAGAGAACCTCCCGAGGTGCACCAGCTGCGCAGCCCGAGCAATCTGCCCGACGGTGCGCTCCTCACCAGAATCCAACAGCTGACGACGGGTGTGCAGGAGCCGGATACGGCGAAGCACGCTCATCGGCGACTCACCCACCGCGATCTGGAACAGTTCCTGCAATCGACGCGGACCCATGCCGACAGCATTGGCAACATCCGCTACCTCGAGAACGCAGCCATGCCGTTCATCCATAAACTGCAGCGCACGCTGCACGACAGGAGTGATCCGTACCGGGTCGTACCCGAGCGATGCCACCACCGAATCGTTCACCACACCCCCAACCAGCCTCTGGGCCACACGTCATCATCGCATCCCCGATACCGGGAGGCCACGATGCGCGAGGCCCTCGGCAACGCCGATCAGGCAGACCGGGTGCGAGGTGGCCCGACCGTGTCGACGAACGACATCAGATCGTCCAGGAACAGTGCGGCTTCCGCATCAGGCACATCATGCGGAGCATCCCACTGCGTGAAGCATCCGTCACCCTCGTGCCGGTGAGGGCCGGCATGCTCACGAGGCTTCGAGCACGATCGGTCCCAGAACACTGCTCCGCATCGCTGATCCATCGCTCCAACCCACCACACACGGACTGTGTGGCGGGTCAGTAGCGCTCGTCGCCTCTCTGCTGCAGGGCATCGCCACGTTCACCGCGAGCCGCCGCATCTCAGCCAGGACGGCGAACGAGCTCATCGAAGATGCTTCACGACGCCTTCTCGCGCACGACTCGTCCGACAGGTCTCGATAACCGATCGGCTACCGGACGGTCCGTCACGGGTCTAAACCGCGTATCCGAATGGGTGTGACGCCGTTGAGCCGGCCCCATGTCGTTGGGCGTGATGCTTCCGTCCGAGAGCGACGGAGCCGGGAGGGAGCAGGTGCCGGCGACGCATCCGCTGGGTGGTGAGTCGGGGGTGGGCGGTGGTGAGTTTGTTCTGGTCGGTTCGAAGTGAAGTTTCCTTCTCCGCATCCGTTATGTGATCGAG
The DNA here is from genome assembly GCF_030406605.1 of Curtobacterium sp. 458. NCBI lineage: Bacteria > Bacillati > Actinomycetota > Actinomycetes > Micrococcales > Microbacteriaceae > Curtobacterium > Curtobacterium sp. 458. Next base: position 830,796 of record NZ_CP129104.1, on the reverse strand, counting down.
ATCGTCATCTGCAGACGGATCGGTCTACGGTGTGGGGGCCAGCAAGCAATCAAGGACGATTGAGGGGGAACTTGTGAGGAAGAGCACGCCGAGGATGTGGGTGGGGTCCATCGGTGCGTTGGGGGTGGTGAGCATGTCGCTGTTTGCGTCCGGCCCGGCAAGTGCCCAGACTCTGTCCGCAGACGTGGCAGAGGCGTCTGGGGTGGACCGAGTCATCGACCGGACATCTGAGGGTGTCCCGGTGAATAGCGCAGCGGTACGGGCGTTGCGGAGTCAGCCGGATTCAACGCTTGTAACGCCGAGGGGCAGCGACGCCTCCGTGCGATCGGTGACTGTCGATTCGATGACGCCGCTGACCGACGTTGGCAAGCTCGAGCCCGGGCAGAGCGTGCAGGTCAACTACAAAGACGGTGTTGTGGTGCAGCGTGCGGTTACTGCGAGCTGCACGGTGAAGGACACGGTCCAGACTCCTTATAAGGAAAGCGGCTACGCCTGGTCGTACCACGATTACGGTCGCAGCGCGGGTTGCTCCGGCAGTGTGACGGTTGTCGGGCTGTTGTCGTCGTACGCACCGCCCTCGTGGCACTACCGCGACCGTGACGAGCAGACCACGGCTCCGAACCAGACGACGTACTGGGCCACGAATGCGAAGTGCAAGAACACCTCGACGCAGAAGTGGCATTCGGAGAATGCGATCGGCTCGTCGACCACGTCGCTGTCCCCTGATAAGAACCTGGCCTGCGCGATCTAGTCGCGCTGAGGCGAAGAAGTAAAGGAGAGATCATGACTGCTTCGGAAGCTCACTCCGCGTCGCACAGCGATCGACGTCCAATGGCCGCGGCTGTCGCATTGGCGATCCTTGGCGTACTGGTCGGCATGATCGGGTCTTACGTCACGGCTGTCGTGGGATCGGCGCCGGTCCCGGGTGGTTCCGGTGTGAACCCGTTGATGCTGTTGCTGCTCGCCATCGTCATCGCTGTCGCCGTCGTCACAGGGTGGCGGTGGCGCATCGTTGGGATTGTCGCTGGCATCGTGATGCTCGCTTTCGTTGCCTTCGCGTTCATTGATCAGCTCGCGTGGTCCTCTGCTCCCGGTGCGTGGTCGAACCCGGCGAACGCGATCGCGTATGGTGCCGCCAGCGGGTACCCGACCCTCGTGGGCGCGGCAATGCTGACCACAGCCATCCTGCACAGGCGCACCCGAACGCGCGACTGACTGATCACCGCAGTGTTCTCGTATCGATCGATTCGAGGGCACTGCGCCATGAGATCGCGTTGGAATGCGGAACGGGATCCCAGCGGCAGGGTTCCTACTTTGTGGGGAGTGTTAGACCGGTATCGGTGTGCGATCGGTTATCGAGACAGCTCAGTGCCGCGGTGACTCGTGGACGACGGAGGCCGGCTCCCTACCTTGGGTGCCGGCCTGTGTCGTGAATGTGTTGCGTCGCGTGGCGACACGAGTTTCGCGGGTTTAGAAGATCTGTGCGCCCTTGACGTCAACAACGGCGGTCAAGGTGTTGTGGAGCCGGGGTTCTGGCGCGGGCCCCAGAGGGTATTTCCTCCGCTGAGCCAGGAATCACGGGCGGTGTACTTCCCCGTATAGAAAGTGCATGACTTGGTGCCCTTGCTGGGGAAGGTGAAGGTGCCAGCGGACCCGCAGAAGCAGTTGTTCGTGTAGAGCGTTCCCGCGGATGCCCAGTACGCGTCGCCGCTCTGGCAGTTGTTGCGTTCGCTGATGCGGGTAGAGATCGTGCTGACCGGAGAGACGGCAACGAGTTCGCCGGTGGCGGAGTCTGTTGTGGTAGTGGTGGGGTCGGTGGCGACGTACTCGAGAACGTCGTCCTTCGTCGCTGTGTCGGAGAGCGCCGCAATGTCGGATACGGAGATTCCATCGATATCGCGTGTTGCTGGTGCGGTGGCAGCGTTGGCGGGGGCAGCAGCAACTGCGGTGAGCAGGGTACCGGCGACTGCGGCGACTGCGATGATGTGCTTCGGAATTGCCATGGTCCGGTCTCCTCGACCTCGTGGTGCGTTGCGATGGAAAGCGCGACGAGCGGAGCCCCCAACACAATCCTGGCAGACAGATCGGTACATGCCGGCCCAGGAGGTGGCGCGTCGCCGCAGTCGCCGGCTCATGAGATGGGGGTGGTCGGCTCGTCCCGCAACGGATCGGTCACCGAACGCTTGCCATGGTTAGCGTGTGACCATGCTCCCTCTCTCAGTCGCGCTGCCCCAGGGGGCGGAGGGTCCTTCCCCGTCTGGATTTGGATCCCGATCGTCGCGGTCGTGTCCGCCGCCGCGGTCATCCTGTTCCTCCGGAGGAACCGCTGAAGACGTCTCGGCGGACGATGGTTGACCGGGCGGGGAAGCCGAGCTCGCGCGTCGCCACGACACTAAGCCGTAGCCTCAGGCCCGAGCGAAAGGATCCCCTGATAACCAGGGACAACTCGAAAACAAAGCGGGAACTCGTCGTGGACGGGGAGTCTTTCCGCCTGAAAATCGCTGGCCCGTCGTACCAGCTGACATGGCTGTCCGGACCGAACCGCAACTACGGGTTCGGCGGGACTCTGGCAAGGCGGTGGCAGCGTTGCGGAACGTTCGGCGGTGCTAGCGGCGCGGCTTACAGACGAAGACGTCATCGCCCAGATCCGCGCCTTCCTCCTTGAGGTGGACCCGGTCACGGGTTACCTGCGGGACTAGCCGACGGTCTCGACAGCCGATCGTTCTCCGAGAAGCCAGAGCACTATGGGGGCAATGATGCGTCGATACCGGCTCTGGATGGCGTGGACCATCGGCCCGCTCACCGCGGCACTGATCGTCCTGACGGTCCTGGCAGCAACCACGGGCTTCACGCCTTGGCCACCACTGCTTGCTGCGACCGTCGCCGCCGCTGTTGCCGGAACAATTCTGATCGCGCTGGGACCGCGAGTCGCTCGACAGCAGGAACGGGAGCGCCGTGCGCAGCAGAACCAACGCGTCCGTTAGCCGATGGTCTTCCAGCCGATCCCGTGCCTACTTCTTCTCGTACCGACTCCAGTAGCGCACGAGCGCCTCGCGGCTCGGACGCGCTGTAGGGAACACAACCAGAGCCGCTCCGCCGAAGAGGACGAGGACCGCCACCAGTCGGTCAAGCCTGCCGTCTGACGTGGCCATCAGCACGAACCCGGCGACGATCAGTACAGCGCCGAGCACAGCAAGTAGGACGCGTCGAGTGGTCACGTCCGTGAAGTTACGCCGCGCACATCGGTCCAGTCGCCCTCTCGATGACCGATCAGCTATCGGGACGGGGACGGCGAGGTCGCGTAGCTCCAACAGAGTTCCAGAGCGGCCGGGCGGTGAGCAGCAGGAACAGCAGGAACGCCGGCTGCGTGACAAGCCCGGGCCCTGCGAGGGCCGGCTGTGTGAACGCCGCCAGCCAATTGACCGTGACGTCCGCGACCATCGTGGCCACTCCAACGAGCACACCTGCTCGGAGCTTGGCCAGGAGCAGGACGACAATCACAGGATCGACGACGGTGAGCGAGACCCAGAACCATCGGACCGGCTCGGGTGCGCTGCCGTAGACGTTCACCCCCGCGGCGATCAGTTCGGCCAGATGAGTCAGCGTGCCGACGCTGAAACCGAGCATCCACAGTGCGGGGATGAGGGCGAAGCGTCGCACTTGTCGTCTCGCGTCACCAGCCCCCACTGATGCAGCCTATGAACACCCGTCGGTGTCCGATAGCCAATGACGGTCCGGACGGTAGACAGGGGCATGCACTCCTCCGACGAGGTCCCACACCTCCTGCAGACCGTCATCGACACCCCTGCACCGCGTGAGCTGGCCGAGTTCTACCGGTCACTCTTGGGACTCCGGTACCGCGATGGTGACGCGCCCGTCGCCGACGAGTCGGAGCAGCCCGAGTGGTTGGTGCTGACCGCCGACGACGGAACTCGCCGCCTGGCCTTCCAACTCGCTCCTGACCTGCCACGACCACAGTGGCCGACAGGCTCACCCCCTCAGATGCTCCACCTCGATCTGACCGTCGACTCGACGGCAGCACTCGAACAGCAGCGGACTCGTGCCCTACGCCTCGGAGCGGCAGTCCTGACGGACCGGTCCGCCGACGCCGCCGAACCCCTCATCGTCTTCGCTGACCCTTCCGGCCACCCCTTCTGCATCTTCGTCACTCCGCGCACCCCGTCCCGATAGCCGATCGGCTAGTGGACGGGGCTGGCAGGGGTGCCGTCTTCCCACGTCAGCGCTGTCGTCTGCTCCTCGTGGATGAGCAGGTCGCGGATCAGGGGCGCGTTCTCGATGGGGCAGGACAGGGCGATGAGGTTCTCCGAGATCGCGTCGACGAGACACCCACGCTGGGCGTAGCGTCCTGCGATCGACAGCCACGCCGCGGCGAGGTCCGGATCTTCGCCGAGCCAGAGTCGGAAGGTGACCTGGTTGCCGCGCTGGCTGACGCTCGTTGCCACGATCGATCCTTCCGCGGATCTGACGGTGGCCACTGTGTCGTTGAAGTTCACGCCGTACACCCATGCGGGTACTGCACGAACCTGCACCAGGTCCGGCCCGATCGTCTTTGCGTTCAACGCTTCCCAAAACACGTCACCGGAGTCGGAGGGAAGCGCGAACCAGACTTCGGTGTCCGCGGCGGACGCCGATTGCGTCGGCGCGAGCGAAGATCCGGCCCATTCAGCCGTCCGACTGGGGTGCTGCCGATACTCGCTCATGGCGGCAATCTATCCCTCGCCGTGCACTCGAACGCACTCGGTTCCGATCGACGACACTGCCCGACCTCGAGCCCGGTTAAGGATCAGCTACTGGGGCGTCCGATCGTCGGCCGCCCCGAGGACGCGATGGTCAACACCCGTTAGCCGACCAGCAATGACCACACACGCCGCCCGCCGCTTCTACTTGCGACGCCGTGAGTTGAGGAAGACAAGCGCGAAGGTGATCAGGACTGCCGTGCCGATGACGACGAGCGGCAGCGGACCCCATATCTGGGTAGCGGAAATTGACACGCTTCCCTCTACTCCTCGTGGCTCACGTCTCAGTAGCAGGTCCCTCAGCGCAGGCGCCAGCGCGTTCGGTGGTGATTGCGCTCCGGTCGCTAGCGCTGGTTAACTGCGCGCGTGCACCTCCCCATCACGGTCGGCCCACCCCAGCGTGGTCGCCCGTGACACTCGGCGAAGTGTCGGTGCCAGGTGGCACGGTCTTCACGGTCACCGGGCCCTGGTCGTCGGAAGATTCGGAGACGCTGCGGCGCAGGGGCTCGACCGCGCTGTGGCTGAACTACGCGCACGGCTTTTCGGAGCCGACCTTGCGGTTGATCGAGGACCTCCCTTCGACGATCACGCGCTTACACATCACCGCGCGGTGGATCACGGACCTCAGCCCGATCGCTGTCCTCGGAGACCGGCTCGAGGCGCTCTCCGTCACGACCGCGCCGGCGGCATCGCTCGACCTCGCCCGACTGCCCGTCCTGACCGAGCTCGCCGCCGACTGGGCGCACGTGCAAGCCACGATCGGAACAGCGGTACGACTCGTCGACGTCTACCTCGGCCGCTACAGGGAAGCCGACCTCGCCCAGTTGGCTCCGATGCACTTCCTCGAGCGACTCACGTCGAGGTGGCGGGCAGATAGCGTGACGGGATGGCAACTGGCGTGAAGTACGACTCGCTGAAGGAAGCGCACGGGTCATTCGACAGCGGCAGCCTCTGCGTGGACCACGCCCCTGTCGACGGCGACGCACGCTGGGGTCTCAGCCTCGTCTTGCTTCCCCCGGCGCACGTGGCCGACGCGGTGAGCGCGGCCGCCGCTGAACTCGGAAGCCTCTACGCCGGCGAGCACCACATCTACGACGGCGCCGACCTGCACCTGACGGTCACGAGCCTGGAGCCGTACCGCGACCATGTCGCGCTGACGACAGTTGAGCACTACGTCGAGGCGGTCGAGCGTGCCCGCGATTTGTTGGAGGTCAACGTTCGGCTGAATGGGCTCGGTGGCTCGCCTTCCGGCGTGTTCGTTCAGGGCTTCGACGACGAGACGCTGCTTCCGATCCGGCGACAGATGCGTCAGGCGGCGGCGGACCTACATGACGGCGTAGCGCCGCCGATGGCGTTCGTTCGAGACACAGCGCACATCTCCATCAGCGTCCACCGGAAGGCAGTTCCCGAACCACGGGCCGCCGAATACGTGCAGCGACACAGGCGCACTGTGTTCGGCGACATCACGGAAGCGACGGTCGCGCTCGCGCGATATCGGGCGACAGGTCACTCGATGGCCCTCGAAGTCATTCACACTGTCCGATAGCCGATCGGCTATCGGGCACCCATTTGGCTCGCGTTTTCTGCGTCACTAGGCGGGAGGTCGAAGCCCTCGCACAACCAGTCGAGTGCGTCGTCGGCAGCGTCAGCCTGTTCGCGGGGCGTCATGCGTCAACCGTCCGCGGGTACGCCTGACGGCTCGTGCAGTCGGCGGCTTCCTCGCGGCTATCGAGACGCCCTTCTGCTCGTATCGTAGTGAGGTGTCGATCACTTCTGCGCTCCTCGGATTTGCCGCTGTCGCTGCGGTCCTGACCGTGATCCCGGGCCTGGACACGACGTTGGTGCTCCGGTCAGCGCTGACGCAGTCCCGACGCCATGCAGCGGTCACGGCCCTCGGTGTGAGCGTCGGTGCGCTCGCGTGGGGTGCCGCGGCTGCGGTCGGAGCGGCGGCGTTGCTGGCGGCGTCCGAGCTGGCGTACCGGGCGCTGACGATTGTGGGCGCGGCGTACATGGCGTACCTCGGCGTGATGCTCATCGTCCGCAGCTTTCGCCACGAGCCCGTCGCCCTCGACCAGGCGGCCACCCCGATGCCGCTCTGGCGGAGTTTCCTGACTGGGGCGTGGACGAACCTGCTCAACCCCAAGATCGGCGCGTTCTACGTCGCAACGATCCCGCAGTTCATTCCGGAAGGCGCTTCGCACCTCGGGATGGGACTGCTCCTGGCGGGAGTGCACGACGGGATCGGTTTGCTCTGGTTCGCCGGCATCATCGGGGGAGCCCAGGCAGCGCGTCGTTGGCTCGCGAACGCTCGCGCATTGAAGATCATCGACCGCATCGCCGGCGTCGTCGTCATCGGATTCGGCGCACGCCTCGTCCTCGAACGCCACTGACCCGGCGGTCCATCGGCCATTGAGACGCCTCGAAAGGCGCGCTCGCGCTACCAGCACTCTCGGCCAGGACGCTGCGACGACGCATGATGCGTCCGGTCGCGTTGACCCGCTGAGGCGACTGGGTGATTCCTTGGCGTGTTGCCGCGATGGTGAGCGTGGAGGTGGTTTCCGTGGTGTTGATCGTGGTTGCGGTGGCCGTGGTGCTGCTGTTGGTGGTCATCGGAGCGGCCGGGGCTGCGCTGCTGGCGGTGGCGTCAGAAGCGGAGAACGAAGGCCTCCTCGACGACTAGGAATACTTCATGCTTCGCAGCCCTGAGCGGCGCGGTCAGACGGGTGTGCCGAGCCGGTACCCGACCCCGCGGATGGTGCTGATGAGATCCCGGTCGGTTTTCCGTCGGATGTAATGGATGTAGGTGTCTACCGTGCCGAGCTGTTCACCGTTGTCGAACACCGCGGACAGCAGGTGTTGCCGGGTGAACGCCCGCGTCGGCTCACTGGTCAGCAGTCGGAGCAGGGCGGTCTCCTTCTCGGTCAGCATCACTCGTCCCGTGTATGGGGAGGTGATGCTGTTGTCTGCCGGGTAGAACGCCCACCCGCCGATCTCGATGCTGCTGCCGACACCGGTGTAGTCGCGGGTGAGTGCACGGAGCCTGGCGGTGAGCTCGTCGAAGTCGAACGGTTTGACGAGGTAGTCGTTCGCGCCGGCATCCAGCCCGAATACACGGTCATGGACCGCTCCGAGAGCGGTGAGCATCAGTGCGGGGGTGCTGATGCGTCGCTGCCGTAGTTCCGCAACGACTTCGGTGCCGTCGATACCCGGGAGCCGACGGTCGATGACCATCACGTCGAAGTACTCCGCGGCGGCTGTCTCGAGCGCGGACTCGCCGTCCGTGCAGAGCGTCACGGCCCACTGCTCGCTGAGCTCGTCGGCGACGAGCGGGCCGAGCCGGGGGTCGTCCTCGACGAGGAGGAGTCGGGGCATCATGCTCGGTCCTTCGGGTCGTGTTCCGATGTGTTGTTCGGTGCGGTCCGGAGGTGGATTGCGAAGACCGTTCCGCTGCTGTCCGTGCGTTCGACGACTGCGTCGCCGCCAGCTCGGACGGCGATGTCTCGGACCAGTGCCAGGCCGATGCCGTACCCGGTGCGGGTGCTGGTCGTTGCCGCTTCGGCGGCTGTACCGTGGGCGAAGCGGTCGAACACGCGAGCCGGTTCGATGCCGACCACGCCGGGCCCGTCATCTGCGACTCGGATCGTCACACGGTTCCCGGTGGTCGTCGCGGTGACCCGGACCCGCCCGCCGGGTGGGGTGTGGCCGATCGCGTTGTCGGTCAGCGCGGTGAGGCATCGGCGCAGCTGCGTCTCGGACACCCGCACGCGTGCGTCGTTCGGCTCGACGACGAGCGTCACGCCCCGGTCCGCGGCGAGGACGGTCATGTCGCGATCCACCGACACCATCACGGCCCGGAGGTCGGCGCTCCCGTCGGGGTCGGAGGAGCCGGCGGCTGCTTCGAGGAGATCGTTGACGATGTCGATCAGGATCTGCGCGTCACCGCGGAGCTCGTCAACGACGGGGCGTCGCCGGTCGTCGGCCGGTGTCATACGTTGCAGCCGTTGGACGCGAGCGTTGAGCACCGTCAGCGGGGTGCGGAGTTCGTGGCTGGCGTCAGCGACGAAGGTGCGTTGCATCCGTGCGGCTTCCGCGATCGGTCGGACCGCTCGGCGGGCGATGATCCAGGCGGCGATCCCGGCGAGGATGATCGCGAGACCGCCGACGCCGATGACCGCGATGCTGAGGTCGATGGTGTCGAGGTAGATGTGAATGTCGGTGGGACCGGGACGCTCGTGGAGCTGGTTCGGTGTCAGCTGCCACAGCACGTACGCCACGACGAGGATGATGATCGCGATCACCAGCGCGGCCGACACGACCGCGACCCGGAGTGCGATCCCGATCACTGATCGGCGGTACGCCAGCCGGTCCGGGTCCGTTTCCGACGCTGAGCGGAACGACCATCGAGCCAGCGTGTCTGCAATCGCCGATCGCCATCCGTCCGACATGTGACCCCTTCCGAGCGAGCGACGCCGGAACGCGAGGGGGGGGGGGGGGAAGCGTTCCGGCGTCACCGTGTTGGCTCGATCCTGCCTCACTCAGAGCAGTACCAGCTGGTCGAGCCTGACCATCGCTGGCCAAGGAACAGCCAAGAAAGCGGGAGTCTGGTCGCGGGTCCGTTTCTTGGTGAAGTCTTGCGCACCCGTTCCTAGCGTCGGAGCATCGCCGATCCCGCGGCCCACGCGGCACGGCTCGTCCCGACGAGGAGAACACGATGTCCCACTCGCCTGCAGTGACCCCGCTTGCCCGGACCCGTATGAACAAGGTGCCGGACCCGACCGCATCGTTCTGGATCATCAAGGTCCTCGCCACCACCGTCGGGGAGACCGCGGCTGACCTCCTCAGTGACACCGTCGGACTGGGACTGCCGTTGACGACACTGATCATGACGGTCGCGCTGGCCGTGTTCCTGGTCCTGCAGTTCCGGTCCCGCGCCTACCGACCGCCGCTGTACTGGGTCACCGTGGTGCTGATCAGCATCGTCGGCACCTGCGTCACGGACAACCTCACCGACGGCCTTGGCGTCCCCCTTGCGGTCAGCACTACCGTCTTCGGGGTCGCTCTCCTGGCCGTGTTCGCGGTCTGGTACCGGGTCGAGGGCACCCTCTCGATCCACAGCATCGACACCATCCGTCGGGAGGCGTTCTACTGGCTGGCGATCCTGTTCACCTTCGCGCTCGGGACCGCCGCCGGTGACCTCATCGCCGAGCAGACCGGGCTGGGGTACTTCCCGTCCCTGCTGCTTTTCGCCGGCGCCATCGCCCTGACCGCTGCCGTCTGGTTCATCGGCCGCCGCGGACCGGTGCTCTGCTTCTGGATCGCGTACATCCTGACCCGTCCCCTCGGTGCGTCCACCGGGGACCTGCTGTCCGCGTCGACGAAGGACGGCGGCCTGGGCATCGGCACGATCACGACGAGCATCGTGTTCTTCGTCGTCATCGCCGCGATCATCAGCGTTCTCGTGATCCGTCTCCGCCGCGACGAACCCGCGCAGCGCAGCCGTCTCACCGTCTGACCCCGACCACTGGTGCCGCCGTCGACATGGGCGGCGGCCGCGCCAGCCCGTTTCACTTGTGAAAGGCACCTCGTGCTCTCCACCGTTCCACTGGCCGTGAGCCTGTTCGACGCAGCGTCCGTCCTGCACGCCTTCGGCCCGTACGTCCTCGCGGGGATCGCGCTGCTGATCTTCATCGAGTCCGGGGTCCTGTTCCCGTTCCTGCCCGGCGATTCCCTCCTGGTCACCGCCGCGATCATCAGCAGCACCCTCGGCGTCGCACCGTGGCAAGTCGCGGTCGTCGCGTCGGTCGCCGCGATCGCGGGGGACCAGGTCGGCTACTGGATCGGGAAACGCTACGGTCGGCGCCTGTTCAAGGACGACGCCCGCATCCTCACGACCGCCCGACTCGACGAAGCGGAAGCGTTCTTCACCAAGTGGGGAGGCCTGAGCCTGGTCCTCGGACGGTTCGTCCCCATCGTCCGCACCTACGTGCCCCTCGCGGCAGGGACTGCTCAGATGCACTACCGCCGGTTCCTGCTGTTCAACCTCATCGGCGCGATCGCCTGGGCCTGTGGGCTGACCGCAGTCGGCGTGCTCCTCGGCGGCATCCCGCTCGTCGCGCACAACATCGACGCGCTGATGATCGTCATCGTCCTCGTCTCGATCCTCCCGATCATCATCGGCGCCCTCCGAAAGCGCCACGTCGCCCGGAAACGCCGGGACGCTTCCGCGGCTCCTGCCCGGCAGACGGCCCACGATCGGGCAGTCAGCGACCAGACAGCCGGCGAGCGGTGAGCAGCACGACAATCCCGCAGAGCCGGGTGCCTGAGCCCACCGCGTCGTTTTGGGTGATCAAGGTCCTCACCACCGCGATGGGGGAATCGCTCTCCGACTTCCTCGTCACCCGGTTCGACCCCGTCCCGACGGTGCTGATGACCGCGGTGCTCTTCGCCGTGGTCCTCACCGCGCAGCTCCGAGCGGACCGGTACCGGCCCTGGCTGTACTGGGGTGCGGTGTCGATGGTGGGTGTGTTCGGCACCATGGTCGCCGACGTCACCCACGTCGCACTCGGCGTCCCGTACGCGGTCTCAACGCCAGTGTTCCTGGTTGCCCTAGTCGTCGTGTTCGTCCTGTGGCGCCGCGTCGAGGGCACCGTCGACGTCCACACGATCACCAGCACCCGCCGGCAACTGTTCTACTGGGCTGCCGTCATCACGACGTTCGCGATGGGGACCGCCGCCGGCGACCTCGCCGCCAGCACCCTGCACTTCGGCTACCTCGGTGGCGGCTTGGTCTTCGTCGGGCTGATGGCGCTCATCGTCCTCGGTCGGCTCGGCGGCGTCCTCGGCCCGGTGGCAGCGTTCTGGACGGCGTACGTCCTCACCCGTCCGGTCGGCGCGTCCTTCGCCGACTGGGTTGCTGTCCCGAACGGCCGAGGCGGCCTCGACGTCGGCACTGGGCTCGGCAGCGCGGTCCTCATCGTTGCCATCGCCTTCGGGGTCGTCTGGACGAACAAGACGCAGCAGGCACCGTCAGCCAATGCGGCCCGAAGCGTCCGCTGACCCATCCCCTATCGACCGACGCGGTTGGATCAGGTGACGGGAACGATCAGCACGTCGTCACTGCCTCAGACGATCACTGTCAAGATGTTTGATTTCCCTCAACGCCGGCGGTATTCCATCGTTTGGATGTCAAAGTAGCTGTCGGTGGGCTTTGAAGTTATCGGTGGTCGCTGCAATCGAACGCGAGCGGCGGTAGCCGAAGGGAGCTCGCCGAACATCGCCGCGTAGCGCTGGGTGAACCGTGGCGCATGAGGGATCTGCTCAGCGATTGCAATTTCCCGTATCGACCTCTGCTCGTCGGGGTCAAGCAGGCGTTCCCGTGCGTGCAGGAGCCGGATGAGCCGCAGGAAGTGCATGGGAGGCGCAGAGGTGTCTTCTCGAAACATCTCCTGGAGGCGGCGTGGTCCAATCCCGGCTGCGGCAGCGACGTCGTTCAGCGCTATCGGAAGGTGACGCGAGCGGTCCATGAAGCGCCGTGCGCGATCAACCTCTTCGCGTAGTGCGCGAAAATCTAGACCTAGGAGCTGCAACACATCCATACGACGGAGTCTCGCAGAGGTGCGTAAGTCTCTACTCGCGGCAGACGATTATCTGATGTCTCGTCGACCATCCCGCAGTCGGCGAAAGATAAGACCGGAAACGCTGGCCACGGTCGTGCAGAGAGCTGCGCCAGCCGCAAGTGCAACCGGCAAGAAGGCCCACACGACGCGGATCGCAAGAACTGTGATCCGAGCGAATACCGGTACGGCCCAGATGGTGAGACGCACGAGCAAGAACCCGAACCGGAGCGTCAGAACCATCAGTTGCACGAGCAGATTGAACATGAGCGTCACAAGACTGAAGGCGAGGCCAAGCATCGATTTGACCCCCAAGGACCGAAGCTAGATGTGTCATCGGAGCCTAGGGCAACCGCGCCATCACCCGCTGCCCCAGTTCTAGGCTCGTATTGCCCCTGGTCTGCGCCATCGCCTCTTGCGCCGGTAGGGGATCGCTAACGGACACAGCAGAAGCCCCACACGGCTAGCTGCTGCCTGGGGCTCGGTTGCTGCTCGTCCGTCAGCTCGAGAAGCCGTAGAAGCGGGTCGGACTGTGGCACGCATCGGCTGCTCGGCGAGCAGGTCGATCACCTCGTCGTGGTTGGCATCGATGACCGGAGTGGGGAAGTGGCGCTCGAAGGAGGCGTCGTCCTTCCGGCTGACGGTGTCCGACGGCTCGACGTCGGCAGCAGCTGCGACGGGGGTACGTGGGTCTACCTCGGGTACAAGCGAGCCTGCGGGGTGCCGGAGCGCTGATTAGACCGCCATGACAGTCGTACTCTGAGCGTCATGGAAGGGCTAGAGATCGCGGTCGTCCTCGGGCTCGCGGTGCTCGCAGGTGGCGTGCTGCAGCAATACCTGCGTGTCCCGGCGCCGTGGAGCTGGGTCGGGATCGGTGCCGCCGTCAGCTTCGTCCCGGGCTTTCACGACCTCGCGTTGGCGCCGGATGTCGTGCTCTACATCTTCCTGCCGGCGCTGCTCTACTGGGAGTCGCTCAACGTGTCGCTCCGGCGGTTCGCGTTCGATCTCCGTGTGATCCTGCTGCTCAGCGTCGGGCTCGTGTTCGCGACGGCCGCTGCGGTCGCCGGGGTGGCGACCGTTCTCGGGGTCGCGTTCCCGGTGGCGCTCGTGCTCGGCGCGATCCTGTCGCCGACCGACGCGACGGCGGTGTCCGCGATGGCGCCGCGGCTGCCGCGGCGGATCGACGTGATGCTGCGCGGCGAGAGTCTCATCAACGACGCCGGTGCCTTGGCGTTGTACGCGGTCGCAGTCAGTGCGGTCGTCGCTGGGCGGGACCCGGACGTCGGCGAGATCTCGCTGCGGTTTTTGTGGGCCCTCGTGGTCGGCGCTGCGGTCGGCGTCGCAGCGGGGTACGTCATCTACCTCCTGCGGCTGGTCGCCACCCAGCCGTCGCTCGAGGCCACGATCTCGGTCCTAACGCCGTTCGCGCTGTACCTCCCGGCCGAGGTCGTCGGTGGTTCGGGGGTGGTCGCGGTGGTCGCCGGAGGACTGCTGCTGAGCCGCCTCATGCCGCGGGTGGTGTCGTCCCGGTCCCGCGTGCTGGGCTTCGACTTCTGGCGTGTGAGTAGCTTCGTGATCAACGGGGCGCTGTTCGTGCTCATCGGACTGCAAGCACGCACCGTCCTCGAGTACCTGCTCGACGACGGGGTGCACGCGCTGTGGCTGACGCTCGTGATCACCGGGACCGTATTCGCGGTGCGGCTGGGGTGGGTGGCGCTCATGGCGCCTGCCATCCGGCTGCTCGATCGTCGTCCGGCCCAACGCGCGCGCCGTGTCCCGTTCCGCGTGCGCGCCCTGCTGGTGTGGGGCGGGTTCCGTGGCGCGGTCTCGCTCGCCGCTGCACTCGCCATGCCCGCGCTCATCGCTGACGGGGGTGTGTTCCCCGACCGGGAGCTCGTCGTCGTCGTGACGTTCGGGACGATCCTGGTGCTCCTCGTCGGGCAGGGGGCGACCATGCCGCTCGTCCTGCAACGCGCGAGCATCCCGCACACCGACGACGAGGCCGAGGCTGAGCACCAGCTCGCGACGCAGAGGATGGCGGATCACGCGCTGCGGCACCTCGAGAGCGACGCTGCGGCGGAGGGAGCCGCAGCGGCCGCGACGGAACGCGTGCGTGACCACCACCTTCGTGCCCTGCAGCGTGTGGAGGACCACGAACTTCGTGAGACGGACGAGGACGTCCGGCGCCTCACGCTCCGCGGCGTGGCCCGGAAGCGTGAGGCGCTCGACGGCCTCCGTCGTGCGAACCGCATCGACGACGAGGTGTACCTGCGGATCCAGGGGATGCTCGACCACGAGGAACTCCGGTGGGAGCACCCCGACGAGCGGTAGGTGTCGTCAGTCTCCGGGCACGGGCGCGGGGGCACCGCCCGGAGCCGCAGGTCGGCCGGCGCCGAGGGCACGAGGGATCACCGCGCCGAAGAGCGCCAGTCCGACGATGACCATCAGCAGACCGACCCACGGGGCGCTGAGGACGCCGAGGCCGGCGCTGAGGGCGATCGCTCCGCCGACGGCGCCGAGGGCGTTGGCGAGGTTCAGCGCGGCGAGGTTCAGGGATCCGACGAGCGTCGGCGCATCCGGCGCGAAGCGTGACAGCAGGACCTGGATGCTCGGGATCGCCATCATGGCGCTCGCCCCGACCCCGAAGAGCCCGACGAGGAGGACCGGGAGCTGTGTTCCGCCGACGGCGACGACGACGAGGAACACGCACACGAGCACCAGTCCGAGGACGAGCCCGCGGGACTGGTACCGGTCCGCCAGCCGTCCTCCGATGGCGTTCCCGACGGCCATGCCGATGCCGAACACCGCGAGTGCGACCGGCACGACCGATGCGGGGGACCCGGTCGGTCCCGTCACGATCGGTGCGATGAACGTGTAGACGGCGAAGATGCTCGAGATGCCGAGCGCGGCGACGACGACCACGACCCAGACGAGCGGCCGACCGAGGGCGCTCAGCTCGCCGCGGACGGATCCGCCGTCGAGGTCGGCGGTGCGGGGGAGCCAGGCGAGCAGCGCGACACCGGCGAGCAGGCCGACGACCGCGACGACAATGTAGAGCCATTGCCAGCCCAGCGCCTGGCCGATGAAGGTCCCGAGGGGGGAGCCGAAGATGGTCGCGACGGTGAGGCCGGCCATGACGGTGGCGAAGGCGCGTCCGCCCTTGCCCGGACCGTAGACGTAGGACGCGACGACGGCACCGGCGCCGAAGTAGGCGCCTTGGACCGTGCCGGTGATGAACCGCGCGATGATGAGGAACCCGACGCTCGGCGCTGCGGCGGACAGGCTGGTACCGACGACGAAGAGGGCGACGAGCCCGAGGAGGACCGTCCTGCGGTTGACGCGTGCGGCTCCGATGGTGATGAGCGGTGATCCGATCATGACCCCGAACGCGTACGCCGTCACGGCCCACGTCGCGAGCGGGATCGACGCGTTGAAGTCCTTCGCGTACAGCTCGATGATGCCGTTCGTCCCGAATTCGCCCGAACCGATGGCGAAGGTCCCGAGCGCTAGGGCGAACAGCGTCAGGCCCTTGCCGGGACGGGCAGCGGCGGTCGGTGTGTGGGTGGTCTCAGCAGCTGTGCACTGCGCAGCGTAGGCAGACTCGTGCATGTGGGGCTCCGGGGAGGGTGAAAGCGATCGGGTGAACCCACGACGTCGTGGGTGCGCAGCCATGCACGGGGAGCCATGGCGGGTGAGTACTGCGCGAAGCTATCACTCGGGCGCGCTTTCGGGACACGACACCGACCTCGGCGCATGACTTGTGCTGACGCGGCGTGAGCTCCGCTGATGGACGGACGCTGGTGGACGCTTGTGACGGTGTTTTCGTCCGAGCCTGCATGATCACTGGTCCGCACTCTCGTCGTCGGCGGGAGAAGGCTGCACGATGGGGCGAGAGATCGGGGAGGAGCCAGGTGAACGACGCAGATAAGTTCCGGCGGCGGCAAACGGAGCGAGCAACAAGAGCCGTTCACGTACTGCCGCGGCCGCCGGCGCGGTGAACGCAGGCGGCGAAGTGGGCACGCACTCGCGAATCTGTCTCATGGAGCGGAGCGCTGCCTGCGATGCTCGAAGCCGGCGCTGGCACGATCATCGTCACCACCGGCGCGGGCACGGTCTACCCGGTCCCGATCTTCGGCAACGTCACCGCCGGCGGCGCCGCACTGCGCAACTGGGCGCTGAACCTCGGTACCGCGCTCGAGGCTGACGAGAGCGGCGTGCACGTCGCGCACGTGGCGATCGGCGTCTGGATCACCGACCAGGCCCCGGAGGGCGTCTCCAGCCTGACCGCCGAGCAGATCGCACCCCGGTACTGGGACCTCGTGACGAAGCACGACGACCACGAGGTCCTCATCCGGGGATGAGCGGGAGGCCGCGGAGGACCCGACCCGAGCTCGTCATCCGCGGCCGCTCCTGCACCAGCGTGATCAGAACATGGTGTTGGTGTTCGCTGCTTCCTCGGGGACTTCCTGGATGACGTCCCAGTGCTCGACGATCCGGCCGTCGTCGAGTCGCCAGAAGTCGGCCACCGCCATGCCGCGGTCGCCCGGTGCGAGGTGCAGGTTGCTGTGGGTGACGACGAGGTCGCCCTCGGCGATGGTCCGCTTGATGTCCAGGTGCAGGCCGGGGAACTGTCCGCGGAGCCAGTGGACGTACCCGACGAACGCGTCCGGGCCGTCGCCGGCCTGTGGGTTGTGCTGCGTGTAGGTGTCGCCGAGTGCCCGCGCGGCCGCGGCTTCCGGTTCGCCGGCGTTGAACGCCTGCTCGTAGAACTCGCGGACGAACTGCGCGTTGTCGGTGGCTGCCATCGTGTCCTCCTCGTACGGTGCTGGCTTGGTGCGCCAGAACCTACCCGCCCGGCCGCGGCCGGTACGGGATTGGTGAGCGGACGGTCTTCGCTCAAGACCTTGGGCTGAGCGATGTGCCGCCGGTGGTGGCGTCGATATGCAGGACCGGACGGGCATTGTTCTGCCCCTCGGGACGGATGATGACGTCCTTGCTGACCACCGAACTCACCAGCCGGAGAAGATGGATGAGACTGTCGACGGCCTCGTCATCGACCAGCTCCCGGAGGTCGAAGTCGAACTCGATCGGTGCGCCCCAACCGAGGAAAAAGTTCACCTGCACCCCGTCGCTCGGCCATACAGAAAGGGTCTGTCCCACGCCGCTCGCTCCGGGTTCGACTGTGCGGATCCACGCAGCACTCCTGAGAGCGTCGCGCAGGGGAGCAATGTCGGCGTCGGAGGAACTGACGACCTCCCCGTCAGGCAGGACCAACGGCGCGAGGTCATCGGCTTCCTGGAAGGCCCGACGAAACGCGGCAGCGGTGATTCGATCGTCCACTCCGTGACACTCTCAACACGAAGCGCTGAGCGCAATGCGTTCGCGAAGAACATCTCGTCGAGGTCACGTCGGTCCTTTACGTTCGGGGAGCCGTGAAGGTCGATCACGTGTACGGCGGACGGCAAGCACTTCGATCTGTGGGACGCGGTGCAGTCCCTGCTGCAGTGACGCCTCTCCGCCGGCCGTGCACGCAACCGCCGCTCCGCCGCTCCGCCACTTCCGCGCCGCCACGACGTGAGCGTGTCCGTTAGCCGGTCGTTGACCGTACGGCGGGCGCACGGCTGGTGCTCGCAGGTCGTCGAGTCGCAGATAGCCCGTCCGATTTGATTCTCGCGAGGCTGCCTTGTACGGACGCCAACTGGTCCGAAAGCGAAGCATCTCAGCTTGGGAGGTTGTGCCGGAGGTCGTAGCCGGTGTCGGCGAGGAACTGTAGCCGGCTCCGGACTTCGTCGATCGAGGCCGCGTCGTCGTCGTTGCGTAGGTCGGCGCGGAGGAGCGTATTGGCGGTGATGATGTCGTCTGTCCGGTCGGCGTAGCCGGCTGCGGCCGCTGTGACGGCGATGGTGGGGTCCGCGGGCCGTATGAGTTCTGTGCCGGCGAGGCCGATCGTGTCGGGTTCGAAGCCGAGCACTGTCATGTCGACTTCTTGTTCGGTGAACGCGACGACCCGGTACGGCATGTTCCGTTCGCTGATGGCGGGGTAGCCGGGCCGTTCTGAGATGGCGCGGCCGGAGATGCGGCAGCCGGCTTCGATGAGGCGTTCTGCCTGCTCGGTGAGCGGCAGGTCAGACGTCCATCGGGTTCGGACGCCGCCGGGTCCGGGATAGCAGGCAATGGCGAAGTCGATGAGGCCGCCGACCTGCCGTGACTCCCATCCGATGTCCGTGCGGTAGACGCGTTTTCCGAGGCGTGCGAGCGCGTCGTCCACTTGCCCAGGCGTAAGCCCAGCCCGCACCATTCCGTCGAAGGTGGAGCCGTTGACCGCGAGCATGCGCGCGACAGCGAACGTCACGTAGATCGGTGCGGCGTCCTTCCACCGGTCGTGCACGCCAAGCACTTGTTCGCCGTCGATCCAGACCCGGCGGCGGTCGACATCGACCAGGAGCACCGTCTCGGTTTGTTTGGCGAGTGCGATCTGCGTCGCCGTCACCGTTCGCGGCGTCAACAGCAGCAGGTCGACGTCCGTGTCCTCCCCGCGTGGTCGCTGCGTGAACGAGGGGAAGCGTGCGCGGCGGCCGTCGGGCAGGCGGATCGTGTCGTGCGACTCGATCACCGCGGAAAGGCCCGCGAGCTTGAGGACGGAGATGGCGAGGGTCAAGTCTGTGGTGTCGCCGAGCCCGTACGGCATCGTGATCTGCGGCCTCCCGGAGTACGCGGCGGCGACCCACTCGAGCCCAGGCCCCATCAGCTGCGCTCTTCTCTGGTGTCGGTCTGGGCGGCCGCGATGCGCCTCCGGAGCTCCTCAAAGAATGGCTCCCATCCTGTGCGGGTATCGCCGAGGGCGGGTTCGCAGATGGTGCCGGTGTCGGTACTGCGGATGATGATCTGCCGCGACACGGTGCTGGGTGGGTCGCGGAAGAACACCTGCCCGTGCACGCCGGTGACGTCGAAGGCGATGTTGATGGGGAACGGGTCCGGCCGCCGGTTCACGACCGCCACCGTCGTCCGCGGAACAGGGCGACGATCGTCGCAAGCGGTCGTCCTTCTCGGATCCAGTCCAACGGTGCGAGGACTCGTTCGTCGACGGTGAGGAAGGTGCGGGGTGTTGTCATGAACTCGGTCATCGCTGCCGCGTCGAGCAGCGGCTGTGGTGCTGCCGCGTAGAGGACATCGAGTTCGGGCAGAAGTGTCGCGGGTCCGCCGTCGCCTGCTCGGAGGAGTTGCCATGCGGGGATGCGTTCTTCGCTGTCGAGGTCGAAGCTGAGTAGCCGGTTCGATTCGAACAGCTCGCCGACGTCGTCGATGCTGATCTGCAGGGCGGCGGCGACTTCCGCTTCGTTGAGCGTCGAGTCGAGCAGGTGCCGGCGGATGCGCGCTTGCGTGGTCTGCCACCAGTCCTCGGGAACGTCCGCCGGGCCGACGGCGCTGTGTTCGAGTTGGAGGGGGATCTGTCGGCCTTCGTCCGCGTACGCGGAGAGCTGTTCGCGGGTGACTTCCCCGCGGGCGTACATCCACAGCTGCGACTGCCACGGCATGTCGTCCGGAAACCCTTCCAGGTAGCCGGAGTGGATCACCGCGCGGACGGTTTTCTCCCGCTTCGCGATCTCGGAGGCGGGGATGAGGAGGGTCTGCACGATGCGGTTCGCTTCCCGCACCGCTGGCACGGTCAGGTCCGACAAGACGGTGTTGTGCTTGTCGTAGAGCTCATACCCGGGCTCCGCGTCGATGGGGCGGACGAGGATCTGTGCCAGGTGCGCGTCCGAATTGTCCGTGTCTTCGAGAAGGACGTGCCCCCAGAGGACCCGGTCGTTCGAGAGGTGCAGGGACACCAGACGTTGCATCAGCGGAAACCTCCAGGGACAGCGGGTGCGGGCAGGCCGGGTCAGGACTGTGGCGGGAAGTCGGCGGCGGCGCGGTCGACGCGGTCGGGCGTGTAGCGGAGGAGGAACCGCATGATCCGGTCCGCTTCGACCATCGCCGGCGCCGTCGGGTCCTGCCCGTCCGGGTCAACGTTGGTCAGGCGGAACCGGGGCGGTTCGTCGGCGTGGTCGATGAGAACCACTGATGGCTTGTCGTCGGGGCGGTTCGGGTCAATGAACATGACCGAGCCGAAGAACCGGGTGTCGTCGTAGGCCAACGTCAGTGACAGCAGCTGCAGCATCAACCCGCCCCGCCCTCACCGTCGCCGTTGTTGGGGTGCCAGCGGAGGTCGTGTGCGAGGTCGGATTGGAAGTGCAGTACCTGCCATAACCCGTTCACCGCGTCCGTGTTCGCAGCCACCCAGTCGGCTTCGTAGAGCACGTGGGCGGTGATGAAGTCGTCCGTGCAGCACCCTTCCGCGCTGGTGAGGATGGTGATGTCCTGCGGGATGATGACCTTCACCGTCGCGTCATCCGCCGATGCCGGTACGTAGCCGAGCGCCTGCATATCCGGATGGTCGGGGAAGAACGCGGTCAACCGGTCCGGGGCGACGAGGACGCCGGACTGCTGCGCCGCCCACCGGTCCGACATCACCCCACCCAACGCGATGAGTTCGTCCGCTTGCTGGTCGATGGTGGTGTCACCCCGCCAGCAGGTGCGGACACCGCCGTATCCCGGATACGCCGCGAGGGCCCAGTCGACCAGCTGGCCGAGATCTGCGGCTTCCCACCCGAGAGGCGTGTGGAACACGTGCGCGCCGAGGGTTGACATGGCGGCGCGCACCTCCTCGAAGGGAACCCCGATGCGTTCGGCGATGTCATGCGTGCCGCCGCCATGGAGGACGATGCTGCGGACGATCGCGAACACGGTCCGCCATCCCGGGGTCGCTTCCCGTTGCGCCGACGTGCCATGCACCTGCCGGCCGTCTGCCCACACCTGCCCACGTTTCCCGTTCACGACCACCAGGTCCGGGTATCGGCGCACCAGGGAGAGCACCCCGCCCTCGGAACCGCCAGGCAGCAGGATCACATCATCCACGCGCCCCTCCGCGCCGTCGCTGTCGGCGACGACGGTGGTCGGGTCCGGGGTGGCGAGGAACGCGGTCCGGCCGTCGTCGAACCGGAGCCGATCGAAGGCCTCCACCCGTGCCGGCATGCCGGCAGCGGCGAGGACGGTGAGGGTCTGGGTGATGTCGATCGTGTGCCCGAGGCCGAACGGCAACGACAGAATCGTCTGCTCGTGACGGATGTCCTGCACCCACTGCCGTTCAGACATCAGCCGGCCCCATCACTTCAGGACCACGCCCCACCGCACGAAGCTTCGACAGCACGTCCATCACCTGCGTCGCTGCTTCCAGCAGCGGGTCAGCAGGGTCCGTCAACGGCGCCCCGTTCAGCAGCGTGAACACCCACCCGTCCTCAGTGGTGCGGACATTGACGGTTCGTTGCAGGACCTTCGGTCCGGTGGAGTTCGTGAACGTCATCCCCGCCAACGTCGGCCACATCACGGCGTCGAACTGCGCCGACAACGACAGCAGCCACAACGGCACCGGCTCGAACCGCGGCGGACGGCGGTCAGGCATCGCCAGCCAGCCGTGGGTCGTCCTCCGAGAGCCGCTCGAGCCCGAGCCCGGACGCGTCGAGGATCGCGTCCTCTGACTCCGTTGTGGCGACGAACGACCCGATCTGCGCGTTGACCGCGACAAGAGTCCCGATCCGACTGCGCGCATCGAGCACCACCGCGGCGACCTCATCAGCTGTGCAGTCGGAGGTCAGCTCTGGCTTCGACGGGTGGAGGGCGGGGAACTCGAGCTGCTGCACCGGCGGATGCCACTTCACCCCGACACGCAGGACACGGTTGTCGGCGTCGTTGCGGTAGAACATCGACCCGAACGGATGACCCTGGTCCAGCGTGAGATCTGCGCCGTAGAGCGTCCACCCGGCGGCAGCGTGCGTGGAATCCCATCGCTGAACAACGAGCGCCCCGACACCCATCTGCAACCCCGGGATGAGAACTTGGTCGTCGCGAACCTCCGCGATGAGCGCCTCCATGCCCTCTGGGACCTTCTGCCGAAGCGCCGCGAACGGGATTCGCGCGATCCTGCGGGCCCGGGTACCTGGTGCCCCGCCGGGGTCGGTCGGATCTTCACTCCCAACGTTCACGCTGTCCTCACGATCAGGAGCTGCGGCCTGTTCGTGTTCACGAAATCCCATGCGCTGATTGTAAGCAGCAGATTGTGAATTGCGGAAGAGCTACGTGCCGAAGCGGCGACGCGGGGAGCCGTGGCAACCGGCGGTAGAGCGCACGCCTGCCCGGGGTCTCCGCGCATAGAGGTGGCACGACCGAAAAGGAGTGCCTCATGCCTGCCCTCGACCGCGACGCCCGTGTCGCTGCGTTCATCGCCGCCGCCGCCGACCGCCACGCTGGCCAGTACGACTACACAGCGGTGCCGGCGGAGTACGTCAACGCACACACGAAGGTGACCATCGGGTGCGAGGACCATGGCACCTTTCAACAGGCGCCGAATGACCACAAGCGTGGGCAGCGTTGCCCGGATTGCTCGGGGCGCCGGGGGTCGTCGTCGGACGCGCGGCGCGAGCAGTTCATCAGTCGCGCTCGTGCCATCCACGGTGACCGATACGAGTACTCCTCGGTGGTCTACATCGACCAGCACACTCCGGTCGCCATCCGGTGTCGCCTCCATGGCCCGTTCGAACAGCGCCCGATGAACCACCTGTCGAGTCACACCCCAAGCAACTGCCGCGACTGCGCGGACGCATCGCGGATCGGCGGTCTCGAGGCGGCGTGGGAGCGGCGGCGACCCATGCCGCGGGACCAGGAGACGGGACAGTTCAAGACTGTGTAGGGAAGCCCCGTCGACGGTCCGCGTGAAGCTGCGGCAGGATTGCGGAGCTATCGAGTCGTTGTTCGTCCTCGTCGTGCGCGTCGCAACGACATGTGCGCAACCGCAGGTCGGGGACCTGTCTCCTTCCTGACCAGCGGTTCGCTACTTCTGCTGCGGCCCGGAGGGTTAGAACAAGGTCGGTTCGGTCACCGTCGGTGCGGCGTACCGGTTCCCGTTCAACGCGAACTTGTCCTCCGTCGCTTCCGACGGCACCGGAAGGCCATGCTTGACCAGTGAGTGGCATAGCGTCGACGCTGCTTGTGCGGCGTCGTTGCCGTTGTAGCGATCAGAGCCTGCCGGCGGCTCGGATCACCTCGATCGCCTCAGATAGCACGTCTGCGCACGACGACGGAGGCTCAGGAGGTGCCTGCAAGCGCCCTGACGCATCGACCGGGAACCACTGCAGGAGGCCCGCCTGCAGGTCGACGATGTACGTACGTGTGGCGGCGAGACCATCAACGTCGAGGATCGACGTGAGCCTGTCAGCGTTGTATTTGGCGCTGCCTTGCCGGGTGGAGCCTCGTGCGCTCAATTGCGGACGGCGCAGGTTGCCGGCGCGGGTCAACGTGCCGGCCAACCGCGCGAGGTAGCGAGTCTTCACCTCAACAACGGTGAGCTCACCATCAATCAGGACCACGAGATCGAGGTCCTGTCGACCTTCGTTGCGGGTGATGTGGGAGTCGCCGACGGCGACGATGCGAACCCCGAGCGTCTCGAGGTGGATGCGAACTACCTCCTCGCCCACGTCGCCGAGCTGTGCTGCGGTGAGCGTCTTCAAGACTGCGTGGCCAGCGGCGTCGTGTTCGGCGGGAGGCGGGTAGGACGCAAACGCTGTCGCGTCGAACCGGTTCCGATACGCCCGCACGCTGACGCCTTCAACGTTGATGGTTCCGGTCTCGACCACGGCCGCATGATCCGTCGCATCCGCATATCGCAGGGAGGCGAAGTACATCGCCTGCTGTTCCACCGCCTTTCGTTCGGTGTCCCGGTACCGCTGCCCGTCACGGGAGAGTCCTCGGTTCAGTGCGCGGTCCTGGCGGAAGATGTTGGGCCCGAACAGGCCGCCGCCGCTGTGCGGCATGAGGTGGCCACGATCGACCGGCCGACCGGCCTGAGCCAGAGGAAACCCAGCCTGGTACGAAACATCTCGGCGGTCGACGGTCTGCGGCGGCACGCCTACACAGGCGAGCGTTCGGTCAGGAACATCGCCCGCGGCGAGCTCGAACAGGTAGGTGGCAGACCCGTGCTTGAAGACAGTCAGACTGCCGTCGGAACGGCTGCTCCAAAGATCGAGCAGCTCACCTTCAAGTTCATCGGCGCGGGCACCCGCACGCGCCAACCGATCAACGGATGCGTAGGCGCTCATAGAGTCCTGCCACGTCGTGTCTCTCTCTGAACCCACCGCAGCGCCTCCAACGAGCACGTTCAAGTGCAGGTCACATCGAACTATCGCACGCGACCTCGCTCTGCGCGAGATGATTCGAACCACGGGTGCGAGGTCTTGTTGAACACGATGCGTCGTCGCGGGACGGGACAGTTGAGCCCCACCCGATGCTCTGACAGCCGGCCGATTCCGCCCCCGGTCGGTAGGGTCACCGAGATGGCGCCTTCAAGGTTATGGCCGTCCGACGTCCGACGCCACGAACGATCTCGCCGCATAGGTCAGAGCGAGCGCCGCATCACTGTCGGCGGCCAGATCTACACTGATGCTCCCCAACTCGAGGTCACCATGTTCGCGAAACCCCTGCTGTTTCTGTCGTCGTACGCGCCACTATTCGCGATCCTTGCACTCCGGATCGAGAACACGTGGATCCGCATCGTCACAGCTGGGCTCGCCGCAGCGGGAGTCGCGGCACTCATAGCTGTCTTGAACCTCGACCGGCGAAGCGCCAGGGCCGGGTCCACCATCACTTCCGTCCGCAACGCGGGTGCGGAAGCATCAAGCTACCTCGCCGGGTACCTGCTGCCGTTCCTCACCGTTTCGCAGCCGACAACCACCGATGTCGTCGCCTACGTCCTATTCCTCGGAATCGTCGGGGTCGTGACTGTCAAGACAGGCGTCATCCAGGTCAATCCACTGCTGTTTGTCTTCCGTTACTCCGTCTTCCAAGTGACGGACGCCACCGGCGCGGAATATTACCTTCTCAGCAAGCGGAAGATCCGAGCAGGGGAAGAGGTTACGACCACGAGCTTGAATGACGAGGTCCGAGTCGATCGAGTCGGACAGAATCCTCGTTAACTGCTCGAAGGCGGCTAGGATTACGGCACCGATCTTGCGAATGGATGCTCATGCCGGCCGTCGAACAAATCACCAGCACAACGCCGATGACCCTCGTCGTCGCTTGGCGCACCGGAACACACGTCCATGCGCGACGAATCAAAATCGCAGGCGCCGTGCACGCCGCGCTTGTCGAGTACGCAAACGCGGCAGCGCAGACCATAAACGAGCCGGGCGGCCGTGACTACGATCCGGACGACGAGCAGGATGACGCACCATACGTCCGGGCGACCCGCGGAGACGCGTGGGACATGGAACTCCTTAGCGAGCTCGCCCAGGGCGTGAACCTGGATGAGGCAAGCAACGACGACCTGAAGCACCGATTCATCTGCTACGCGCTCACGGTAGGGACGTCCGAGTCTCCGACGCTGTACGTCCGGAAGACAACCCCACTCTCCCTCGGAACCAAACCGCTCGTCGCTCGGTTCCTCGACGGAGCCGTCAGCGAGATCAGTGAGCCGCTCTTCGCCTTCGACAGCGTCTTCGACGTCATCGTCACCGCCGAAACCGTCTACGCGCTCAACCAGAAGCGGTTCGAAGCCCTCTTCAAAGACTCCGACGCGGTCCTCGCACGCGCGGATGAATGGGTGCAACAACTTGGATCAGCGTTCCCACTCGCCGACGGCTCCGCAGACTTCCTCACCGACACGGTCAAACGGAACTCGATCTTCCGTCGGAAGCTGACCAGCATCCTTAAACGGGAGTACCTGCAAACGCTCACGGTGGACGTGCTTCGAGAAAAGATCCGCGAGCACGGCCTCGACGACGAGGCGTTGCTCGTCGACGACAAGCTCTCCTTCACGGCGGAGACCGCCCGAGAATTGTTCTGGGTGCTCAACCAAGACATCTACTCCGGAGACTTCTCCGGGGAGACCTTCGCGGCCGGTTCAAAGCGGCGCATTTAAGGCGCGCGTTTCGATCGGGGCAAGGACTCAGCGCGGCCGCCGGCAGGTCGGTGCGAGATGGCACCTGGCGATGCGTAGCTTTTTGGGTCTCGGTTGAACCGGGTAGCTGCGGTCGGCGTACTCACCCGCCGCCCACGCATCAGGCTCGCTCAAGGGGATGAGCGGTGTACTGACTCCAATTGATGGCAGGGGCACCTTCCAGGTCACGAGATGCGAAGCGTTTCCGTCGAACGCTCCGCTCACAGCACCACCGCGAGATGCGTCGCCAAATCTTCCATGCACTCGGACCGAGACCGCACGACAGAGCTGCGGTTCAGTCGCGTCACACGGAGAAGGGCGCGCTACTCGGTTGACGAGTTCTCCACCTTCCGGTCGTCAGGCTCCGTTTCACGATCCGAACCCGCGGTCCCGGTACTTACATCCTCCGTTGCTGGCTCGACGAGCTCCTCTGCAGAGCGCATCGACACGCACGCGTCGCCGATCAGCGCGATAACGGCGCCGGCACCCAGGATCGCCGATACGCAGATTCCGAACCAAGTCACCGGGAGAATCACAGGAACCACGGCGCCCGCACCCAAGACCGCGGCACTCCAGGTCCATCCAGTCGCCCGCGAAAGAATCAGCGCCGCGAAGCCGCCCAGCGCAGGAACGGCGGCAGCAAAGCGCGCGACCGTGTCCAGAGCTTCGTGCCGGATAGGTGCGGTGGCGACGGCGAGAACGCAGCAGCACACGGCAACGGCGAGCCCGATACCCGCGATGAACTGCCGTACCTCCGGCCACCTGATTCGCCGGCCGCTGGCTGCTTGCGGCAATTGGGCTGCCTCATGAGGGTCGGGCGCATCGAGCCCAGCTGCGCTCACGATCCGGCGTTCCCGTCGCAGTTGCGTCAGCCGAACAACGCCGTAGCAGGTGCAGATGGCGCCAGCGATGACGAACCCCAGACCGAAGTACCGACCGAAGAGCACATCGGCGGTGTGCAAGGTCGGACGGTCGAGGACGATGCGTGCACCGGCGACGATAATGCCGATGCCGAATACCGCTTCGAACACGGCGTTCACCGGGTCGATGAACTTCAGGTGACGCTTCCACGCGTACGCGGCAGCGTGGTACCTCACGAGGACCGCAAGGCGTTGCTCGAGCGCGGCGTCGTGGTCTTGGGACGTTGCCTTCAAATCTCGGAGGACGGCCGCAGCCTCCGTGGATTCACGGAGATGACGTTGAGCTCGATACGTACGAGCTTGCGCGATCGCAGTGAGCAGCGCGACCGCCGCGCCGACTGCTGCGACGCCAACACTCCACCAATTGACCATCAGGACGCTCCCCAGGGGCTTGGGCTCAGCCGAGGCTCGGTCACAAGAAGTCCGGCATCGATTCCGGCCGGTCAAGCCAAGCCCGTGTCGGTATCGGAGCTGCTCCAGTGCGCTGATCGCAGTCGCACCCGACGCCGGACGCAGGGTGCGACCAGTTGCATCCGTCCGAGCGGTGATCGCCCGGCTCGGCATGACGGCACCGACACGCGACGTCCGGACCGGCGAGCACGTCGGCGAGCTCCTGCGTCCGCGTCAGGAGCGCTTCCACCTGCTCTTCCGAGACAACTTCACGAGCGCGAAGGTGCACGCCCAGTTCCGCAACCAAGGCGCTCAACGCTCGCAGGAGATGCGCTTCTTCCATGCGCGTCGACGATCCAAACGGCCGGCTCGGAAAACCCACCGTCCGGAGCTCCGCCGTCGCGTGTGAGAGGACGTCGGCAAGTTGCTCCGCCGACAGGATTTCGCGTTCCGAACCAGAAGTCACCGGCTAACGCTACGAGGTCTCGATGACTGCTCACGTCCAGCTCAGCGCCCCAGAACGAGTGACATCAGCCGGTCACGTCGTCCGCGCATAGTGATGGCAACAAACCCCCTGCAGTGCACAACCGCTCAAAACTGGAGACCACCATGACCGACCGATTCTTCACAATCACCGAATCTCACCGCACCCGATTTGGGACGCGATCCGTTGCTGATCTGCGCGGCGACGCCGTGGCATCAACCGGACCGTCCTCTCTGTGGCTCGCTGAACTCGCCGAGCAGCTCGACCGAGCGAACCTCACGCGGCTGCGAGACGCGCCCGCCGGGTGGGGCTGGACGATTGCCGTGCCCGACGGCGCCGAGCAGCCGGAACCGATCTGGCGGAAGAAGCACGGCAACCGGCCGACAAGACTTCTCCGTGTCCTGCGCGAAGCAACCGGCGCAGCGTGGACCGACGCTGCCGCTGCCAGGATCGCTGACCTCGGAGAAGCGTTGGAACGTGACGGCTTCACACATCTCAATAGCGCACCCGCCGACTGGTACTGGGTACCGGGAGGCCGATCGTAAACGCACGCGGCAGTCAGTAGCAGCGCAGAGTGCGCGTCGCGTATGGAGAACCGGCGCTATCACGTACCGTCGCGCTATGAGCACCGCAAGAAGACCGTCCCTTCCGCGGGTACAAGACACAGATTTTGTCGAGCAGGCCGGCGTTCTGACGGTCGCCGGCATCGTCAATCAGGCGCGCTGTATCTGGCGGGAAGTGCTGCACCGAGACGTTGGTATCGATGGTCACATCGAGTACGTAACCCCTGACGGGGAGGCTACCGGACGGACAGTTGCAGTCCAGGTGAAAAGCGGCGCGTCCCGCTTCGCGAACACGACGACCGACTCCGTCCGCTTCACGCCTGAAGCAAAACACCGCCAGTATTGGGAGAGCTACCCGCTTCCCGTCATCCTCGTTCTCCACAACCCGGAGACCATGGAAACGCTGTGGACGGACGCCCGCGAAGCGCTCCGAGTACACGACGAGAACACCACGCTTGAAATCTCTCGGCGTAACACGTTCGATCCCGAGGGCGTCCTTGCCGCGCTCGCAACCTCCGGACCGCTCCCGTCGGCAGGCTTCGACGTGGATTGGATCCTGCAGGCGATGGCGCAACCAGACATGGAGGCGCAAGGGCTGACGTTCCTCGACATGTTCGCGCAGGGAATGACAGACGTCGCCCGGAGCATCTGGATATCGGTAGAAGTGACCGACCAAATTCTTGACATCAAGTCAGCGACCTGGGAGCCGCCGGGGTACGGCTTCGGCGCTCATGAATTTGCGTTCCTCGACCGCTACGTCGACTTTCTTGTCGCCCACGACCTCGCGCGACTCGACTATGCCACATGGCGAGAGACCACGCTGTCCCGGCAGATGGTCGCGAAGCTGATGGCACCGCTCACCACGAAGGGGCGCGCCGTTCGAGACGCGATCATCGCACTCGACTCGCAGCTGACCGTGCCCGAAGAACCGAGACAGTTCCCCGCAATCCAAGAGCGTTTCGTGCAGATGCTCTTCAACCCGTCCTGGGTCGACGAAGCAGCAGTCCGACAAGCGCGAATCGACCGGATCAGTGCGACGCTTCGCGCAGCGCCCGGAAGTGCCGCATGAGGACACGCAATCGGCTCGCAACCGAGGCCGAGACACTAGCGGCATCCCAAAACTGCGGTAGCACCGCCGACCTCTCACGAACTTAAGCTGCCGCCATGGGGTTCTCAGTGCGGATGGCGCCCGGTGTCCGGGTACGTGTGTCGAGCCGAGGCGTGCGGACGAGTATCGGCCCGCGTGCAGCACGCGTCCATGTCGGCGGCGGAGCGACCGGCTTCTCCTCAGGTATCGGCCCAGTGACATATTCGACCAGTCTCGGTGTCGGACGGCGGAGCTCATCCGGGGCAGTCACCAGGGCGGTGGTCGCATCAAGCCGCGCGGAAGCAGCCGAAGAACTCGAGGACGTGTACCGGCGGATCGCGGGGCTCCATCGGGAGACCTTCCAGCCGGCGCAGCGACGCGTGGAACCGCCGCCAGCACCGGTGCACGAAGCTGACGTGTTGAAACGGCAGCAGAAGGAGAAACTCGAAGGCATCAGCTTCTTTGCTCGAGCTCGCCGGAGAGCTGCGCTTGCGCAGGCCAACCTCGACACGCAGCAGGAAGTGGAACACCGACGACGTGAGAACGCCCGTCAGCAGCTGGAACGACAACGCCAGCACGACCAGGAGTGGTCGCTGCTCAACGCGAACGACCCGGGAACAGTCATCGGCGCTCTCGCGGCAGCTTTCGAAGACAACGACGCCGCCGCAGCACCACTTGGTGTCTCCGGCGACGAAGCATCCGTGCTGGTCATCGTGCCGACGCTCGCCGGCATGCCGCAAAAGAAACCCGACGTCACTCCAACAGGCCGGCCCACCATCAAAGCGCTGCCGAAAAAAGAAGCATCGGCATGGCACGCCACCGCGGTCGCCGGATGCATCCTCGTCACAGTCAGGGAGGCATTCGCTGTCGCTCCGGGCCTGCGGACCGTCCGCATGGTTGCTGCAACGACTCCGGAGCGCGACGCGTACGGAAACCGTCGACCGGAAGCGCTCGTGGCCGCCCGATTCGAGCGGCACCGACTGGAAGGCGTGCAGTGGGAGACCACCGAGTCCGTCCGCATCCTCAACGACGTGGCCACCGAACTGCAGCTCAAGCAAGCCGGAGCTGCCAAGACCCTGACACCATTAACGCTCGACGACGAACCGGAGCTGCGGGCGCTACTGAACGCGATCGACTACGAAGAACTCAGGGCGTGAACGGCGACATCGTGTGGCCTGAGCTCGATCCAGCGGAGACGATCGCTCTCGCCATCGCGCGCAGCGACATGCATTACGTGTCCTGCTCGCTGATCGGCCTCGACGGCATCGCGAACGCCGCGGAACTCGGGCTGCTGCAGTACGGCGTGATGGCTGCATACGAAGCGCAGACGCACTTCAAACGATCGCTCGGAATCGACCTACAGGCTGATTGGGACGCAGACGCAGCGAAAGCAGCGCGGATGAGCGGAAAGTTCTTCGCTGACAACAAGCGGCACCTCTCCGGAGTAGTCCGTCACTTCGGGGAGCTACTCGACGCGAACCACCAGGCGTACTTTCCCGTCAACCGGTTCCGGCCGGAGTTTGACTTCCTCCGTGACGACCTCTCTGTCGTCACGTTGGACGGTCGCCCCTACATGACTTCCGTCAGCGCGCATTTCCTCATGGGTTTGCGGTCGGACCAGACAGCGACGCTCGATCAGGCAGGGCCTGCCGCGTACCGCCTCAGCGTCGGCGCCGGCAATATCGCAGGGGCGCTCCTGAACGGCTCGGGGATCGCGCATCACTCGCCGTCGGCCAACCTCGATTTTGCGGCATGGGATGCAACGAGTGCTGAGGCGCTTCCCCGCTTATTTGCGGGAACACTACCCCCAACGCTTGCAATCGCCCTCGCTACTGTCCAAAGCGTGGTTCGTTCCGCAGAGCTCAGTAGTGCTCGGGTCGGTTGCTCGTGGTGCGAGACAGCAGCGCGGAAACACCGATTCGTCGCTCTGTATCAGGGGCTGCTGGCGCTACACGACCTCCGCCATGAGCAGCCAGCTTTCGTACCAGCGAACGTCTCTGACCTCATCGACGATGAGCGAACGCGCTGGGTGCTCGTGAACGACAAACTGCGGAATGGATTGATCCACCTCGGAATGCAGGACATCGCCTCGCGCCTGCACCGAGGCGACTCACTTGACGATGCCATCAGTGCGTACACGGGTCTGACCGGCGACGAAGTAGACGAGCGGACGAAGGAGCGTCTGTACACCCTCGGGGAAACCCTGACGACATGGATGCTGACCCCACCGCCGTCCGGGCCGTCCTTCGCAGACGCATTGCACACGCCGCCAGACTGACGGCGGTAACTGCTGCTGAGGCAAGCCCGCGGACGGACGCCCGTTCCGAGAAGCTTTCGTTCGACTGCTCGTCGGCCGACAGGCACGACGTTCCCGAGCTGAACTGCCGGAAGAGCCACGTTCCGCCGGTGTCCCGCAGAGGAACCAGAGGGCAAGGACGTGATCGGGTGCTGCGGAAGCTCTGAAGCCAGATCGCGATAGCACGTAGACCAAGAGAGGCACGTCGAAATCATGAGTGAATCAACAAGCTACGAGGAGCGACTGCGCGCACATCTCCAACAGAATACTATGCAGGACACGCTCGTCCGCGCGGGCGCCTTCCTTACAATTTATGAACTGGTGACGACAAGCATCGTCGAGATCGTTGCATCCTTCCACGAACACGGGTGGTCAGAATCGGGTCCGACGTACACGCCCGAATACCAACAACGGTTCCTCCGGCGCGGGCAAAACCGCGTGAAGGAGTCAATCTCATGGTTGATTGACGAAGATGTACTCGAGGACTCCGACCAGAAAACGATGGCGGAAGTCCGGGAGTACCGGAACTCACTTGCGCATGAACTGGCGAAAGCTCTGATCGACCCAGACGCTCCGGCAAAGCCATACCTCATCGTCCGCCTCTACGAACTCATGCGCAAGATCGAGCGATTCCAAGCGTCACTTCACCTCGACGCAAATGCAGAGTTCGACAACCGTGAAGTCGATCCAGATGACGTGCACACCGGCGTTCGCATCGTCAGCGACCTCGTCATGCAGCTCATCATGCCGGCGCCCGGCGCTCATCTGTTCGCCCTCGACGATCGGACGCGCCGACAGTCGATTGTTGTCACGAGCGAGGAGCAGCCGCCCGTCTACGCAACACCAGACGCTCTCGAGACAGCCGTTGCAGAGCTGCCGGAAATCCCTCACGCGCCCGCAGGCGTCGCATCGGTGCTACAGCTCAGCCGACGACTGCTCGTCATGTCGTCTGTGGAGTACGAGTTCGCGGCGCTCGGTGCAGAGAAAGCCCTGCAGGCAGTGGAAACGACGCTCCGACACGTGCTCAACGCGAACCCGAGGCAGCCTTACAGCAAGCTCATCGACCGCTACGTGACCACGCATCCAGACGGCCCCCTCGATGCCGAGATGCTGAACAGTGGGCGGCGACTACGAAACGTCGCCGCGCACCCCAAGAACGCTGCGGCGATGCCGATCGTGCTCATGATGCAGTCCGTCCGCACGAGCCACGAAATCGTCGATGAGCTCCTTCGAAACCACACGGAGCGGTGACGTCAGGGCCCGCCTCGCCTCCGTTGAGACTGTCAACGCGGATAATGTCACCTAGGAAGATGTTGCCGCGGCAGGGTTCCCCGTTTAAGGATCAGCGATCCTCCGAGAACGTGGGAACGCCGCCGTCTACGCACCCAAGATGCTCCTGCCCCCTCCTCCTAGGATGCTTATGGATGAGTCACCCCAAGCGCGTCATGCGCGCGTCGCCGCCTGGTCGTACGAAACAGAGGCGGTCGCATCCCTGCTGACCGGCGCCCACGCTTCACTTCGCGCGCCAACCGCCGACATGGTGATGCTTTGGCCGTTCCTCGTCTCCGCCTCCGCGGCTGTCGAGAAACTGTTGAAGCTCGCTGCGCTCTCCATGGCTGGCACTGCGCCGGCAGAAATCAAAGGACATGCCACCAGCGCAATCGACGACGCTATCTGGGCGCACGCGCATCGCGTCGCGCTCCCCGGCATCGCGACGCAGGCCGTGGCGCAACAGCAACAGAACGAGCACTGGCGACCACTTCGCGAGATGCTCGAAGGGTACGCGCTCGGTCGCCGCTTCACCTACCTTGACGAAATCCGAGGCGAACCACAGCATCGCCCGTCACCCATGCACATGTGGAACGACTTCGAGAACGCCGTCGTCAACACAACGCCCGAACTCGTAGCGGCACGTGGACTGTTCGCAAACGGGGAAGATGACGGAACGGTGTTCAACGCCGCACGGCGATCAGCGGTGGGCGAGGTGCTTCACACCTGGACGCATGCGGTGCTCAGCCTCGGGGAAGGTGGGCTCCTTGGGAGCGACGCGGGCATCTGGTTCGGGCAAGTACGCCTTGGGCTCAAACGCTGAGAGCCATCCTTGGCAGGGCTCTTCTCGCAGAGACGCGGTACTCGGATTTGTGTGTGCTCCAATCGGCGCGGGGCTCGCCCGTGAGCTGCAGCCCTCTCGGAGCGCTAGGCTCGCTCGGCGTTGTCCGGACTGACCAGATCTGGCGAGGAGGGCGGGCAGATGGCGGAGCAACGCTGCGAGGCGGGGACATTCTGCCCGGCCTCCTCGCGCAGGAAGTGCAGGGCGACGAGGTCTACGTGAAGTTCGAGGCTGACATCACAAACCCCTTCGGCGCCGAGCGGAAGGCGAACATCGAGTGCGCGGTGGATGGCACGAACGGTTCGCCAAACGTCACGTACTTCATCGGCCACTGACCAGCCGCCGCGACCGACTGGCACGCTCGCAGCGAGTTGATCGGCTCCTCAGACGTTCTCGCAGCCCGTGCGCGCGTCGGTGACGGTTTCTGACGATGGCACTCTGGCAGGTCCGCCACTACTGTTCGATCATGTCCGTTGACATGGGCGATCTTCCAGGCTGGGTGACGGCCGGCATCGCCCTGGGCGGTGTCGTCTTCGGCGGTTGGAACCTTCGCTCCCTTGCCGTCACCAGATTGCGGGCACAAGCAGATCGCGTGTATCTCGATTATGAGTTCGAGTACGGCGAGGTCCTTTCAAGGATCCACGTCTTGAATCTTAGTGATGCGCCGATCTCAAGCGTCGAAGTGTTCGTGCGGACGTACCCCGAATGGACCTGGGACGACTCCGCACGGAAGTCGCGTCTGCTGATGCAGGAGGGTTGGGAGCTGCTCCTCCGGTACCCCGGGACCGCATCCTGGGTCATGAGCTACGTCTCGTTCACCGATGCGACGGGACGTCGGTGGTACCGCATGAGCAACGGGAAGCTGTACACCTACCGCCTTCTACCCAGTCGCCTGGCCAGCATCAGGTACTTCCTTCCCGACTGGTACGTCAAACTCAGAACGCGGGGCATGGGGGAGCGACGAAACGGCAGTGGCTTCGCGATCACGCTTTCATTGGAGAACTATTCCGATGGGCGTACGGCAAAGAGTACGAGTAGGCGTCGGCGCGCAGCTTCACCGTGACAGAGACCGGCCTCGTTTGCGCCGACAGTATCGCCTCAGCGGTCGACGAACCCCATCTCGCGGAAGACATCAGTCACGCGGTCGTCTCCGTCCGGATCCCAGCGGATGATCCAAATGCCCTCGGCTCGGTATGGCGCAGCAAGTTCTTCCGGAATGCCTCCATCAACAATGAGAAGCTTGTAATCCCATCGCGTTGTGCGAAGACGTCGGATGACCTCCGCGAAATGCCGGAACTGCATCCGTCGCTTAACCTCGACGCCGACTGTCTGGCCTGATTCATTCGTCAACGCGAAGTCAACGCCGAGGTCAGCTCCACCAGGCGGTGCTCCGATCGTGAACTTGCTGGTCAAGCTGATGCGCTCCAGCATCTGGAGCACCTGCTGTTCCAATTCAGCGTCCGAAGGTCGAGCGACGCGGATGCCGTTATCTTCCGCGATGTCGGCCAGTCGTTCCTTCGACTGGAAGGGGAGATCAGGGTCCGCGGTAGCTTCTCGGAGGACTTTCTCGAGGCGCTTCACGCGGCCGAAAACGACCCCATCCTTGTTCACCTGGATAAGTTGCTGCCCCGTCAGCGATACGTACACGAAGGCGGCACCAGCAACAATCAATAGCGGTACGCCGGCGACGTTGGTGTCTTTGACGAAGACAGCGAGGAGGCCTGCTATGAGCAGCCCGGTTCCTGCTATACCGATGAGCACTCGAGCCCATGCGCTCATCGCCGCTTGCGCTTCGTCGTCGATGCTGTCATCCACAGCCGTATCCTATCTGCCGTGTCGACAGCGCACTGATTTGCTCCCCGCGCTGGTCGCTCGGCACATCTCGAAGGCGTCGCCGCCGGATACCTCATGCGGGCAGTCAAGTATGAGCCGAGGGACGCACCAGACCAGCCCTCCGACCACCGCCTTCAGCGCCCATACGATGCATACATGCGTGACGAAACGAAGGACCGAGTAGAGGACTCCGCGGCAGCGACGCTCGAAGCGCTCGTGTCTCTCGTGCCAGGGATCGGCGGTGTGCTATCGGTATTCACCAACAGGGTGCTCGGATCATCGTTTGAACGCCGAACGGTGCGCATCCTTACCGAACTTCGCGACGACCTGTCCCGCCTCGAACAATCCGGATTGGCCCACTTCGACGAGCGGCTAGCCGAGGACGACTCGTTCCAGGCGTCGGTCCATCGCACCATCCGGCAGCTCCTCGAAGCAGCATCAGACGACAAACGCACGCTCCTGCGCCATGCGCTCCTGAACCGCATCGTCGGATTCGAGGAACCGGAAAGATTTGACGACGCACTGGAACGGGTCCTACCAGGCGACATGGTCGTCCTGGCATCCCTCCAGACTGAACGGCGATATGGACTGACCGATGTCGTTCGCTACTTAGACGGTGGTGGCGAGGAGCACGGTGACCGACACCGGGTGCACCGTCTTGTCCGACTCGGACTCGTCGACGATGTCACCAAGAGCGGAACCGACCTTATCGCCGAACATCTTCGGGCTGCCGAGCGTGGGCACCGGACCCCGTCACGGAGGCCGCGCTCCGAGCACGTCATGTCAGACTTCGGCCGAGAATTCGTCGACTACGTCACCGACCCCGTGACGCGCATGACCTCCAGCCCGCGCACAGAAGCCCCAGACGGTTGAGAGCGCCCCCCAGAGTCGCCTCCGTCCGCTGCTGCGTCGACGGTACGAGCAGGCAAACCCGCCTGCACCGCCGTGCTTCGGTCCCCACAGAGCAACCGCGCTGTGTCAGCACGAGCGTCGCATCGAACTACCAACGAGGCTGCCCTGACCGGGAGTTTCGGCGGAAAGGGGAAAACTCGGGTCGACCCAGGGGAAGCTCAGACTTCCCGCGCCCCAGCAGGGCAGTGGATCCGCATGACGGCGGGAGTCGCTGAGACCTGCAAATGACCCGCCACGATCAAGAGCCTCGGCTCCCTCTCGCAGGGAGCCGAGGCTCTTGTCGTTCATCGAGTGATGGACAGCTCGAGCACCGCAAGACGTACACGCCCGGCACAGTGCCGCTGCGCCCCGATGCGGGACTGTGCGGAGCCCCAGGAGGCGCCCACGGGTGCACCATGGACCGATGAGCGACGACGCTTCCGTCCGACTCCTCGGCGAACCGTGGGGCGACACCTCCCGCCGCGGACGCCCCTACGCCAAGGACCCGTCGGTGATCCGCTTCGGCGGCCGCTACCTCCTCTACTGCTCGTTGCCGTCGGCCAGCGACGCCGAGCCGGAGGGCTGGTCGATCGGCATCGCCGAGAGCGACGACCTGGTGTCGTGGCGGACGGCCGCCGTGCTGCGGCCGTTCGGCCAGTACGACCGGAGCGGTGCGGCGGCACCCGGTGCGGTGGTCGTGGACGGCCGGGTGCACCTGTTCTTCCAGACCTACGGCCGCGGCCGGGAGGACTCGATCTGCCACGCGGTCAGCGACGACGGCCTGACGTTCACCCCGAACCCGGAGAACCCGGTGCTCCGGCCGTCGGGCGACTGGACGTGCGGCCGGGCGATCGACGCGGACCTCGTCGCAGCTGGGGACTGGTTGCTCCTGGCGTGGGTGACCCGCGACCCGACGATGACGACGCAGCTGCTCGGGACCTCGCGGGCGCGCATCGGGAGTGCGTACGGGCCGGGGGACTGGGAGCAGTTGTCGGTCGACGGGCCGGCGCTCGCACCCGAGCTCCCGTGGGAGCAGGACTGCATCGAGGCCCCGGCGCTGCGGTGGGACGGCCAGCAGTTCACGATGTTCTACGCAGGCGCGTACAACAATGCGCCGCAGCAGATCGGCTGGGCGACGAGCCCGGACGGCCGGACGTGGACGCGCGGGTCGGACGAGCCCCTCGTCCCCGCAGGGCCCGAGGGGAGCTGGAACCACTCGGAGTCGGGCCACCCGGGGTACCTGCGTGACGAGGACGGCCGCGAGTACCTCTTCTTCCAGGGCAACCCAGACGACGGCCACACGTGGAAGATCGCCGCGACGGAGCTCGCCTTCGAGGATGGTCGGCCGACCGTGCAGTGGGACAGGGGGAGACCCGTACGGTGACGGGCATGACCGCCTCCGTCGTGCACACCGCCTCCGTCCCGACCGACGCCTCGCAACACCCGGCCTCGAGTCCGTACGACCGCCGACTGAACGGCTCGCTGGGCATCGGTCGCTTCGGGTTGTACGAGGTGGCGCTCCCCGCCGGCGCGGCCACGGTGCCGCACCACCACCGCGAGGACGGCGACGAGGACGCGTACGTCGTGGTCCGCGGTTCGGGCCGGCTCGTGGTCGACGGCGTCGAGACCGAGCTGTCGGCCGGTGACGCGGCGGGCGTGCCGCCCGAGCACGAGCGCTGGTTCCGCGCCGGCCCCGACGGGTGCACGCTCATCGCCGTGTGCGCCTGACCAGGATCGCGGCGCGGCATCGGTCACCCCGGTCCGACGAGCCCGCTCTCGTGCGCGAGCACCACGACGTGCACCCGGTCGCGGAGCTGCAGCTTCGCGAGGATGCGTCCGACGTGGGTCTTCACGGTCTGCTCGGCGATGAACAGCTCGGCGGCGATCTCACCGTTCGACCGGCCGCGCGCGATGAGCAGGAACACGTCGCGCTCCCGCTCGGTGAGCACGTCGAGGACCTCGGTGCGCGGCG
This sequence comes from Curtobacterium sp. 458, assembly GCF_030406605.1. Lineage (NCBI taxonomy): Bacteria > Bacillati > Actinomycetota > Actinomycetes > Micrococcales > Microbacteriaceae > Curtobacterium > Curtobacterium sp. 458. The sequence continues at coordinate 791,854 of NZ_CP129104.1, read as the reverse complement.
CGGCCGGTGCCGGGGCGGCGACGAAGGCCTCGACGAGGTGCCGGGTCACCCGCGGCGCGAGCAGCGCTTCGCCGCCCGCGACGGTCCGCACCGCGGCGACGAGTTCCTCGGCCGACGCGTCCTTGAGGAGGAACCCGCTCGCTCCGGCGCGGAGGGCGTCGAACACGTAGTCGTCGACGTCGAACGTGGTCAGCATGACGATCCGGACGGGGCGGTCCGAGGGGGCTGCGGTGATCCGCCGGGTCGCCTCGATGCCGTCGAGGTTCGGCATCCGCACGTCCATGAGCACCACGTCGGGCTGCTCCCGCAGCACGAGTGCGACCGCCTCGGCGCCGTCCGACGCCTCGCCCACCACCTCGAGGTCGTCCTGGGCCTGGAGGATCGCCCGCAGTCCCATGCGGAACATCTGTTGGTCGTCGACCACCACCACCCGCGTCACGGCTGCTCCTCGTCGGCTCGAGTCATCGACGACGAAGACGCCGCCGGCGCCGGCGTCGTCGGCAGGCTCACCGCGACGCGGAAGCCGCCGTCCGGCCACGGGCCGTGCTCGACGGTCCCGCCGAGCGCGGCGACCCGCTCCCGCATGCCGGCGAGCCCGAAGCCGCCCTCGTCGGGCGGCGGTGCGGCGACGGTGCCGGCCGGCGGCGCGGAGTTGGTGACCTCGACCCGGAGGGCCGCACCGTGCCTCCCGATCGTCACGACGGTGGACGCGCCGGGCGCGTGCCGGGCCACGTTGCCGAGCGCCTCCTGCACGACCCGGTAGGCGGTGAGCTGCGCGAGCCGGTCCGCGTCGCCGTCGACAGCGTCGAGGTGCAGCGTGACCGGGATGCCGGCGGCGCGGGTGCGCTCGACCAGGTCGGGGAGGTCCGTCAGCTGCGGCTGCGGAGCGCGCTCGGCGTCGGCGCCGCCGCGGAGGGTCCCGAGGAGCTGGCGCATCTCGCGCAGGGCGGTCCGGGAGGTGCCGGCGATCGCGGCGAACTCGGCGCGGGCCTCCGGCGGGAGGTCCTGGACGCGGTACGGGGCGGACTCGGCCTGCATGTGGACGACGGACATGCTGTGGGCGACGACGTCGTGGAGCTCACGGGCGATGCGGGCCCGCTCCTCGACGGTGCGCCGACGCTCCTGCTCGAGTTCGACGTCCCGCCGTGCCTCGGCGAGCTCGACGCGGACGGCCCGCCGCTGTCCGATCGCGACGGCGGCGCCGGCGAGCAGCAGGGTCGACCCGGCGGACACCACGAAGGTGGAGGCCCAGACGTCCGCGGGCTCCCAGCGCGATGGTGCCGCCGCGACGAGGGCGAGCGTGAGGACCGTCGCGGCGGTCCAGACCGCCGCGGTGAGCCGCCAGTCGGTGCGGACGCCGAGGACGACCACGAGTGCGCCGACGCCGATGATCGCGGTGACGGGCAGTGGCCACGGGGCGACGTCGCCGCCGATCGTCATCACCCCGAGGGCCGCGACGGCGACGAGGTGTGCGACGGAGGCCGTGCGGGGGAGCACGGGGGCGAGGCCGAGGGACACCGACAGCACTGCGGTGACGAGGAGGGCGAGCGGTACCGGGACGCCGTACACGACGGCGGTGACGGGTGCGGCGACGGCGAACAGCGTCGCGGCGATCACGACGAGGACGAGGCGGGCGACGACCACCGGCCACGTGGCCCACTCGCGGCGGGTCGACCACGGCCAGCGGCGGCGCGGCGCGCGGCGCTCATCGCGCGCGGCCGGGGCGCCTGCCGAGCTCGGTTCGTGGTCGTCGCTGGTCACGGGCGGGCGGTCTCTCCGGTCGGAGCGGGGGTGCGCGTGCGCGGCGTCCGCTCGAGGGTGGCGCGTCGTCGGGCCGCAGCGGCCTCGCGCCTGCGGCCGATGCTACCGATCACCCGGTCCACCACGACACCGAGCACCACCGCGACGACCATCGACACGAGCGCCGCGACGACGGGCTCGTGCAGGACCGACGACGTCGCCAGGGCGATGCCCACCGAGGTCGCCGCCCAGGCGCTGCCCGCGACCGCGCTGATACCGAGGAAGCGGCGGTAGGGGAGTTTCGTCGCGCCTGCCGTGGTGTTCACCGCGACGCGGCCGACCGGGATGTAGCGGCCGACGAGGATGAGGCTCGCGGGACGCCGCTCCATCTGCCGCTCGGCGAACGCGAACGCCGCGGCGATCCTCGGGCGTCGGGAGGACGCGAGTCGCGTCAGTCCGATCCGGCGGCCGATCCAGTACGCGACCGAGTCGCCCGCGACGGCTCCGGCCGCCGCCGCGAGCAGCACGCCGACGAGCACCGGCTGACCGGACGTGGCGGCGACCGCGGCGACGGCGACGAGGGCCGTCTCGCTCGGCACCGGCGGGAAGAAGCCGTCGAGCAGGCACAGCGCGAACAGCACGACGTACACGAGCGGACTCGCCGCCAGGTCGACGACGAACGGGGTGATCTGGTCGAGCACGGGGTGCCTCCCTCCGTCGGCGGCGCTCGCCGACGAGGACGACGCTACGGACGCGGCGGCGCGCTGCCATCCGCCCGCGGGGTCGACCGCCCCCTACCGCGGTATGAGATCCGGGAGTGGTCACCTGCTGCCGGACCGGGCGCGCCGCCGCCGCGTCAGAGCCGCTCGGCGACCGCCGCCACGACCTCCGCCGGCACTTCACGCTGCACGAAGTGCCCGACGCCCGCGAGCTCGACCAGTCGGAAGTCGCCGTCGAACGACGACCGGGCATCCCGCGCCGCCGCGACCGTCTCGCACGCGTCCGCGTCACCGACGAGGAAAGTCGTCGGCACGTGGATCGTCGGCCACGCGTCGAGCGTCGCCTGCAGGTCGGCGTACCGCGGGTTGCCCGGTGCCTCGCCGGCGCCGTGCCGGTAGTAGTGGACGACGGTGTCCGTGAACTCGTCGGACGCGAAGGACGCCAGCAGCGCCTGCCGGTCGTCGGGGTCGATCACGTCCGGGGACGACCAGTGGTCCCACGACCAGACGAGCAGCTCCGAGGGTGTCTTCCGGAACGCGGCCTCGCCGACCTCGGTGCAGAGCCACCACCGGTACCAGGCGACGGCGGCGTCGTCGAGCGTCTGCTGGGTGGACAGCCCCGTCCGCGGCCCGTACGCGGTTGCGATCCCCACGAGCCCTCGGAGGCGCTCGGGCGCGACGGCGGCGACCGCGTGGGCGGCTCGGGAGCCCCAGTCGTGGCCGACGAGCACGGCGTCGTGCAGGTCGAGCGCGTCGAACAGGTCGAGCAGGTCCGTCGCGAGGGCTGCGACCTGGCCGGAACGTTCCTCCGGGTGCACGCTGCTGCCGCCGACGCCGCGCAACGACGGCCGGACCACCCGGAGTCCGGCGGGCAGTGCAGCCACGACCGCGTCCCACGTCGACGGACCGTCGGGGAACCCGTGCACGAGGACGACGGGCGTGCCGTCGGGGTCGCCGTCCTCCCGGTACTCGATGACTCCCCGGGGTGTGGTGACCTGCGGCATGGGCGGCTCCTCGTGTGCGGACGGGTGACGGGCGGTTGCCTGCATGCTGCCAGGTCGCGACCGGACCGGCCCACGCGTGGTCGGACCGGCCCGGCGTCGTGGGCGGCCCGCCCGCACGGTAGCGTCGATCCCGGCCCAACGGCCGTTCCCCGACCCCGACCCGGATCGAGCAACGATGCACGACGTCCACCGTCCCGCCGACGACCGCTACGAGCAGCTCCCGTACGAGCGCGTGGGGAGGAGCGGTCTCCTCCTGCCGCGCATCTCCCTCGGGCTCTGGAACAACTTCGGCACCGACCGACCCCTGGCGACGCAGCGCGACATCCTGCTGCACGCGTTCGACCGCGGGATCACCCACTTCGACCTCGCGAACAACTACGGTCCGCCGCCCGGCGCCGCCGAGGAGCAGTTCGGCCGGGTCCTCGCCGACGACCTCCGGCCGTACCGCGACGAGCTCGTCGTGTCGACCAAGGCCGGGTACGACATGTGGCCGGGCCCGTACGGCAACTGGGGCTCGCGCAAGTACATGCTCGCCTCGCTCGACCAGTCCCTCGGGCGGCTCGGCCTCGAGTACGTCGACGTCTTCTACTCGCACCGCCCGGACCCGTCGACACCGATCGAGGAGACCGTCAGCGCGCTCGTCACCGCGGTCCGTTCCGGCAAGGCCCTCTACGCCGGCATCTCGAACTACGACCCCGCCCAGACCCGTGCCGCGTCGGAGGCGCTCGCCGCGGAGGGCATCCACCTGCTCATCCACCAGCCGCGCTACAGCATGTTCGACCGGACGCCCGAGGGCGGGCTCTTCGACGAGCTCACCCGGATCGGCACGGGGGCGATCGTGTTCTCGCCGCTCGCCGGTGGGCTCCTGACGGACCGCTACCTCGACGGGTCGGTGCCGGTCGGGTCGCGTGCCGCCGAGGGACGCTGGTTCGGCGCCGACCGCATCGACGACGACTACCTGCGGACGGCGCGGGCGCTGGACGACATCGCGTCGGCACGCGGGCAGTCGCTCGCGCAGCTCGCGATCACGTGGGCGCTCCGGCAGCCGGCCGTCACGTCCGCGCTGGTCGGCGCATCGAGCGTCCGGCAGCTGGACGACACGCTCGCGGCGCTCGACGGTGCGCCGCTCACCGACGAGGAGCTGACGGCCATCGACCTGCTGGTGCCGCGCGGCTGACGCCAGCCAGGGACGGACTGGAGGCGCGGTGCCAGCTGGCACCGCGCCTCCAGTCCGTCATGCGGTCACGCCGTCAGGCGTGAGCACTCACGCCGAGGCGGTCGCCTCGTCGCGGTGCGGGAGCTTCCAGCCCGGACGCACGAAGTGGCACGTGTACCCGTGCGGGTGCTTCTCGAGGTAGTCCTGGTGCTCCTCCTCGGCCTCCCAGAAGTCACCGGCGGGCTCGACCTCGGTCACGACCTTGCCGGGCCAGATCCCGGACGCGTCGACGTCCGCGATGGTGTCGAGCGCGACCTGGCGCTGCTCGTCGTTCGTGAAGAACACCGCGGACCGGTAGCTGCGGCCGACGTCGTTGCCCTGCCGGTCCTTCGTCGACGGGTCGTGGATCTGGAAGAAGAACTCGAGCAGGTCGCGGTACGAGATCTGCGACGGGTCGAACACGATCTCGACCGACTCGGCGTGGTCGCCGTGGTTGCGGTACGTGGCGTTCGGGGTGTCGCCACCGGAGTAACCGACGCGCGTGCTGATGATTCCCGGGCGGCGACGGAGGAGCTGCTGCGCTCCCCAGAAGCACCCGCCGGCGAGGATGGCGGTCTCGGTGGTGGTCATGCTGGCCTCCTGGGCTTCGTCGTTGCCGCTGGCTGCGGCATCACCGGGTGCAACCGGCGGCGGCCGCCGACTGTTCCCGTGGTCAGTCCATCGTGCCCGGCGTGTTCCGCCGACGGAGGGCTGCCGTCCAGCCGAACGAGGTGATCCCCGCGCCGATCAGGGCCTTCGCGACACCGCCGACGACGAACGGGTACAGCCCGTACTCCAGCGTGTGCTGCAGGTCGAGCCCGAGCGAGGCCGCGAGCCAGACCATCCCGACCGCGAAGGTCACGACGGTGCCCAGGACGAAGGAGAGCAGGGCGGCGGTGAAGCGACGGTCGCCGAAGCGCTCGGCGACCCACCCCACGACGGCGGCTGCGGCGATGAACCCGACGACGTAGCCGCCCGACGGGCCGACGAGCACGCCGGGGCCCGCGGTGCCGTCGGCGAAGACGGGCAGCCCGACGACTCCGAGCAGCACGTAGAGGGCCATCGACAGCGCGCCGCGTCGGGCGCCGAGGGCGCTGCCGACGAGGAGGACGGCGAGGGTCTGCCCGGTGATCGGCACCGGCCAGAGCGGCACGGACAGCTGCGCGGCACCGGCGGTGAGCAGGGCGCCTGCGACGACGAGCGCGGTGCTCACGGCAACGGTGCGGGGGAGGAGGGCGTCGGCGAGCGGGCGCGGACGGGTGGTGGTGACGGTGGTCATGGCGGTCCTTCGTCGTGGACGGGGCTGATGGGGTTCAGGCGGAGACGGCGGCGAGGAGCGCCAGGGCCTCGTGACGCGCGGTGCTGACGGCGTCGGCGTCGAGGCCGCACACCCGGAGGCAGCTGCTCGTGATCGCCGCGCGGTCGCGGTCGTGCACCTCAGCGCCGCGTCGGAGCTGGATGACGGTCTCGACGAGCTGGATGAGGATCCCGCCGAGCTGCGCCGGGGCTGTCGTGGCGGTGACCTCGGGCGTCGCGGCGAGCGTGCCGAGGCGTCCGTAGACGTCCTGCAGGGCCTGTCGGTCGGCGCGGAACCCGGCGAAGCGCTCGCCCTGCACCTCCGGCAGCAGGTACAGCGTGCCGACGTTGTGCGGGGTGGCCGTGAGCGTCCCGACGTCGAACGCGACGAGGGCGGCGAGCGCGACCGCTGCCGGAACGGACCCGGGGACCCGCTCGTCGAGGGCCCGGGCGACCTCGAGACTCGGGCGGACCGAGGTCTCGAGCAGTTCGACGAGCACGTTGTCCTTGCCGGCGAAGTGGTAGTACAGCGAGGCCTGCCGGATGCCGACCCGGTCCGCGATCGCCCGGGTGGACGTGGCGCCGAACCCGTGCTCGACGAACAGGGCGGCGGCCGCGTCGAGGACCTGGTCGCGCGGGCTCAGGGTCGGGGCGGGGTCCGGCACCGCCCGTGGTCGTCCGGGGCGCGTGGGACGGTCGTCGGCGGGCACGGACCCATCCTCGCAGCCGACCGTCACGCGGGTGCTCCGACCGCCTGCGACCGGTACGCGCGCCAGCCCCCGTGGTGCGTGATGTCCTCGGCGCCCTCGACGGCGTACGGCTCGACGGTGAAGCCCGTGACCTCGGTGCCGTCCGCGAGGGTGACGGTGCCGATGGCCATGGGTGCGGGGAGCGCGGCGACGAAGGTCGCGAAGCCGGCGGCGGGGAGTCGCCAGACCTCGCCCGCGATGCCGCCGGCGCCGGTGGAGCTGCCGGCGTCCGGTGCTCCGGCCGTCCGCACCAGGCCCGGCTTCGGCGGCACGGTGTCGAGCGCGTACAGGCGGTAGTCGTCGGCGGTCCGGGCGTCGCGGACGAAGGTCCCGCCGGCGACGACGAGCTGGCCGTTGAGCGGCTGGTCGCGGAGGTGTGCACCGACCACGAGCAGGTCGACGGTCGGCTCCGCGAACGCCGCGGCCAGGGCGGCGAGGCGCCGGTCGGAGAACGCCGGTCCGGTGAGCATCACGCCGAACGGCAGCCCGTCGACGAAGCCGGCCGGCACCGCGAGGGACGCCATGTCGAGCAGGTTCGCGAAGTTCGTGTACCGGCCCATCCGGCTGTTCGCACCGATCGGATCCGCTGCGACCTCGTCGAGCGTCGGGTGCCAGGTCGTCGTCGGGGTGAGCAGTGCGGTCGTCCCGTCGAGGGCCGCCCGGCCTGCGGCGCCGAGGGCGTCGAGCCGTTCTTGGTCGGCGAAGAGCTCCGCGGCGGTGGGGGCTGCGCCGCCGAGCACGATCCCGGCGACGGTCGGGTCGAGGTCGTCGCCGATCCGGTCGCGGTTCGCTGCGATGTGCGCGCCGACCGCGGCGTAGCGCTCAGCGACGAACGCGCCGTCGTACAGCAGCTTCGCCGCGTCGAGCAGCGGCGCGATGTCCACCTCGACGACCTCGTGTCCGAGCGCCCGGAACCGGTCGACGGCGAGCCCGAACGCTTCGCCCCACCCGGGAGCGAGCCCCTTGAGTTGCGACGGCAGCGGGACGGCGATGCGGGGGACGGTCGGCAGAACAGGGCCGGTCGCTCCCTGGTCTGTGCGGGCCAGCGGGTCCACCCCGTCGGGCCCGGCCATGAGCTCGGCGACGGTGCGGGCGGTCCCGAGCGACCGTGCGAACACGGTCACGCAGTCCTGCGACCGGCAGGCAGGGACCACCCCGGTGTTCGGGACGAGGCCCTTCGTGGGCTTCACCCCGACGAGGTGGTTCAGCGCCGCGGGCACCCGACCGGAGCCGGCGGTGTCGGTGCCGAGCGCGAAGTCCACCACCCCGAGGGCGACGGCGGTGGCGGACCCGCTCGACGAGCCGCCGGAGATCCGAGTCGGGTCCCAGGCGTTGCGGACGGCGCCGAACGGGGATCGGGTGCCGACGAGGCCGGTGGCGAACTGGTCGAGGTTCGTCTTCCCGAGCACGATCGCGCCCGCGGCCCGGATTCGTGCGACCGCGGTGGCGTCCTCGGTCGGTGTGTACGCGTAGGACGGGGCGGCGGCCGTGGTGGGGAGGCCCGCGACGTCGATGTTGTCCTTCACCGCGAAGAGCAGCCCGGCGAGGGGCAGGGACGGTTCGACGGCCGACGCCTCGGCGACGACGTCGGCCCGGTCGCGCAGGGTGATCCAGACCTCGGGGCGGTCGACGGCCTCGATGCGGTCGAAGGCGTCGTGGACCCGGGCGACCGCGTCACCGGCGCCGGTGACACCGCCGCCTACGCTGCCGCCGCTCACGCTGCCGCCGCTCACGCTGCCGCCGCTCCGATCGCGGCGAGGACCTGGCCCGGGGCCACCTGGTCGCCCGGCTTGATGTAGACCTCCAGCACGTGTCCGTCCACCGGTGCGTGCACCATCGACTCCATCTTCATCGCCTCCACGGCCAGCAACTTCTGGCCCTCGTCCACACGGTCGCCCGGTCGGACGTCCACCTGCCACACCGTCGAGGTGAAGGGCGCGGTGACCGCGGTCGCCCCGGCGGGCAGGACCACCTCGTCCGGCAGCACGACGGCCGGTTCGTCCCGCACGTCGAACTCGCCCGATGCGCGCCACCGTTCCTTCTCCTCGTCGAACGCGCGCGCCTGCTGCGCGCGGAAGTCCGCGATCGAGCCGGCGTTCTCGGAGAGGAAGCGGTTGTACGACGCGATCGAGAACTCGCCGTCGACGGTCTCGAAGTGCCCTCGTCCGGCGTCCGTCTCGGCACGGAGTTCGAGGAGCTCCTCGGCCCCGACGGGGTACCACTCGATCCGGTCGAAGAACCGCAGCGCCCACGGGTCCTCCTGGAAGAGTCCGCCGCGGCGGAACCGGTTCCAGATCTGCACGGTGCGACCGACGAACTGGTAGCCGCCGGGACCCTCCATGCCGTAGATGCAGAGGTACGCGCCACCGATGCCGACCGAGTTCTCCGCGGTCCAGGTCCGGGCGGGGTTGTACTTCGTCGTCACCAGGCGGTGCCGCGGGTCGAGCGGTGTCGCGACCGGGGCGCCGAGGTACACGTCGCCGAGCCCGAGCACGAGGTAGCTCGCGTCGAACACCGTGCGGAACACGTCGTCCACGCTGTCGAGGCCGTTGATCCGCCGGATGAACTCGATGTTCCACGGGGTCCACGGGGCGTCGTTCCGCACCCCGTTCATGTACCGCTCGATGGCCAAGCGCGTTGCGGGATCGTCCCACGACAGCGGCAGCTTCACCGTGCGCGAGGGCACCACGAGCTGGTCGGTCGGCGGGATCCCGTCCTCGAGCTCGCGGAGCAGGCCCGCCATCGTGCTCGCCTTGAGCACGCTCGTGTCGGTGTGCACCTGCAGCGACCGGATGCCGGGGGTGACGTCGACGATGCCCGCCGGCGCCTCCTCCTGCAGCTTCGTCATGAGCGCGTGCACCCGCATCCGCAGGGCGATGTCGAGCGTCATGTCGCCGTACTCGACGAGGACGTTGTCGTCGCCGTCGCGTCGGTACGCGACGCTCGGACGCGCGTCGGTCGCGTCCAGGCGCGCCAGGACCCCGTCGTCGCCGTCGCCTCCGGTGCGCGGAACCGACCGGGAGGCGCGGTGTGCGTCGAGCGCGGCGGCGTCGGCCTCACGGACGGGGACGAAGCGGACGGTGTCGCCCGGCCGCAGCTGGCCCAGCTTCCAGAGGTCGCCGCTCGCGACCACCGCGGGGCAGACGAAGCCGCCGAGCGAGGGGCCGTCCGGGCCGAGGATGATCGGGGTGTCCCCGGTGAAGTCGATCGCGCCGACGGCGTACGGGGTGTCGTGGATGTTCGACGGGTGCAGCCCCGCCTCGCCGCCGTCCGTCCGCGCCCAGCCCGGACGGGGTCCGATGAGCCGGACGCCGGTGCGGGCCGAGTTGTGGTGGACGACGTAGTCGGTGGCGTAGAAGACGTCGAGGTCGTCACGCGTGAAGAAGTCCGGCGCGCCGTGCGGCCCCTCGGTGACGGCGACCTCCCACGTGTCGGTCAGTGCCGTGCGGCGGTCGGCCGGGGTCGGGCCGCCCACGAGTCCGAGCCGGACGCCCTCGGGGAACGCCGGGTGCGGGGCGTCCGCGTCCGGGGAGCCGGGGCGCAGGACGTCACCGGCGAGGAGCGCTCGACCCGCGTGGCCGCCGAACCCACCGAGCGTGAACGTGGCCGTCGAGCCGAGGTAGGTCGGGACGTCCAACCCGCCTCGTACCGCGAGGTACGCCCGGAGTCCGGGGCCGGCGGCGGTGCCGACCGCGAGGATCTGACCAGCCGCGACCTCGACCGGCTCCCACATCGGCACGGTCTCGCCGTCGAGCGTCACCGGCACCGGGGCACCCGTCACGGCGACGACCGCCCCCGCGGAGAACCGGAGCGTCGGGCCGGTCGCGGTGACCTCGAGCGCGGGTGCACCGTCCGGGTTCCCGACGGCCCGGTTCGCCTCGGCGAAGGACGCGCCGTCGAACGGGCCGCTCGGCGGCACACCCACCTGCCAGTACCCGGTGCGACCGGGCAGGTCCTGCACCGTGGTCATCGTCCCGGGCACGACGACGTCGATGCGCGGGTCCGGGTCCTCGGTCTCGTCCAGGGTGGACGTGCTGTGGGTGGCGGTCCGGAGCTCGAGGTCGTCGGTGAGTGCGCGGAGGAGCCCGGCGTTCGTGACGATCCCGTCGATCCGGGTGCCCGCGAGGCCGTCGCGGAGGCGGTCGAGTGCGTCGTCGCGGGTCTCGCCCGTGGCGATGACCTTCGCGAGCATCGGGTCGTAGAACGCGGACACCTCGGAGCCCGTCTCGACCCAGCCGTCGACCCGCAGACCGGTCGCCTCCGGGAACACCGCCTGGGTGACGAGGCCGCTCGACGGCAGGGAGCCCTTCGCGGGGTCCTCGGCGTAGAGCCGCGCCTCGACGGCGTGCCCCTCCGGTGTCCACTCGCGGGTGAAGACGTCGTCGGCGATCCCGCCGGCACCGTCGCGGGCGAGCCGGAGCATGAGCTCCACGAGGTCGACGCCGAAGACCTGCTCGGTGACGGGGTGCTCGACCTGCAGGCGCGTGTTGACCTCCAGGAACGACGCCTCCTCGCGCACCGGGTCGTAGACGAACTCGACGGTCCCGGCGCTGCGGTACCCGACGCGCTCGGCGAGCCGACGGGCGGACGTGTGGAGTGCCTCCCGGACGTGTCGGGGGAGTGCCGGGGCCGGGGCCTCCTCGATCACCTTCTGGTTCCGGCGCTGGAGGGAGCAGTCGCGGTCGCCGATCACGGCGACCCGCCCCTCACCGTCTCCGAAGAGCTGGACCTCCACGTGGCGGGCCGGTCGGACGAGCCGTTCCAGGAAGATCCCGGCCGAGCCGAAGGCGGCCGAGGCGGTGCGCTCGACGCTCGCGTAGGCCTCCCGGACCTCGTCGAGGGTCGCGCAGGCCTGCATGCCGATGCCGCCGCCGCCCCCGGTGGCCTTGAGCATGACGGGGAGCCCGATGCGCTCGGCCTGCGCGACGGCGTCCTCGACGCTGGCGAGGAGCCCCGTGCCGGCGAGCATCGGCACGCCGGCCGCGGCGGCGAGCTCGCGGGCGGTGTGCTTCGCGCCGAACTGTACGATCTGCTCGGACGTCGGGCCGACGAAGCGGATGCCCGCGGCCTCGCACGCGGCGGCGAACGCGGTGTTCTCGGAGAGGAAACCGTACCCGGGGTGGACGAGTCCCGCGCCGGTGTCGAGCGCAGCCTGCACAACGGCGTCGATCCGCAGGTAGGACTCCCGCGCGGGTGCCGGTCCGAGCCGGACGGCGGTGTCGGCCTCGCGGACGTGCGGGGCGGCGCGGTCGGCGTCCGAGTAGACGGCGACCGTGCGCATGCCGAGCGCCTTCGCGGAGCGGATCACCCGGCGGGCGATCTCGCCGCGGTTGGCGACGAGGACGGTGTCGGTGGAGAGCGGGGGTGTCACGGTGTCGGTCCCGGTGGGTTCGGGCGCGGCGGTCACGGCTGGACCACGATCATGCGCAGCGGCGTGCAGGAGAAGTCGTTGCAGGGGTTGTTCATCTGCGGGCAGTTGGACACGATCACGAGGACGTCCCGCTCGGCCCGCATCGCGACGCGCTTGCCGGGGGCGCTCATGCCGTCGACGATGCCGAGCGCGCCGTCCTCCTCGACGGGGACGTTCATGAACCAGTTGAGGTTCGACACGAGGTCGCGGGCACCGAGCCCGTGGCGGGCGGCCTCGGCGAGGAAGTTCTCGCGGCAGCCGTGCTGGTACTGCGTGTGGTGCCCGTAGCGGAGCGTGTTCGACTCCTTCGAGCACGCGCCGCCGATGGTGTCCTGCCGGTCGATCTCGTTCGCGACGACGGTCATCAGCGGACGGCCCTCGTTCGACATGAGGACCGTGCCGGTGCGGACGTACGCGTTGCCCTGGGTCGCGAGCGTGTCCGGCACGCTGTACCGCTCGTCGGGGTCGTGCGCGTCGTAGACCAAGCAGTCGGCGCTCTGGTTGCCGCCGACGTCGACGATCGTGAGGACCTCGCCGGCGCGGACGACGGCGGACCACGGGGCGAGCGGGGCCACACGGTCGTCGCGGACCACGGTGCCGGGGACGAGGGAGTCGCTCCAGTCGAGCGGGACGTCGGGGTCGTGGACGGCGCCGACGGGGACGGTGGAGGTCGTGGTGGCGGTGGTCATCAGCAGCCTCGCGCTTCCGCGTAGTCGATCGAGTTGAGGTGGGCACGGTGCAGTTCCGGCGTCGCGGTGGCGCGGTCGTCCGTCGCCGCGGTGGGGGCACCGCGCCAGGCGTGCACCCGCAGCGGGCCGACCGCGTACTCCGGTCGCGGGTCGAGCGGGTGGGCGACGTTCGCGACGAGGACGAGGAGCGGCAGCTCGGCGACGAGGGTCACGTGCCGGCCGGGCCCGGCCGACCCCGTCGGCGTGAGCGTGCCGTCCGGCTCCACGTGGACGCCCTGGAAGAACGAGACGCTCGGCGGGAGGTCGCGCTTCGACAGGCCGTGCTTGGCCGCCGCCTTCGCAAAGAGCGACCGTCCGCTGGGGCTCGGGCCCTCCGGTGCGGCGTCGCCGTACTTCCGGTCGTTCCACGCGTCGGTGGTCGTGCCGCAGAAGGCGTCGTGGTGGCCGGAGGTGTCCTCGACGATGCTCGCGAGGACGCGCCCGTCACCGCTCAGGAGCGGCGAGCCCTGCCCGAGGTACGCCTGCCACGGGATCTTCTGCGTGTCCGCGACGTTGAGCCGCTCCCAGGGCTCGAGGGCGTTGTACACGAGGACGTTCGCGCAGGCGTCGCCGGTCGGGTCGTCGAACCGGATCCGCGTCCCGCGGGCGAGCACCTTGTGGGTGTACCCGCCCGGCGCCACGGTCTCGGCCCACACCAGCTCGGCCGGTTCGACGCCGTCCGGGGTGAACGGCGAGGTCGACGCGGGCAGGTACGGCATCCAGTCGGACGTGGCACCGGCCTGTGCGCGGGCGTCGGAGCGTGAGGCGGTCACGCTGTCGGTCTGGTGGAGGTCACGCACGGCGGGGCCTTTCGGTGGGACGGGTCGGGACGTGGTGGGGGCGGCGCGCTCGGCTGCGCTCAGGCCTCGACGGGAGTGGGGGCGGTGTGCGGCACCTCGGCGAGGGTGAGTGGACCGTGCGCCCGGTGCCGCCACGAGGACCACGCCCAGCCGACGAGCAGCACGGCGCCGATGAACAGGAGGGCGCTGTACTGCAGCCACCACGAGTTCCCGGTGAGGTCGTAGATCTCCGGCCGCGGCCAGATGAGGTTCACGGCCATGCCGACCTGGAACGCCACGGCGAGCGCGTTGAGCGGGATGCCCCACCGGCCGAGGGTGATCAGCGGGCGGCCGTCCTCGTCCACACCGGTCGGCAGCCCACCGGTGCGTCGTGCCCGGATCCGCTGCACGAGGAGCGGACCGGTCACGCCGAGGTACGCGAGGTACAGCATCGCGATGCAGAGGCTCGACAGGGCAGTGAAGATCGCGGACTGGCCGATGTTCACCGCGAGGGCGAGTCCGGCGCCCACGCCGACGACGATCGACGCGGCGATCGGGGTGCCGGTGCGCGGCGACACCTTCGCCAGCGTCCGGTGGAACGGCAGCGCGCGCTCCCGGGCCATCGAGTAGACCATCCGGGCCCCGGCGGTCTGGACGGCGAGGGTGCAGGCGAAGACCGCGACGGCGACGCAGCACAGCAGCAGACGACCGAACACGTCGCCGAGGGTCGAGGTGATCACCCACGCGAGCCCCTGCGTGGCGAGCTTGCCGTCGGTCAGGCTCGGCGCGGCGACCAGGGCGCCGACGATGAGCAGGCCGCCGCCGAGGCCCGAGACCGTCAGGGCGCGGACGATCGTCTTCGGAGTGGTGCGACGCGGGTTGTGGGTCTCCTCGGCGAGCTCGCCGGCGGAGTCGAACCCGACCATGACGTAGGCCGCCATGAGCGACGACGCGAGGAACGCCCACACGTACGGCTCGGTGCTGGTCGAGCCCTCGGTCGAGAGCACCACGGCCGGCGAGCGGTGCGGCAGGACGAACAGCGCCGCGATGAGGACGACGACGCCGACGATCTCCACGAGGACGCCGAAGCTCGTCACCCGGGCCATGAACCGGACGCTCACGATGTTCACGACCGTCGTCAGTGCGAGCATCACGAGCCCGAGGACCACCGCGTTCGCGGCCCCGGTCGGCGACGCGACCGAGGGGTCCGCGGTCGAACCGCCGACGATCTGGAAGCCCGGCCAGATGGACGGCAGGACCGCCTGCACGGCGATGGCGGCGACGGCCACGGTCAGGATCTGCCCGATGATCATCGTCCAGCCGGTGAACCAGCCGAAGCGGGCACCGGCGAGACGACTCGACCACTGGAAGATCGCGCCGGAGATCGGCCAGCGGGCCGCGAGCTGGGCGAAGTTCAGCGCCACGAGGAGCTGGCCGCCGAAGACGAGCGGCCATGCCCAGAAGAACGCGGCACCGCCGAGCCCGAACCCGAGGCCGAACAGCTGGAACACCGTGGTGAGGATCGACACGAACGAGAACCCGGCGGCGAAGGACGAGAACGACCCGACGCCGCGGTGGAGCTCCTGCTCGTACCCCAGGGCGGCGAGGTCGGAGGCGGCGGTCGAGGGGTCGGAGGACATGGTGGCGCGTAGTGCGTGGAGCGGAGCTTCGGGAGAGCGCATGGCTGCAGACCTTTCGCGGCAGTACCTGTCGGGCGACAGGTAGTACGAGTGTCGTGCGGCGCTGTGTCGTGGCCGTTGCCCGTCTGTTTCGTGCTCGTGTCGTCAGCCGCCGGCACGTAAACAGTGCGCGACGACGGACGGGAGGCCCGTGGCGATCCCGCCACCCCTCCCTCGCAGGCTCGGTCGGCGCGCCCCGCGCAACGCTTCGCGTCGCCGCCCAGCGGGGCGCGCCCGTCCGTCGTGTGGTCGCGTCAGCGACCGCCGGTCACGCCGTCGTGTCCTCCAGCGCGTCGAGCGCCGCGACGTGCTCCGCCGACAGCACGAAGTCCACGTCCGCGTTCTCCGCGATCCGCGACGGCGTCGTCGACTTCGGCAGCGGCAGCACGTCCTTCTCGAGCAGGTACCGGATCGCGACCTGCGCGACGGACTTGTCGTACTCCGCCGCGATGTCGCGGATCTGCGCGTTGTCGAGGAGACCGCCGGTGGCGAGCGGCGAGTAGCCCTCGGTGAGGATGTCGTGCGCGCGGTCGAACGCGGTGGTCTCGTCCTGCGTGTTCCCGATGAACCAGCGGATCTGGTTCGCGTGCGGGACCACGTCGGTGCGGCCGAGCAGGTCCTCGAGGTCGGCGACCGCGAAGTTCGAGACGCCGATGCTCTTCGTGCGGCCGGCGTCGTAGAGCTCCTCGAACACCTTCCACACCTCGACGTTGCCGTCGCGGTGGTCGGACCCCATGTCGCTCCAGGGCCACGGTGCGTGGATCAGGTAGAGGTCGACGTGGCCGAGGTCGAGGTTCCGGGTCGACTCCTCGAAGGCGTCACGGGCGCCGGACGCGGTCTTCACCTCGGCGGGGAGCTTCGTCGTGATGAAGAACTCGTCGCGTGGGACACCGCTGTCGCGGACGGCCTCACCGACGCTGGCCTCGTTGCCGTAGGCGAGCGCGGTGTCGATGTGGCGGTAGCCGGCCTCGATGGCGGTCTTCGTGGCGTCGTAGGCATCGCTGCCGGACGGGATCTGCCACGTGCCGAAGCCGATCTTCGGGATGTGCAGACCGTTGGACAGGGTGAACGTGTCGGTCAGTGCGGGCATGCGGCGCACACTACGCCGCGCGACGCGGTCGGCTCCCGGCTCCTGGTTCCGCATCGGTACCATCGGCGCATGTCATCGCGACCGCCGTTCCGAGCCGACGTCGTCGGCAGCTTCCTCCGCCCCGTCGCCGTGCAGGAGGCCCGCGCCGCCCACGCCGCCGGGACCGTCGACGACGACGCCCTCCGCGCCGTCGAGGACGAGTCCGTGCGGGCGCTCGCCGACGCGCAGCAGGCCGCCGGGCTCCAGGTCGTCACCGACGGCGAGGCCCGACGCAGCTGGTGGCACCTCGACTTCTGGGGCGGCCTGGACGGCGTCGAGGTCGTCGAGCTCGACCACGGCATCGCGTTCCAGGGGGTCTCCACGACGCCGAAGGGGCTCCGCGTGACCGGCCCGGTGTCGTTCCCGGCGGACCACCCCTTCCTGGCGCACGCCCGCTTCGTGGTGCAGGAGGCCGCCCGCCGCGGCGTCACGGCGAAGTTCACCATCCCGTCGCCGACGGTGTTCGACTTCCGGCTCGACGCCGACCAGCTCCGGACCGACCACTACGCCGACCGCGCGGCCGTCACCGAGGACCTCGTCACGGCGTACCGCGACGCGATCGCCGCGTTCCACGCCGTCGGGGTGCGCTACCTGCAGCTCGACGACACCGCGTGGGCGTACCTCTGCTCGGACGTCGAGCTCGAGAAGGCCCGTGACCGCGGCATCGACACCGAGGGCATCGCCGCCCGGTTCTCGGCGATCGTCCGGCGCGTGCTCGATGGTCGGCCGTCGGACCTCGTGGTGACGACGCACGTGTGCCGCGGCAACTTCCGGTCGACCTGGATCTCGTCCGGCGGGTACGAGCCCGTGGCCGAGGAGCTGCTCGGCAACACCGGCTACGACGGGTTCTTCCTCGAGTACGACAGCGACCGCGCGGGCGGCTTCGAGCCCTTGCGGTTCCTGCCGCACGGCGACCAGGTGGTCGTGCTGGGACTCATCACGTCGAAGACCGGCGAGCTCGAGGACCCGGCGGTCGTCGAGCAGCGCATCCGGGACGCCGCGCAGTACGCGCCGCTCGAGCAGCTCGCGCTGAGCCCGCAGTGCGGCTTCGCCTCGACGGAGGAGGGCAACGTCCTCTCCGAGGACGAGCAGTGGACGAAGGTCCGCAGCGTGGTCGCGATCGCGGACCGCGTCTGGGGCTGACGCACCCACTGGACGGACGGGAGGCACGGTGCGGGCCCGCACCGTGCCTCCCGTCCGTCATCGGGTCCGTCTCGGCGCTACGCGACCGCGATCTCGTTCGGGACGCCGGGGAGCTCGTCGCTGGAGGCGACGACCTCGCCGCTGGTGAGGTCCACGGCGTGGACGGTCTTCGTCGCCGGATCGGTGACGAAGGCCGTGTCGCCGGCCACCTCGAGGGCGGGGTGCGGGTCCTGCCACTCGACGGGGCCCTCCCACGCGTCGATGACCGGGAACGTGGCGAGGTGCTCGCCCGTCGTGACGTCGAAGGTGTGCAGGGATCCGTCGGAGCCGAGCACGATCGCCTCGTCGTCCGGCCCGCGCGCGAGGTCACGGAAGGTGAAGCCGACGCCCTCGGGCAGGTCCGCAGTCTCGTACGATCCCTGCTCGGTGTCGATCAGTGCGAGCTGGTCGAGGAGGTAGCCCTCGCTGTCCGGGTCGTCGTTGTAGTCACCGACCGCCACGGGGCTCGTGTCCGTGGTGAACAGGTTGCCGGTGCGGCCGTACGCGGTCGGCGCGTCGATCTTGGTGAAGGTGCCGTCGCGGTAGACGAGCGCGCCGTCGGTGCAGCCGAACACCGCGACCTCGTCCGCGACGGTGCCCTCGCCGTGCACGTCGGGGCAGTCCTCGGAGCGCGTGGTCTCGGTGCCGTCGTCGTCGAGCGCGCGGACGCCGGACCGGGACTCCTCGGTGCCGATGGTGGTGAGGAGCGTGCCGTCCTCGAGCTCGATCGCGACGCCGTGGTGCGCCGCCTCGGACCGCGTCGTGTCGACCTCGGGCAGGCTGCCGTCGTCCACGGTGTCGGTCAGGTCGTCGTGGTCGAACGCGGTGACGTCCCCGGTGCCGTCGGCGAAGAGCGTCGTCCGGTCACCGTGGACGACCGCGTGGCCGCCGGCGTCGGCGGGGAAGACGGCGTCGGTGAGCGCCGGGTCCGAGGCGGTGTCGAGGACGCGGAAGCCCGCGGGGACGGTGACGAGCACGTGACGGCCGTCGCCCGCGGGGTTCACCCGCGTGAAGCCGTCGATCGCGTCGTCCGACACCACGTGGAGGTCCTCGTCGAGGACGAGCACCCCGCCGTCGTAGGTCACGGTGAGTCGGGTCTCGTCCGCAGCGCGTGACCGCTCCGCGCGGTCCTCCGCGTCCGAGGGATCGGTGGAGCACCCGGTCAGGGCGAGGGTGGCCGCCCCGAGGAGCAGGGCGGGGGCGACGGCGGTGCGTCGCTTCGAGGATGTCGTCATGACGGTCACTGTATTGATTCTCATTCTCATCTGGAAGCCGACAGGCCGTCGGCGATCGCCTCGGCGTTCGAACGGGTCATGCCGAGGTAGGTGCTCGCGGGACCGGTGGCGGTCAGCGACTCGGTGGCGAGCGGGGTGATGGTGACCTCGACGCCGACCTCGTCGGCGAGGACCTCGGCGAGTCGGGCCGGCTGGGAGAGGTCGGCGAAGATCGTCGGCACCCCGGCGTCCTCGATCGCCGACGCCAGGTCGCGGAGGTCCGCGGCGCTCGGGGAGGCGAGGGTCGTCCCGCTCGGGATCACGGCACCGACGACCCGGAAGCCGTAGCGGTCGGCGAGGTAGCCGAACACGTGGTGGTTCGTCACGAGGGCGCGACGGTCGGCGGGGACGGTCGCGAACGCCGCGGCCACCTCGTCGTCGAGTGCGTCGAGCTGCGCGCGGTAGCCGTCGGCCCCCGGCGCGTCGATGCCGACCTCGCCGAGGGCGTCGTGGAGTGCCGTGACCACCTCGGCCATCCGCTGCGGGTCGGTCCAGAAGTGCGGGTCCGGTCCGGAGTCGTCCTCGGTGCGCCAGTCGAGGACGTCGATCGCGTCCCCCGCCGTGAAGACCGGGACGCCGTCGGCCGCTGCCGCCTCGACGTGCCGAGCGACGCCCTCCTCGAGGCCGAGGCCGTTCTCGACGACGAGGTCGGCGGAACGGAGTCGTGCGGCCTCCTGGGCGGAGACCTCGAAGGAGTGCGGGTCCGCACCCGCGGGCATGAGGACCTCGACGTCCGCGGCGTCCCCCACGACCTCGCTGACGACGTCGCCGAGGATGTTCGTCGTCACGGCCACGAGGGGGCGGTCGCGCTCGGTCGTGCTGCAGCCGGCGGTGGTCGCGACGAGTCCGGCGACGAGGAGCACGACGGTGGCACGCACGGCGGCCGTGCGCGCGGCGGCGGTCGCTCGGGCTGCGGGGGTCACCGGCCGACCTCGGCGAAGGCGGCGACGGGGTGACCGAGCGCGATCGTGCGGGCCACCCGGGCGTCGTCCGCGAAGTCGATCTCGTGCACCGACCCGGTGGTCGGGTCGGCGACGTAGGCCCGCTGTGCGTCGACCTGGAGGAGGGCCGGGCCGTCCGCCGTGACCAGAGGGTCGGTCGTGGCGGTGCGGCCACTCGTGGACGTCGGGTCCGCCGTCGCGACGACGACCACCCGTCCCGTGTCGTCGACCGCGACGACGTGCCCGTCGGCGTCGTCGACCGCCGTGACCGCACGGAGCGGTCGTTCCGAGGCGACGTGCCGCCACGAGTGCTCCCGTGCGTCGAGCAGCCAGGCCCCGCCGTTCCCCGCGACACCGGCGACGGTGGGCCGTCCGGCCCGCGCTGCGAACGACGTCGGACGGTCCGTCGTCCCGTCGGGCAGCGGGACCGTCGTCGCACCGGCCTCGTCCACGACGACCGCACCGTCGGAGCACCCGACCACGGCGCCCGCCCGGGTCACGATGCCGCCGGCGGGCTCCGAGCAGGACACCGCATCGCCCACGGCACGGCCACCCCGGTCGAGGATGGTCACCGTGTCGTCGGCCCCGACGACGAAGCGGTCGCCGAACGGCAGCAGGACCGACGCCTCGACGCGCAGGACCTCCTCGACCTCGCCCTGCCCGAGCGACTCGCGGTCCAGTGCGACGGCCTCGCTACGGTCCGGCCAGGTCAGCGTGGTGGTCGTCTCCGAGGAGTGCACGTCGACCGCTCCGCCGCGATCGACGTGGCCGACGACCCGCGGCTCGGCGGCGTAGTAGTGCGTGTGGTCGCCGTGGTCGACCGTCCAGGCGCCTCCGTCCGTGATCGTCGTCCGGTCGTCGTCGGACGTGACGAGGAACCGTCCGTCCGTGGCGGCATGCGTCGGGGCATCGACGGTGTCGAGCGCGGAGGACTCGCCGGTGAGCAGGTCGCGGATCGTGGTCCGGCCGTCGGGGTCCACCGCGAGGAGGCGCAGCTGGGGCTCACGGGCCTCCCGAGCGCCCTCGACGTACCCGTGCGGGCGGTCGGTCGTCGCGGCGGCTCCCGGTGTGGCCGGGTCGGTCGAGCAGGCGGCGAGCAGGAGCGTGAGCCCGAGCGCGGCGCCGACGGCGGGGGTGGATCGGTGGTTCATGGGGCCTCTCGTGGTGCTGTGGACCCGGGGGTCCGGGCGGTCCGGGTGGGCTTGGGGTGCGCCGGAGCGCGGCCGTGCAGCAGGGCGGCGGCACCACGGGAGACCGCCACGCCGAGGACCGCGACGACGGCGATGCTCGCGCCGGCGGCCGTGCCGAGGTGCCACGAGACGAGCAGGCCGGCGAGGACGGCGGCGGCACCGATGCCGGCGCCGAGGAGCATCGTCGAGCGGACCGAACGGGTCCACGCGCGCGCGGCGGCGGCCGGGGCGAGGAGGAGCCCGACCACGAGGAGTGTCCCGACCGCCCGGTACGACGCGACGACGGCGAGGGTGACCAGGGCGACGAGGACCACCTCCGCCAGGCGCGGTCGCAGCCCGAGCGTCGCGGCCTTCCGGACGTCGAACGCCGTCGCTGCGAACGGTCGGTGGAAGCAGATCGCCGTGCCGAGCGCCACGGCGGCGGCCACGGCGAGGCCGGCGAGGTCCGCCGCGGTCACGGCGAGCACGTCCCCGAACAGGATCGCGGTCACGTCCGTCGCGAACGAGCGCGACGCGGACACGACGATGACGCCGAGGGCGAGCATGCCGACGAACAGCAGGCCGATCGACGCGTCGTAGGACAGGCGGGCGCGCCGGCGCAGTGCTCCGACGCCGAGGACCATGACGCCCGCGCTCGCCGCGGCACCGAGGGCGGCTGGGACGCCGGTCAGGGTCGCGACGGCCACCCCGGGGAGCATGCCGTGCGCGAGTGCCTCGCCGAGGAAGGCCATGCCGCGCACGAGGACCCAGGTGCCGACGACCGCGCACAGCACCGCGGCCAGCGTGCCACCGACGAGGGCGCGCAGCATGAAATCGACGGAGAAGGGGTCGGTCAGCCAGGTCACGTTCGGAGACGCTACATGAAAACGACTATCAATACTGATAGCGTGCTCAGGTGTCCCGAGCCGCCGCCATCGAACTGACCGACGTCGCCCTGCACCGAGGTGACCGCTGTGTCGTCGCCGGACTGCACGCGACCTTCCGGGCTGGTGCCGTCACGGCGCTCACCGGACCCAACGGGTCGGGCAAGTCCACCGTGCTCGACGCGATCGCCGGACTGGTGCCGTGGTCCGCCGGGCGGGTGGCGGGCCTCCCGACCGACGTCGCGTACGTGCCGCAGTCCGTCCCGCCCGGCGCGCTCCCGCTGACCGTGCGCGACGCCGTGTCGATGGGGCGGTGGCGGGCCCGGCCCTGGTGGCGCCCGGCCACGCGGCGTGACCGCTCGGTCGTCGAGGCCCAGCTCGAGCGCCTGGCCGTGGCCGACCTCGCGCACCGTTCGTTCGACGAGCTCTCCGGCGGGCAGCGGCAGCGTGTGCTCGTCGCGCTCGGGTTCGCCCAGGAGGCGTCGGTGCTGCTGGTCGACGAGCCCACCGCGGGCGTCGACGCGGCTTCTGCAGCGCTCGTCGTCGCGGCGCTGGCGGACGAGGCCGCCGCCGGTGCGGTCGTCATCCACGCGGCGCACGACCCGGTCGCCGTGGCAGCCGCGGACGGCGTGGTCGCGCTCGGTCAGCCCTCCGCCGCGCCGGCCTGTTCGTAGAGGCTCGTCGCCAGGTCGCTCAGCAGCGTGACGAGGTCGCCGTCGTGCGTGGCGTCGACCGCGGTGAGCAGCTCGGCGTACCGCTGGCGGTACCCCCGGACGACCGCATCGCCCTCGGGTCGGAGTCGCAGGAGTGACCCCCGCCGGTCGTTCGGGTTCGGCGCGCGCTCGACGAGGCCGGCCGCGGTCATCCGGTCGACCATGTTCGTGACGGCACCGGAGGTGAGCCCCAGGTAGCCGGCGACCTCGGTCGGGGTCGAGTAGCCCGTGTCGTCGATGAGCACGAGTGCGCGGAGGGCGTTCTCGTGCACGCCCGCGCGGGCGCTGAGCTGCCGGACGAGCACGGCGTTCGCGCGCACGACGGCGTCGAACGCACTGATGAGCTCGCCGGGGTCGGTGGTGGGTTCGGGTGCACCTGCTCGGGTCACAGGTCCTCCAGTTCGGGTCCGGAGGGGCCGTCCGTGGCGTCCCTCACACTGGGGACAGTACACGAGTAGCCAAGTTTGTGAATGATTGAGTATCTTGATGAGTGAAGCAAGTCGGCCCGAACCCCTTGCTCCTCCGGAAGAGCCGGACCACACCGACCAGCCAGACCACACCGACCGAAGAGGTTCCCCGTGTCCAAGAAGCCCCGCACCTCCGCAGCGAAGCGGATCCGTTTCGCCCCCGTCGCCCTGCTCGCGGGCATCTTCGCCGCCGTCCTCCTCTCGCTGTCGCTCACCGGCACGCTGTCCGGGTTCGCCGCGAGCATCACCAACAGCAGCAACACCGCCGCCAGCGGCACCCTGACCATGCAGGAGCAGAACGCCGGCGGCACGGTCACCTGCACCAGCACCGACGGCGGATCGGTCTCGACCAACGCCGCGACCTGCTCGACGATCAACAAGTTCGGTGGGAGCACGACGATGACGCCGGGCAACACCGTGAACACCGCGATCTCGATCAAGAACACCGGTACCGCCAACGCCGCCACCTTCACGCTGACCCCGGGCGCGACCTGCACCCAGTCCAACAACGGCACCGTCAACGGCAGCGCCACCGACCTGTGCTCGAAGATGAACCTCGTCATCACCTCCGGCTCGACCACCGTGTTCAGCGGCACGCTCGCCAGCTTCAAGGGCGCCGCCTCGACCGCGTTCACGATGCCGCCCGCCCCGGCGGCCGGTGCCAGCGTCCCGTTCAACTTCGCCGTGACGCTCGACTCGTCGGCCGGCAACACCTACCAGGGCCTCGCCGCCTCGGTGCCGATGACCTGGACCTTCACCGCCTAGCGGCCCGGACCACCCCAGACCGGCGACGCTCGGCCGACCCCCCTCCGGCCGAGCGTCGCCACCCACCACCCCACCCCGTCCCCACCCCGCACCACCCTCGACGACCGGAGCAGCACATGAGCCAGACCGCAGCCGTCCCGCTCAGCGGCACGCTCGACCGGCCGCTCCTCGGCGCACACACCGCCACCCGCTTCGAGACCGTCCTCGCCTGGTCGGTCGCCGTCGTCGCCGCGGTCCTCCTCGGCGCTGCGGTCCTGTTCCTCGGCTCCGGCGGGCGCTGGTTCGTCGTCGAGACCCCGTCGATGGGCGTGGCCGCACCGGTCGGCACGCTCGTCCTCGACCTGCCGGCCCGCGCGTCGGACCTCGCGGTCGGTGACGTCGTCACGTTCGAGACCGCGGCGAACCCCGGTGTCGTCTACACGCACCGCATCATCGGCGTCGACCACGACGGCGGGCTGCACACCCGCGGCGACATCAACGGCGCGACCGACCCGTGGACGCTCACGCAGGCCGACGTCATCGGCTCGCCGGTGCTCCTCGTCCCGCACCTCGGCTGGCTGTTCCGCGCGGCCCCGCTCCTGCTCATCGGCACGCTGGTGATCTGGACGCTCACGAGCGTCTTCACCGACCGGGTCACCCGCACGTGCCTCCGCATCGCGGGCGGGGCACTCACCGTCTCGTACGCGGCGTTCGTCCTGAAGCCGTTCGTCAACGTGACGACGATCACGAACACCGCCGACCACACCGGTGTCGACGTGACCATCGTGTCCTCGGGCATGTTCCCGGTCCGTGTCACGGCACCCGGCGCCGAACCGCTGCACCTCGTCGACGGGCAGGTCGGACACATGGTCATCCACGAGCTCACGAAGAACGGCCACTACCAGCTGACCTCGAACATCGACCTCGGCCCCGTCGGCTGGGGGCTCCTCATCGCCGCGTGCCTCGTGCCGCTGGCGCTCTGCCTCTCCGTCGGCCGGACCGACGCGGTGCGCGCATCGTGAGCGCGTTCCGGTCCGCCCCGGGCGCGATCGCCCGCCGGCTCCGGGACGGCCGCGTCGTGGCGCTCGTCCTCGTCCTCGCGATCGCCGTCGTCGTCCTGTTCAACGCCTTCGCTCCGACCCGCTCCGCCTTCGGCGCGAAGATCACGAACGACACGGACACCGCCGGGACGGCCCCGTACTTCACCTGCTCCGCGGCCGTCGGCGCCGACACCGCGAACGCCGTGTTCGCCTACCGCCTCGGCGAGGCCTCGGGTTCGACGGTGGCGACCGACTGGTCCGGCAAGAGCCAGAACGGCACCTACCAGGGGTCCATGGCGGCGATCGCACCGAGCCCGAACGCCTGCCCGCGCGACGCGGGCACCGCCTACCAGCTGAACGGGTCGACGAGCTTCGTCTCGACGCCGAAGGCGGTCGCGAACCCGACCACCTTCAGCGAGGAGGTCTGGTTCCGGACCACCGTCGCGGGCGGCATGCTGATCGGGTTCGGCAGCAACCAGGTGACGACCTCTGGGCAGCACGACCGACAGGTGTACCTGAACACCTCGGGACAGCTCGTCTTCGGCGCGTACAACGGCACCACGCAGGTCGTCACCTCGCCCAAGACCTACACGGACGGCGCGTGGCACCACGTCGTGGCGACGATGTCGGCCGCCACCGGGATGCGGCTCTACGCGGACGGCGTGCTCGTCGCGTCCAACGCGGCGTACACGGCTCCCGAGAACTACACCGGCTACTGGCGCATCGGGTACGACACCGTCTCCGGGTGGCCCGGCCAGCCGTCGAACTTCTGGTTCACCGGCCAGATGCGGTACGCGGCCGTCTACAGCACCGTGCTCTCCGCGACGCAGGTCGCGAACCACGCCACCGCCGGGCGCTGACGTCCGGGTACCCGGTCAGACGCCGGCGGTGTCCAGCGCACGTCGTGCCGCCTGCACGACCTCGGCATCGGTGACCAAGTGCGCCGACCCGTCGTCGGAGCCGCCCATCGGCACGCCGGTGTGGGCACTGCCGGCGGCCGGGCGCTTCGCGGAGAGGTGCACGGCGGCGACCCCCGCCGCGACGAGTCCCGGCACGTCCGCCGGGGTCACGCCGGCGCCGGCCATGACCTGCACGGGCCCCGAGGACTCGACCATCCGCGAGATCGTCGAGGCCCCCGCGGCAGCCGTCAGGGCACCGCCGGAGGTCAGGACGCGGGTGAAGCCGAGGTCCGCGACCGCCGCGGCGGCGGCGACGGGGTCCGCCGCGTGGTCGATCGCGCGGTGCAGGGTGACCTCGGCGGTGGCGCTCACCGAGCGGGCCGCGGCGACGAACCGGCGGAGGGCGTCGAGGTCGAGGGTCCGGTCCGGGCGGAGCGCGCCGACCACGACACCGGCCGCTCCCGACCGGATGACGGTGCGCACCTCGCGCTCCATGAGGTCGACCTCGTCAGGGTCGTGCACGAAGCCGCCGGGGCGGCACCGGACGAGGGCGTGCGCCGGGATGCCGGTCTCGTGCACGGTCTCGACGAGTGCCTGGGACGGGGTGAGGCCACCGAGTTCGAGGCCGACGCAGAGCTCGACGCGGTCGGCGCCGTGGTCGCGGGCGACGACGGCGCCGGCGGGTGACGTCACCGCGATCTCGAGGGCGACGGGGACAGTGGTCACGCGATGGCTCCGAGCGGTTCGTTCGACGGCGGGATGATCCGGGCTCCGAGGTCGGGCGCCGACGGGAACTCCCGATCGTAGGGGAACATCGGCCGCTGGATCCTGTGGTGCCCGAGCCGCTCGAGGTCCTGGTCCACGCCACCCGGGGTGAGCGCGAGCATCCAGTCCGCAGCCATGTCGAAGAGTTCGGGCTCGAGGTACCCGATCTTGACGATGACGACGTCGGCGTCCCGTGGGGCGAGGTCGAGGTCCGTGAAGTCGTGCTCGTGGTGGTACGGCTTCCGGAGCGTCGTGAGGATCGCGAACACCGACCCGACCTGGAGCACGACCTCGGTCTCGGCGTCGCGGTCCCCGTGCTTGACGGCGTGCACCCGGCCGGTCATGGTGAGCGGCCCCGCGTGCACGGCGTCGACCGCAGCCCCGGCGGTGACGGTCACGGTCGCACCGACCCCGGCCTCGACGGCGGTGGCGACGGCCTCGGGCCCCGGGACGCTCGCGTAGATGACGGTCGGGCCGTCGGGCGACGAGAACGCCGGGTTCGCGAGCACCTGCGTCAGCCCCCACGTCATGTCGCCGGAGCCGCCTGCGGTGGGGTTGTCGCCCGAGTCCGAGACGAAGTACGGTCGCGCGGCCCCCGGCGCGAGCGCAGCGGCGAGGCACTCGTCGAACGAGCCGGTCGGTGCGACGAACACGAAGTCCTCGCGGACGTCCCAGAACGCGCGCGCGAGCCGTTCGGCGCCGGCGGCGACGGCCTCGCGGTCCCAGCCGGTGACGACCGTGACGGCGCGGTCCCGGGGCTGGTCCGCCCAGGCGTAGCCGACCCAGATCGCGGCGTCGAGGACACCCGGGGTGGCCTCGACCTCCGGCACCTGCGCGTACAGCGAGGCCGCGGGTTCGATGCGCGTCGAGGTCTGCTCGCCGGGCAGCAGCACGGGGATCGGCACCCAGGCCTTCACGGGACGTTGCTCGCCGACCGGCTTGGTGGTGAGCACGTCGACGAGGTTGCGGACGGCGCGCTCCTTCGTCTCGAGGGCGTCCTCGTGCGGGGCCATCCGGTAGCAGGTGACGAGGTCGACCTGGTGTGCGAGCTCCGCGGTGACGTTGCCGTGCAGGTCCATCGAGGCCGACACGACGACGCCCGGTCCGACGACCGCGCGGATGCGTCCGAGCAGGTCCGTCTCGGCGTCGTCGAGGCCCTCGACCACCATCGCGCCGTGGATGTCGTACCAGAGGCCGTCGACGGCCCCGTCCGCGACGATCGCCGCCAGCCGGTCACAGATCTCGGTCGCGAGCGACTCGTACGAGTCGCGGTCGACCATGCCGCCGGGAAGGGCGTGCCCGATGAGCGCGCCGCGGAAGTCGGCCCGGTCGGCGTACGACGCGAGGAACGGGTACCGCGCCACGACCTCGTCGCCGCGGTCCGGGTGGAACGCCGGTGCGTGCGTCCGGGTGGGGGTGAACGTCGAGGTCTCGATGGCGAGCCCCGCGATCGCGATCACCGGGCGACGGACGCCGGACGCAGCGGGCGCGGCAGGCACGGACTCAGACACGGACTCAGACACGGACGTTCCTCTTCCTGACGGCGGACTGGGGGATGGGCGCCGAGAGCTCCTCGAGCGAGGCGGTCAGGCCCCGCTGCAGCGCGAACTGGCCGGCGCCGACGAGCCCGGCGTCGGCGCCGAGCGACACCGGTTCGATCGCGAGGTGCTGCGTCATGAGCGGGTGGCAGCTCTCGTACAGCTGGCTCCGGACGGCGGCGATGAACGGGTCGAGCGTCGACAGGATGCCGCCGAGGTAGACCGCGTCCGGGTTGAAGAAGTTGACGTTGGCCGCGAGGACCTCACCGAGGTACCGGCCGGCCAGCCGCACGGCACGGGTGGCCTCGGGGTGCGCGTCCGAGGCGAGCCGGACCACGTCGGCCGTGGACTCGACCGCGACCCCGGCGTTCGACAGGATGCGGACGAGCGCGGCACCGGAGGCCACCGTCTCGAGGCAGCCGGTGTTGCCGCACGAGCACGGGGTGTCCCCGGCCGCGTCGATGCGCACGTGCGTGATGTCGCCGGCGGACCCGGTCGACCCGCGGTAGAGCCGGCCGTCGATGACGATCCCGGCACCGATGGCCGAGCCGGCCTTGATCGTGATGGTCTGCCGACGCGACGGGTCCTGCACGCTCTGCTCACCGGCGGCCATGCAGTTCGCGTCGTTGTCGACGACCGCCGGCAGCCCGAACCGCTCGGTGAGCCAGGACGCCACCGGGAAGCCGTTCCACCCGGGCATGCGGCTCGGCAGGTCGACCACGCCGGCCTCGACGTCGACCGGGCCGGGCAGGCTGAGGCCGACCCCCCTGAGCCCCGCGCGCCCCTGCTCGTCGGCGAGACGCTCGAGCATCCCGGCGAGTCGCTGGAGCCCGGCGGTCGGACCGTCGGCGAGCGCGAACGGGACGTTCGCGACGGACTCGAGCGCGCCTCCCGGTCGGACCACGCCGATGCGGGCGTGACCGCCACCGACGTCCGCGGCGACCGCGTACTCGTCGGCCCCGCCGATCCGGAGCACCTTGCGGGGGCGCCCGCCCGTCGAGACGTCGGTGCCCTCCTCGGCGAGGAGCCCGTGCGCGAGCAGCTGCGCGACCACGTGCGAGACGGTCGACGGCGCGGCACCCAGCAGCGTGGCGATCTCGGTGCGGCTCGAGGCCTGTCCCGAAGCGACGAGCTCCAGGACGCGGGCGCTGAGGTCGGCCACGACTTTCTCCAATCCGGTGGAAAGCGATCGGCGACCGCCCGTGAGTCCGAGCCTAAGCGGCAGATCGGCCCGTCCACCCTTTCGCCCGAACCGCAGAAACGAACTATTTACATCGGATTGTTTGTTTTTCCAACGCCTTTGGTCATTGACTGTCCCCGTGCCGACCGGCACGCGTGCTCCACACCCCGACACCTCCCACGCACCAGGAGACACACATGACCAAGCCCCGTCGCTGGGCGCTCCTCACCGGAGCCGCGATCGCCGTGAGCGCGCTGCTCGCCGGCTGCTCCGGAGGCGGCAACGCCTCGTCCGGCAGCAGCAACACCGACGAGATCAACTACGCGCTGCCGGCCAACTTCACGCCGAACTGGATCCTGCCGATCGGCACGGCAGCGCACCTCAACACGAACAACGGCTCGATCGCGCAGTCGCTGTACGAGCCCCTCGTCGCGTACGACGGCTCGACGGGCAAGATCGCGTGGAACAAGGCCGGCTCCGTGGCAACCGACGCAGCGTTCGCGAAGGACGGCACGAGCGTCACGATGACCCTCGGCGACCGCCACTGGTCCGACGGCAAGCCGATCACGAGCCGCGACGTCGAGTTCTGGTTCAACCTCATCAAGGCGAACAAGGACCAGTGGGGCTCGTACTCGAAGGGCAAGGCGCCCGACAACTGGACCTCATTCAAGGCCATCGACGACACCCACTTCACGATCACGTTCGACAAGGCGTACAACGCCGACTGGATGCTCGCGAACCAGCTGAGCCACATCATCCCGCTGCCGCAGCACGCCTGGGACAAGACGAGCGCGAGCGGTTCGGTCGGCAACGCGGACGAAACCACCGCGGGCGCGAAGCAGGTCTGGAAGTACCTCAACACCGCCGCCGGCAAGATCTCGGACTACGCTAGCGACGACCTCTGGAAGACCATCTCCGGCCCGTACGGCGTGAGCGCGTTCACCACCGCCGGCAAGGTCACGCTGACGGCCAACAAGGAGTACGACGGCGGCGAGGAGCCCGCCATCAAGACCGTCAACCTGCTGCCGTTCACGTCCGCTGACGCCGAGGTCAACGCCGTCCGCTCGGGCGGGGTCGACTACGGCTACATCAACGCCACCGACATGGACCAGAAGGCGTCCTTCGAGGCCAAGGGCTACGAGGTCAAGCCCTGGACCGGCTGGGCCATCACGTACATGCCGTACAACTTCAACAACCCGACCATGGGTGCGGTCTTCAAGCAGCTCTACGCCCGCCAGGCCGTGCAGATGTCGATCGACCAGACCTCGCTGTCGGAGGTCGTGTTCAACGGCACCGCCACCTCGACCTACGGCCCGATCCCGCAGGCGCAGGAGTCCGACTACGTCTCGTCCGTGCAGAAGGACAACCCGTACCCGTTCAGCACCTCGAAGGCCAAGGCGCTCCTGACCAGCCACGGCTGGGAGGAGCAGGGCGGCACCATGGTCTGCACCGACCCGGGCACGTCCGACAGCCAGTGCGGCGAGGGCGTCGACAAGGGCACGAAGTTCACCATGAACGTGCTCTCGCAGTCCGGTTCCACCGTCACCGACAACATGATGAGCGCGATCCAGTCCTCGCTCGCGAAGACCGGCATCGGCTTCACGATCAAGACCGCGCCGGTGTCGAGCGTCCTGTCGCAGACCCCGACCTGCACCAGCGACGAGGCCAGCTGTGACTGGGACCTCTCCTTCTTCGGCACCGCGGGCAGCTGGTACTTCCCGGCTTACCCGACCGGTGAGTCGCTCTTCCAGACCGATGGTTCGGCCAACTTCGGGTCGTACTCGAACAAGGAGGTCGACCAGCTCATCGACGCGACCACCACGTCGACCGATTCGACCGCCGTGCAGGACTACAGCGCGGCCGTCGCGAAGGACCTCCCGGTCATCTGGCTCCCCGAGCCCGACTACCAGATCTCGGTCGTCAAGAAGGGTCTGACCGGGTTCGACCAGGACTCCCTCGCGAACTTCCACCCCGCACAGTGGAAGTGGAGCAAGTAACACCCAGGACAGCCGGGAGGCGCGGTGCGCGTCCGACGCGCACCGCGCCTCCCTCCCGGCTCACGTCTCCAATCCGACCATCGGAAGCCGCATGACCACCGCTCTCTACCTGCTCCGGCGCGTGCTGCAAGCACTCGCCGTGGTCCTCATCGTCACGATCGTCGTGTTCTGCCTGCTGCACGCCCTGCCGGGCGGACCCGCCCGCGGCGTCCTCGGCGTCTCCGCAACGCCGGCGCAGATCGCCGCGTTCAACCAGTCGCAGGGACTCGACCAGCCGCTGCCCGTGCAGTACCTCCGGTTCCTCGGACGCCTGCTCACCGGCGACATCGGCATGTCGTACACGCTCAACGAGCCGGTCTCGCAGCTCATCGCCGAGCGCCTGCCGAAGACCCTCGTGCTCACCGGCATGTCCGCCGTCCTCGGGCTCGTCATCGCGATCCCGGTCGGGATGTGGCAGGCCGTCCGCCGCAACGGTGCGGTCGACTACGCGGCCACCGCGCTGGCGTTCGTGTTCTACTCGACGCCCGCGTTCTTCCTCGGACTCGTGCTCATCATCGTCTTCAGCCAGCAGCTGCCGTGGCTGCCGTCCCAGGCGCCGAGCGGGAACACCCTCGCCGAGGTGTTCCAGGACCCGGCCGGCCTCGTGCTCCCCGTCGTCACCGGAGCCCTCGCGATGATCGCCGTGTTCAGCCGGTACATGCGGGCCTCGACCCTCGAGAACCTCCAGGAGGACTACGTCCGCACGGCTCGGGCCGGGGGAGCCTCGACGGCGACGATCCTCCGGCGGCACGTGTTCCGGAACTCGCTCACCCCGGTGGTCGCGATGCTCGGCTACTACCTGCCCGTGCTGTTCGGCGGGGCCCTCGTGACCGAGCAGCTGTTCAACTACCCCGGCATGGGGCTGCTGTTCTGGAACGCGGCGCAGACGTCGGACTACCCGACGCTGCTCGGCTGCGTCCTCGTCATCTCGATCGCGACCGTCGTGGGCACGCTGCTCGCCGACGTCGCGCAGTCCCTCATCGACCCGCGAACGAAGGCGAGCCGCGCATGAGCGTCGTCACGTCCCTCATCGACACTGCGCCCACCGACGACGTGATGGGAGTCCGCGCATGAGCGTCGTCACGTCCCTCATCGACACTGCGCCCACCGACGACGTGATGGGGGTCCGCGCATGAGCGCCGTCGCGTCCCTCATCGACACTGCGCCCACCGACGACGTGATGGGAGTCCGCGCATGAGCGCCGTCCAACTGGCACCGGAGGCCCCCGGCGCACCGGTCACCGTCGCCGCGACCGGCTGGAAGCTCGCGGTCCGACGCTTCCGCCACAACACCCTCGCGGTGATCGGCCTCGTCGTCATCGTGGTGGTCGTCCTGTTCTGCTTCGTCGGCCCGTTCCTGTACCCGACCGACCAGACCCACACGCAGCTCGACCAGGTGAACCTCGCCCCGAGCGCCGCGCACCTGCTCGGCACCGACGCCGTCGGCCACGACGTCCTCGGCCGCCTGATGTTCGGCGGCAAGGTGTCGCTCATGGTCGGCATCGCGGCGGGCATCCTCGCCACCGTGGTCGGCACGCTGTGGGGCTCGGTCGCCGGGTACGTCGGGGGGTGGGTCGACGCTGTGATGATGCGCGTCGTCGACGCCGGCATCGCGATCCCCGCGCTGTTCATCCTGCTCGTCATCTCGGCCATCACGACCCCCGGGGTCTGGGGGCTCGTCGTGATCCTCGGGCTCGTGTCGTGGCTCGTGCCCTCCCGACTCATCCGCGCCGAGACCCTCACGCTCAAGAACCGCGACTACGTCCTCACCCTGCGCGCCATCGGTGGCTCCCACGCCCGGGCGATCGGTCGCCACCTGCTGCCGAACTCGGTGTCCACGATCGTGGTCGCGGCCACGTTCCAGGTCGCCGACGCGATCCTCCTCGTGGCGTACGTCTCCTACCTCGGACTCGGCGTCCAGGCCCCCGCCACCGACTGGGGCGGCATGCTCTCCGCCGGCCTGACTTCCGCCTACTCCGGACGCTGGTGGCTCATCGTGCCACCGGGACTCGCCGTGATCCTCGTCGTCTGCGCGTTCAACGCCGTGGGCGACGGGCTCCGGGACGCCTTCGACGTGAGGGGCCGCTGATGTCCGTCCTGACCACCACCGACCTCGGGGTCACCTTCTCGACCGAGTCCGGGACCGTCGACGCCGTCCGCGGTGTCACCCTGCACGTGGAACCGGGGGAGACGCTCGCGCTCGTCGGGGAGTCCGGCTCCGGCAAGTCCACCGTGGCGCTCGCCGCGATGGGACTCCTCTCCGGCAACGCCACCGCGACCGGCAGCGCCGTCGTCGACGGGCACGAGGTCGTCGGCGCCCCGGAGTCCGCACTCCGTCCGCTCCGCGGGTCGACCGTCTCGATGGTCTTCCAGGAGCCCGCGACCGCGCTCGACCCGCTCACCCGAGTCGGCGCGCAGATCGCCGAGGTGATCCGGAACCACGAGGACGTGTCCGCCGCGGCCGCGTCGGCCCGTGCGGTGGAGCTCCTCGACCGGGTCGGCATCCCGTCGCCGGCCTCCCGTGCGAGGGCGTACCCGTTCGAGCTGTCCGGCGGACAGCGGCAGCGCGTCGTCATCGCGATGGCGATCGCGAACGCGCCGAAGCTCCTCATCGCCGACGAGCCGACGACCGCGCTCGACGTGACGGTGCAGGCGGAGATCCTCGAGCTGCTCCGCGGACTCGCCGCCGACACCGGCACGGGCGTGCTCCTCGTGACGCACAACATGGGCGTCGTCGCGGACTTCGCGGACCGGGTCGCGGTCATGCTGCAGGGCGAGGTCGTCGAGACCGGCGGCGTCGAGGAGGTCCTGCTCCGTCCGCAGCACGACTACACGAAGCGGCTGCTCGCCGCGGTGCCGCGGCTCGCGGTCGCGACGGGCGATCGGCCGTCGGCGTCCGACGCGGCCGTGACGGCCGGGAGGCACGACACACCCCCGGTGGTCGACCTCCGGGACGTCTCGGTGACGTTCGGGCGCGGGGCGCGTGCGGTGCACGCCCTCCGTGGGATCGACATCGCCGTCCACGCCGGAGAGACCGTCGGACTCGTCGGCGAGTCCGGCTCGGGCAAGTCCACGGCCGCACGCGTCGCGCTCGGCCTGCAGAAGCCGACCTCGGGCAGTGTGCACCTCTTCGGGACCGTCCTCGCCCGGGCTCGCGGACGTGATCGCCGGACGCTCCGCTCCGGCATCGGCGTCGTGCTGCAGGACCCCGTGGCCTCGCTCGACGCCCGCATGTCCGTCGCCGAGTGCATCGCGGAGCCGCTCGCCGTGCACCGTCGTGGCACGTCCTCGGCCGACAAGCGGCGCCGCATCGACGAGGTCCTCGACGCCGTCCGACTGCCCCGGGCCCTCGCGTCCCGGGCGCCGCGGGAGCTCTCCGGCGGGCAGCGTCAGCGGGTCTCGCTCGCGCGGGCGCTCGTGCTGTCGCCGCGGCTCCTCGTGGCCGACGAACCCACGAGCGCGCTCGACGTGAGCGTGCAGGAGACCGTGCTCGACGTGCTCCGGGAACTCCAGGGCGACCTCGGGTTCGCCTGCCTGTTCGTGTCGCACGACCTCGCCGTCGTGCAGCAGTTCGCCGAGCGCGTCGTCGTGATGCGTCAGGGCGTCGTCGAGGAGCAGGGCGCGACCGGTGCCACCCTCGTCCACCCGGAGACCGACTACACCCGGCGGCTCCTCGCGGCCGTCCCGGTGCCCGACCCCGTCGTCCAACGTCGCCGCCGCGCCGAACGGCTCGCCGGACTCGGTACGGTGACCGCATGAGCGCCGAGGTCATCGCCGGCATCGACGTCGGTGGGACGAACACGAAGGTGCTGCTCACCACGCCGGACCTCGAGGTGCTCGACCGCGTCGACCTGCCGACACCGGCGCACGCCGGCGGGGCGGCCATCGTCGCGACCGGCGTGCGCGCGGTGACGGACCTGCTCGACCGGCACCGGGCCTCCCTGGCGGGTGTCGGGGTCGGCGCAGCCGGTGTCGTGGACGCGGGGACCGGCACGGTCCTCGTGACCGGCAACTCGTTCACCGGTTGGGCCGGGTACGGCGTGACCACGGCCGTGTCCGAGGCCCTCGGCGTCCCCGCGACCCTCGACAACGACGTGAACGCGTTTCTCCTCGGCGAGGTCGCGACCGGCGCCGTCGCGGGGGAGCCCGACGTGCTCGGCATGACGCTCGGCACCGGGGTCGGCGGTGCGCTCGTGCTCGGCGGGACACTCTTCGCCGGGCCGCGCGGTGCCGCGGGCGAGATCGGACACGTGCCCGGCTTCGGGGACGCGCTGTGTACGTGCGGACAGGTCGGGCACCTCGAGACGCTCGCCGGAGCCCGCGGCATCGCCGACCGCTACGCCGAACGCTCCGGACGCCGGGTCTCCGCCCGCGAGGTCGCCGAGGCCGCCCGTGCGGGAGACCTCGACGCCGCCGCCGTGTTCGAGCGGGCCGGGTGGGGTCTCGCGCGTGCTGCCCTGCTCACAGCGGGGATCCTCGACGTGACGACCGTCGTGATCGGCGGGGGGATCGCCCGCTCGTGGGACCTCCTCGAACCGGCCGTGACCGCCGCCATCGCCGCCGAACCGCCCGTCAGCGGCGCCCCGATCCGGCTCGCGCAGTCGACGCTGGGGTCCGACGCCGTGGCGCTCGGCGCGGCGGCGCAGGCGCGGGACCTCGTGCTCGGGGGCGCGCCCGTCGTCTGACGCGGAGGCGCCGCCGCCGACTGCACGACCGCCGGGCGCGCCCGGCGACCGCACCGTCGTGCGCCGCCGCCGCACAACCGAAGACAGTGCGAACCGTGGATCTCCACGGTTCCGACGGACTTCGGTTGTGCGACGACCATCCGCGCCGGCGCGCAGCCGGGCGCGCGCCCGCCGGCCGCCGGCGCGCGCCGGCGTCCGATGCGCGCAGCCGCCCGCACGCTGGACCGGTACCGAGCGGGGCGCGGGCATCGTGGGCGCATGAGCCAGTACGACAAGCGCGACCCGAACACCCTCTACCCCGCACCGCCGTACCCGGAGCAGGAGCAGTCGCTGCCCGGTGCCGCGTGGAAGATGGACCCCGAGCCGGACCACGGCGAGCAGAGCTACGTCGGCAAGGAGCGGCTGACCGGCTACCGCGGCATCGTCACCGGCGCCGACTCGGGCATCGGCCGCGCCGCCGCGATCGCACTCTCCCGCGAGGGCGCCGACCTCGTGCTCTCGTACCTCCCCGACGAGCAGGAGGACGCCGAACAGGTCCGTGACCTCCTCGAGGGCGAGGGGCGCCGCGCAGTCCTCTTCCCCGGCGACATCTCCGACGAGCAGTACTGCCAGGACCTCGTGCAGAAGGCCGTCGACGAGTTCGGTGGCCTCGACACCCTCGTCATGGTCGCCGGTCGGATGGACAGCAACGACGACATCCTGACGCTCAGCACCGAGCACTTCGACTCCACGTTCAAGACGAACATCTACTCGCTGTTCTGGCTGACCAAGGCCGCGGTGCCGCACCTCGAGCCCGGCTCGACGATCGTCACCACCGGGTCGATCCAGGCGAGCACGCCGTCGCCGGACAAGATCGACTACGCGGTGTCCAAGGGTGCGGTCAAGCTCTTCACCGAGGCCGTCGCCCAGCAGCTCGCACCGAAGGGCATCCGGGTGAACTCCGTCGCCCCCGGTCCGGTCTGGACGCCGCTGCAGCCGGGGTCGGACGACGCCCAGACCGTGGCGCACTTCGGCGAGTCGTCACCGTTCGGCCGTCCCGGGCAGCCCGCCGAGCTCGGTGCCGCCTACGTGCACCTCGTCAGCCCGGAGTCGAGCTACCAGTCGGGCTCGACCGTCACGATCGCGGGCGGGACGCCCGCCTTCTAGACCTGCCCAGGAAGCAGACTGGCGCGCCCCGCTCGGCGGCGACGCGAAGCGTTGCGCGGGGCGCGCCGACCGAGCCTGCGAGGGAGGACGGTGCCAGCTGGCACCGCGCCTCCCGTCCGTCTCCCGGCCGCGTTCCCGACCGGCGGCCGTCAGCCCTGCGGGGGCGCGTACAGCTGCAGGTCGTTGCCCTCGCTGTCCGTGAACGGGACGATCCGTCCCCACGGGTGCTCACTGATGTCGCCCGTGAACTCGGACCCCTTCGACCGGAGGTCGACGACCTCGTCCTCGAGGCTCCCGTCCGGCTGGAACGTGACGACTGCGCCGCCACCCTCCGACGGGGTCGCCGACTCCCGGGCGTTCAACCCGAGCCGCAGCCCGTTCGCGTCGATCTCGCTCCAGTCGTCCGACTCGCTCGCGACCGTCAGGCCGAGCGTGTCCCGGTAGAACGCGACCGCTCGCTGCATGTCGCCGACCGGTACCCAGACCGCCACCACTCCACTCGCCATGGTGTTCCCTCTCGTCGTCGTTGTCGTGCCCGGCCGACGGTGGGTCGCGCGGATGGGCACGGTCACAGGCGTGGAGGTGTC
Organism: Curtobacterium sp. 458; assembly: GCF_030406605.1. Classification (NCBI taxonomy): domain Bacteria; kingdom Bacillati; phylum Actinomycetota; class Actinomycetes; order Micrococcales; family Microbacteriaceae; genus Curtobacterium; species Curtobacterium sp. 458. The sequence continues at coordinate 754,177 of NZ_CP129104.1, read as the reverse complement.
CCAGCCGGGCACGGGCAGCATGGGTCGTGACGACGGGAGCAGCGATGGCAGGCGTGACACACGTGGTACTGGTGGCGTGGAACGGGACCGAGGGACTGGCCGCGCAGGCAGACGCCCTCGCTCGGGAGCACCTGCCGCGCATCGACGGCGTGGAGTCGGTGCGCTCGGGCCCGAGTGTCAGCACCGAGGGCCAGGAGGGTGGTTTCGACTGGATGCTCGTCGTGCGGTTCCGCGACCGGGCGGCGCTCGACGGGTACCTGCCACACCCCGAACACCAGCCCGTGTCCGCGCACATCCGAGCGGGCAGCGAGCGCGTCGTGGTGTTCGACGTCGCGGACTGACCGTCACGGTGGGGCTCGCGCCCGTCATCGCTCCCGGTCCGGCTCCCGTGGACGACTGACCGGGCCGAAGAAGTCGGCGTAGACGGGGTCGTGGGGCAGGTTCTCCGCGAGTCGTCGGTGCACGAGTGCCTCGATGTCGGCAGGGTGGAGCATGCCGCGGCGGTGCCACTCGCGGCGGTCGTGGACGTGCCCGCAGGCCACGTCTTCGTCGTCGGACCGCTCGAACGTCCCCATGCCCGCCCCGCTCGTACATCACCGGTCAGGGGTAACACTACACAGACGGATCCGTGCCTCGGGAACTGCTGGTTCGCGCGTTGCGGTATCGTGTTGAGCACGACGGGCCGGTTCCCGGGACGTCGCCAGCCGAAGGCCCCGTACGCGGGGCCTTCGTTCTTTCCAGGGACGGGGTCAGGGGACCCACGTCTGCCGGTGAACGACCACGGGCTCCACGAGGTCCCACTGCCGTCGGAGCGTCCGGCGGGCCGCTTCGTGGCGAGAGCGCACGCGCTCGCGCCGGTAGTGCACGTACAGCGCGAGGTCGACCACCTGCAGTCCGTCGCTGAGCCTCGACGTCGCGAAGTTGATCGGCGCCGAGAGGTGCGTCAGACGAGACGGATGCTCGCCCGAGGTGCCGAACGCCTGGTAGCCGGTGAAGGCTCGTTGGTGCTCAGCCTGGGTCGTGATCTCGTCCGCGACGATGATGGCCTGCTCGTCAGGGTCGTGCATCCCGACGTAGTGGTTGATCTGCTCGAGGAGGTGCGCGAACACGATCGCATGGGGTGGCTTCGGGTAGCGGAACCTCGCTTTCAGGCGGGCGACGTCGAGTCCGCGGAAGATGTACCGCACACCGCTCTCGCGCGCTGCTGACAGTGCTGCGAAGGAGATTCCGGCAGCTTCTCGGTGGCGACCCCGGAGCGCCGCCCACGGGCCGGTGCCGCCCATGAGTTCGTGCCCGTGGAACTCGATGTCGTGGGCGGTCCCGTGCTCGCGGGCGGTGCGGTGCCGAACGGCGCTGAGCCGAGACGAGAGCGTCTCCCACTCGTCGAACGTGGCGATGGCGGCACCGATGAAGTAGGCATCGCGATCGTACGATTCGTCGACGTACGCGATGAGCATCGGACAAGCGTTCCATGACCGCGCCGGATCTGCCGGGTCCTGTGGATACGGGATGGGTGAGCGCCGGAACGGAGGCGCGGGGCGGGCCCGCACCGCGCCTCCCGTCCGATGTCGGCCCGTACGGGCCGTGCGGAGGCGCGCGTTCTCGTCAGGCCGCTCGAGGTGCGTCCGCACGTGCCGCGCGACGGCGCACCATCGCGTTCCCCGACGCCCGGACGAGCACGGCGAGCACGAGGAACCCGACGAGCAGGGCTGCACACCAGAGCGCGACCCCGCCGTGACCACCGACCCGTGCCGGGTTGAAGAACGGGTACGGGTAGAAGCCGACGAGGGCACCACGGACGAGCGAGTACGCGGTGTACACAGCGGGGACGATCGCGGCCGCCCAGATCATCGAGACGGGCTGGCGGTGCCGCGGGCGGTCCACGAACCAGTCGAGCACCACCGCTGCGGGGATCACCATGTGGTGCACCACGTTCACCCACCGCACGAGCTCACCGAGGTCCGCACCGACCAGCAGCGTGTTGAACACGAGCCCCACGAAGGCGAGGTACACGACCGACGCTCCGCGCACGACCTCCCACACGCGAGACGACGGCACACCGCGCAGCAGGCGGACCGCACCGACCACGAAGACCGTGCTGGCGTAGAGGTTGCTGAGGATCGTGAAGTAACTGAAGACGCTGACCAGGCTGAAGTCGGCGCGGATGCTCAGCACGACCTGCGTCACGACCCCGGCGACCGACGCGGCGGCGAGTGCGAGACGGACGGCAACCAGGAGGGCTGTCTTCATGGGGCCACCATGACGACGGCCCGGCACCCTGGTCTCCCGCACACGCACGCACCTCGGTGCCTAGGCTGGTGGCGTGGCCGACACGACCGGAACGACCGTCCTGCTCACCGCCTTCGAGCCGTTCGGCGGCGCTGCGACGAACTCGTCCTGGGACGCGGTGTCGGCGCTCGCCGAACACTGGGACGGCCCGGCTCGGCTCGTGACCGAACAGCTCCCGGTGGTGTTCGCCGAGGTGCGGCAGCGCCTCGCGGCGGCGATCCTCGAACACCGGCCCACGGTTGTCATCGCGACGGGCCTCGCCGAGGGGCGGATCGCGGTCACGCCGGAGCGGGTCGCGATCAACGTGCAGGACGCCCGGATCCCCGACAACGCCGGAGCGCAGCCCGTCGACGAGCCGATCGACCCGAACGGGCAGCCGGCGTACTTCACGACCCTCCCGATCAAGCGGATCGTCGCCGAGGTCCGCGCCCTCGGCATCCCCGCGGCCGTGTCGAACACGGCGGGGACCTTCACGTGCAACCAGGCGTTCTACGAGGTCATGTCCCTCGCCGGCCGTTCGGGACTGCGTGCCGGCTTCGTGCACGTGCCGGCCACCCCGGGTTTCGGTGACGGCACGGTACCGACCCTGCCGCTCGACGACGTCGTCCGTGCACTCGAGGTCGTCGTCCGCGAGGCGCTCCGCGGCGGGCCCGACCTGGTCGAGGAGGGTGGCGCGGAACACTGAGCCGGCCGCCGGGGTCCCGGTCGCTGAACGGTCTCTGATGGATCGTCACGGGAATCGGGGCCGCGGGCGTCGCCGACCTGGGACGATGGTCGGATGACCGCCGACGCCTCGCAGCTCCGCCGCTCGTCCGCCGATCGCGACGTCGTCGGCATCCTCGAGCCCGCCCGGTACCCGCTCGCGTCGGTGCTGCTGGCCGCCGTCGCGGTGCTGGTGATCACAGGGGTCGGGTTCACGCTCGGGACGGTCGACCTCGGGCTGTCGAAGGCGCTCAACGCACTGCACACCGGGGCGATCGGCGCGTTCACCGACGCTGTTTACCACGTCATCAGCCCTGCCCCGGCGATCGCGATCACGTTCGTCGTCGTCGGCGTGGTCTGGTGGCGGACGCGCGACCTCCGGCCGGCGCTCGCGTTCGGCGGGACCATCGCGATCACGTGGATCCCCTCGGCCGTCGTGAAGGAGATCGTGCACCGCGCGCGGCCCGACGTCGCCGTGCTGCCGCACCCGTTCCCGGTGCAGCCGGACCCGGGCTACCCGAGCGGGCACACGGTGTACATCACGGCGTTCGTGATCGCCCTCATCTGGCTGCTGCGCGAGAACCGCTGGCACCGGGTCGTGCTCGTCGCCGGTGTCGTGGCGATCGTCGTGGTGTTCTTCGCGGTGTCGATCGACGCCGTGCACTACCCGACGGACGCAGCGGCCTCGATCCTGTGGTCGCTCGCGGTGGCGCCGGGCGTCCGGGTCGTCTGGGTCGACTGGCTCATGCCGCGCATCCCGTTCCTGCGCGGTCCGCTTCGGGCCTGAGCGCGACGGTCTGGCCCCCCCCGGCCGGGCCGGGCCGGGCCGGGCGACGAAACGCGCGCGTTTCGACGTTGCACGCGTCGATCGACGCGCGGGACGTCGGAACGCGCGCGTTTCGTGACCCCACACTCGCACCCGCATCCCCACCGAACCCCGCGTGCGTCAGTCCTCGATCGGCAGCAGGCGCCGGGCACCCGCGCCGTCCGCGCCCATCGCGTCGCCCGGGTTCATCACCAGGCAGGCGTTCAGCGAGACGCACCCGCAGCCGATGCACTGCGTCATCTCGTCCTGCAGCCGCTCGAGTTCGAGCTGACGAGCGCGCAACCGGGCGCGCCACCGCTCGTTCAGCCGCGCCCAGTCCCGGAGCGACGGCATCCGGTCGCTCGGCAACGCTGCGAACTGTTCGGCGACTTCGCTGAGCGGGATCCCGAGCCGCTTCGCGACCTGGATGATCGCGATCCGGCGTTCGACGTGTCGCGGGTAGAGCCGTGTGCCGCCGGTCGTGCGCTCGGGGTGGATCAGGCCCTTGCGCTCGTAGAAGTGCAGGGCCGAGGCCGCGACACCCGTCCGGCGGACGACCTCCCCGATCGAGAGCAGGTCGGTCGGCTTCGGCGTCGGGATCTCCACCATGGTCGAGATCGTACGCGTGCACCGGTTCACATCGCACTTGACATGGCATCAGACCGGCAATATGTTCAACATCACAGCGTCGACGCAGGGTCGGCGGCAACCTGAAGGACACGACCATGACCGTTCTCTCGCAGCAGGACATCGCCCGCCCCGTCTCCTCGGACTGGCCCGTGCCGACCGACGACCCCGTCCTCGACACCGTGCTGTCCCGGCTCGAGTGGCTCGGCGCCGCACTGCCCCACGCCCTCGCGGTGCCCGTGATGGTCGCGCACGAAGCGCTCTGCACCCTCACCCAGCACCGCTGACGGCGGGTCACCGCACGAGCGTCCGGCCCCGCAGTCGCTCCCGGGACAGCGCCGGCAGCGCGATCCCGGTGTCCTGCTCGAGCACGTGCGTGCCCGGCGGAACCTCGAGGTCGACCGCGTCCAACAGGTCATCGTCCAGCGCCACCTCCGACGCCTGGAGGAACGCGTCCAGGTGAGACGACGTCCGCGGCCCGACGACCACGCTCGACACGTCCGGGTGGGTCAGCACGAAACCGACGGAGAGCTCGAAGAGGGTCAACCCGGCCTCGTCGGCGATCCGTCCCAACCGGTCGACGACCGCGAGCTTGCGGCGGTTCCCCGGCGACTCGACAGCGTAGGCGTCCGGGTCGGCCGCCGCTCGAGGGGACACCGGCTGGCCGCCCCCCTCCCGGTAGGCACCCGCGAGCCACCCTCCTGCGAGCGGTGCGCCCGCGAACACCCCGAGCCCGAACCGCCGTGCGACGGGCAAGACCGTCCGTTCCGCGGTCCGGGCGAGCAACGAGTAGGGCACGTGGGTGGCTGTCGCGCTCTTGCCCCCCGAACGCAGCCACTGCGCCTCGACGAGCTCCTCCGCGGGGAACCCCGGGATGCCGAACGCCCGGATCCGTCCGAGCGCCACGAGGTCCGCCAGGGCGTCGAGCGTCTCGTCGAGGGAGGTCGCCGGGTCTGGTCGAGCCGGTTGGTACAGGTCGATGACGTCGACGCCCAGTCGGTCGAGGCTCCGTTCCACCGCGCGGAACATCCACCGGCGTCCGTTGCCGCGGTGCGCCGGGTCCGCATCGACCGGGTCCCCGAACCGCACGGACACGAAGACGTCGTCACGCCGACCCGCGAGGGCCGCCCCGACCGCCTCCTCGGCCAGACCGGCACCGTCGGCGTCGGACACGTCGACCGCGGTGACCCCGCGCTCGAGCGCCTCGTGCACGAGTGCGGCCGCGGCGCCGAGGTCGCGTGCCGCGACCCCGGCCAGTGCGCGGGTGCCGAGCGTCAACGCGCTGACGGGAGCCCCCGTCCGTCCGGTGCGTCGCTGTTCCATGCGCGACACGATAGGTGGCCTGCCGGGCACCGCGACCGCCGGTGACGCAGGGTTACCGCCCGTCGGCCGGGAGGCCCGTGGCGGCGCCGACCCGTGCCTCCCGGCCGACAGGCGGTAGCCTCGACAGCGCAAGCAGAACGCGCAGTGTGTATCTACCGGCCGTCGGCCGCCCCACGGGGCCCGACGGACAGCGGCGGCACCCGATGGGCCCGCCCCCCTGTCCGGCCGGGCCGAGAAGGCACACCCCCATGCTCCAAGCACGACCCACCTCCCTGATCGGCCACGCCGGCCGGTGGTACTTCCCGATCGCGTTCATCGCGCGGCTCCCGTTCGCGATGATGGTCGTCGGTGTCCTGACGCTCGTCGTCGCCGCCCGCGACTCGGTGGCGCTCGGCGGCATCAACTCCGCGTCCGTCGGCATCGGCTCGGCGGTCTTCGGCCCGATGGTCGGGGCGGCGGCCGACCGCTTCGGCCAGCGACGCGTCCTCGTCCCGGTCGGCATCGTCAACGGCGTCCTGCTCGGGGCGCTGCCGCTCGTGGTCTCGAGCGCGGCGCCGGACCTCGCCGTCCTCGCGATGTCCTTCCTGATCGGTGCGTCCGCGCCGCAGGTCGCCCCGATGTCCCGCACGCGACTCGTCGCGATCATCCGGCAGCGGATGGCGGCGGACCGGCACGAGAAGGTCCTCAGCGGCACCATGGCCTACGAGTCCGCGGCCGACGAGACCGTGTTCATCATCGGCCCGTTCCTCGTCGGGGTGCTCGCGAGCGCGATCGCGCCGTGGGTCGCCGTCGCGGGGGCCTCGGCGCTCACCTTCGTGTTCGTGACCGCGTTCGCGCTCCACCCGACCGGGAAGCTCGCCGTCGCCGCGTCCGGTCCGGTCGCCCAGGCGCCGGCACGTGAGCTGCTGCGGCCGCGTCTCGTCGTCGTGGTGCTCGGCATCCTCGGCATCGGTCTGTTCTTCGGCGCGACGCTGACCTCGTTGACGGCGTTCATGGAGTCGCACGGCGGAGCCTCCCGCGCGGGGCTCCTCTACGGCGTGATGGGCATCGGGTCCGCCGGGCTCGCGCTCGGGTCCGCGGCGTTCCCGCGGCGGTTCGGCCTCGGGTGGCGCTGGCTCGTGTTCGGGGCGGTGCTGCTCGCCGGCGCGGTCGCGTTCGCGCAGGCGGACTCCGTCGCCGCGGTGGCGATCGTGCTCGGCGTGATGGGGATCGGCATCGGGCCGACGCTCGTGACGCAGTACTCGCTCGGGTCGGACCGTTCCCCGGTCGGGCGCTCGGCGACGACCATGACGATCCTCGGCTCGGCGGTCATCGTCGGGCAGTCGTTGGCCTCGGCGGTGACCGGTGAGGTCGCCGAACGGTCGGGGGCAGCGGGCGCGATGGTGCTGCCCGCTGTGGCGGCGGCCGTGGTGGTGGTCGCGGCGGTGGCGAACCTCGTGCTGTCGCGGGCCCGGCGCCCGGCCTGACCCGCCGAGCGCCACCGGGCGACTCGGGGTCCGGCGTCGGGAGCCGTGAGGTCCGGCGCTGCCGCTGCCGGACGACAGGCCCGTCGACGTACGACAGCGGCGATGTCGTCCGTTGCGGACGCGGCCAGTGCGCGCGTGCAGCGAGCGACACGTCCGTTGTCGTACGACAGCGGCGGTGTCGTTCAGAGACGGACGGGACCGTCCTCGGACGCCCGACATCCGGCACCCGCCGTGCCACGCCCGACGCCCCCGCGCCGTCAGGGCTACTCGGTGTCGTCGTGCAGCAGCGCGTCGTGGCGGTAGTCGCCCGACCGGAGTCCGGCCCGCGCGATCATGTGCGTCGACACCGGCACCAGGAACAGCTGGAACACCATGATCGGCAGGACCACCCAGAACGCCGTCCACGTCCACACCGCCACGACGACCGCCGCGAGCGCGAACGCCAGCCCGAGGACCTGCGGCTTCGCCATGGCGTGGAGCCGGACGAGCGGGTCGGGGAACCGGACGATGCCGACCGCGGCACCGAGGGACAGCACGGAACCGACGAGCAGCAGCCCGACGGCGATCCACGCGCGGACGCCGCCGCCGTCGACGAAGCCCTCGATCAGTTCGATCACGGTGTCTCCTCCTCGATGGCGTGCTCCGGGGTGGTGACGTCGGACCCCTCGTCGGACGGGTCGGACGACGGCGTGACCGCCCGCGCCACGGCGATCGTCGCGAACACGCTCGTCGCCGCGATGACCACGAGCACGGGGACGGCGGTGAGGTCGCGCCGGAGCACCATGGCCGCGGCGATGACGAGCAGGACGGTCGTCAGCACCATGTCCGACCCGATCATCCGATCGAGGATCGTCGGCCCGCGCACGATGCGTCCGACCGCGAGCGCCAGCGTGACGCCGAGCAGGAGCAGGACGAGGGCGATGCACACCGCCATGACGGCCACCGCGGCGCTCACCGGACCACCTCCGGCAGGGGTTCGGACAGCTCCGAGACGTCCTGCTTGGAACCGAGTGCCCGGATGACCATCGCCTCGATGCGGAGCGCGGTCCGCCGTTCGGCATCGACCTGCTCGAGCCGCTCGGTGTCGAGCACGTGCAGCAGGATCCTGCGGTGTCGGAGGTCGACGTCGGCGACGTACGACCCCGGCACCAGCGAGATCGCGATGGTCGCGAGGGTGAAGGTCATCTCGGACGTCGTGTGCAGCTGCACGAGCAGGATCGAGCTGCGCCGCACCCCGCGCGGTCGGAACGCCGCCCAGGCGACCCGGAACGACGCCGCGACGACGAACCCGCTCCACACCACGAGGAACCGGAGCGCCGACGGGACGGAGAACCGCGCCGACAGCGGGACCGGCGGCAGGGGCAGCAACTGGGTCACGAGGAGCGCCACCACCAGGCCGCAGAGCAGCGTGAGCGGGGTCCACGATCCCCAGAGGAGCGCCCACAGCACGGTCAGCCCGGCGACGAGCGGGACGTCGTAGCGCCAGGCGACGGCGATCCGCCGCGCGTTCGTGATCCGTCGGGTGTCGCTCACCGGTCACCCCCGAGCACGGCCTGGACGTAGCGGTCCGGTGACTCGAGCGACTCGGCCGCGCGGGTCGCGTAGCCGTACAGGGGTCCGGCGACGACGGTCAGGGCGACCGACCCGAGGACCGCGACGGTGGTCACACCGACGAGCATGCGGGGGAGGCGGACGCGTCCTGGCGCCTCGCCTGCGGTGGCCGTGGAGCCGGTCGCCGGACGGGAGGCGGTGCTCACGTGCGGTGCGTCGGTGACGGTCACCGAGCCTCCCGGGTGGTACGCCTCACCGCTGTCCTCGGACACCGTCAGCGGCGCCGGTTCCGGCGACCGCAGGTGCGCGTGCGGCTCCGCCGTGCTCGCGTGCGGCGCGGCCGCCTCGGCGGCCGGCTTGGGCCGCCAGAAGGCGGCGTCCCAGACGCGCATGAGCGCGTAGAGGGTCAGGAGGCTCGTGACGACCCCGGCGGCGATCGTCGCGTACGCGAGGGGGGAGCCGTCCTCCGCGGCGGCGCGGAACAAGCCGAGCTTGCCGATGAACCCGGAGAACGGGGGGATGCCGCCGAGGTTGAACGCCGGCACGAGGTACAGGGCCGCCAGCAGCGGAGCGACCTTGAGGAGCCCGCCGAGAGACCGTGTCGAGGTCGTCCCGCCGACGCGTTCCATGAGTCCCGAGACCAGGAACAGCGTGGTCTGCACGACGATGTGGTGGACCGTGTAGAACACCGCCGCTGCCGTGCCGACGACCGAGCCGAGCCCGATGCCCATCACCATGAAGCCGATGTGGCTGATGAGCGTGAAGGACAGCAGCCGTTTCACGTCCGTCTGCGACACCGCGCCGAGCACCCCGACCACCATCGTGAGGATCGCCACCACGAGCAGCACCGTGTTGAGCTGCGGCCTCGGGAAGATGATCGTCTCGAGGCGGATGATCGCGTAGATGCCGACCTTGGTGAGCAGACCGGCGAAGACGGCGGTGACCGGTGCCGGGGCGGTCGGGTACGAGTCGGGCAGCCAGAACGCCAGCGGGAACACGGCGGCCTTGATGCCGAACCCGATGAGCAGCATCGTGTGGAGCAGGAGCTGCACGTGCTCGGGCAGGTCGGCGACGCGCTCGGAGATCTGGGCGATGTTCACCGTGCCGGTCGCCCCGTACACGAGCCCGATGGCGGCGAGGAAGATCGCGGACGCGATGAGGCTCGTCACGATGTACGTCGTGCCGGCGCGGACCCGCTGCTCGCTGCCGCCGACGGTGATGAGCACGTACGAGGCCACGAGCAGCATCTCGAACGCGACGTAGAGGTTGAAGAGGTCGCCGGCGATGAAGGAGTCGAGCACACCGGCCGCGAGCACGAGGTACGTCGGGTAGAAGATCGTGACCGGGGCGTCCTCGTCGTCGTCGGCGAGCCCCTGCCCGATCGAGAAGAGCAGGACGAGCAGGAGCACGCTCGCGCTCACGGTGAGCAGCAGCGCGCTCAACCGGTCGACGACGAGCGAGATGCCGTACGGCGCCTGCCACCCCCCGACCTGGACCACGATCGTGCCGTGCCGGTCGACGAGCACCATGAGCGTCGCGGCGACCACCACGGCGACGACGAGCACACCGACCGTGATCGCCCGCTGCGTCTTCTGGTGGCGGACGAGACCGAGTGCCGCCGCCGCACCGAGCAGCGGGACGAGCACGAGGAGGGGGACGAGCCAGGTCATCGCGTGTGCTCCTCCTGCTGGGCGGCCTCTGGGTCGGTGTCGAGCTCGGGGTCCTCGTCGCCCGGGTCCGCGTCGGCGTCGTCGTCGCGTTCCCGACCGATGGCGACGTCGGCCTCGTCGACCTCGACCTCGTCCGCGCGCGAGAGCTTCCAGGAGCGGTGGATCAGCGCGAGGAGGAACGCGCTCACGGCGAAGGTGATGACGATCGCGGTGAGGGCGAACGCCTGCGGGAGCGGGTCGGTGATGCCCTCGGCGGACTTGCCGATCGGTGGCTTGCCCGCGGCGCCGGACATCACGAGCAGGAGCAGGTTGAGGGCGTTGCCGAGGAGCAGGAACCCGAGGAGCATCCGCGTGAGCGAGCGTTCGAGCAGCAGGTACACGCCGCACGAGAACAGCACCGCCATGGCGATGACGAGGACCAGGGTGACGGTCACGTGGCACTCCCTTCCGGGGTGGCGGCAGCGGCGTTGTGGGCGGGGTCGGACTCGGTCGTGTCGGCGATGGGCGCGCGGGAGTCCTCGAGGCGCTGTCGGTCGACCTCGGCGCCGAGGCTGCGGAGGACGTCGAGCACGAGTCCGACGACCACGAGGTAGACGCCGATGTCGAAGAACGTCGCCGTGACGAACTCCACGTGCCCGAGCACCGGGACGGTGGCCTCGACGAACTCCGAGTACAGGGCTTCCCGGCCGAAGAACAGCGGCACGAGCGCCGTGACGGCCGCGGTCGCGACACCGAGCCCGAGCAGGCGACCCGCGCGCACCGGAGCTGCTGCGCCGAGTTCGGCCGGGCCACCGGCGAGGTACCTGGCGGCGAGCGCGATGCCGGCGACGAGGCCCCCGGCGAATCCACCGCCCGCGGCGTTGTGCCCGGCGAAGAGCAGGTACACCGACAGCACGATGAGGCCGTGGAAGAGGAGTCGGACGACCACGTCGAGGAGCGCCGAGCGACCGGTCGGGATCGCGGCGCTCGTCGGCAGCCAGGCGCGGGGTTCACCGTCGGGGCGGTGCTTGTCGCTCGTGATGCTCGACGGGAGGTCACGGAGCCGCGGCAGCGTGTCCTCGCGCGAGTTCACGAAGATGAGGCTCGCGACGCCCGTGGCGGCGGCGACGACGACGGTCAGTTCGCCGAGCGTGTCCCACCCGCGCAGGTCGACGAGGGCGACGTTCACCACGTTGAGCCCGTGCCCGAACGAGCTCGTCAGCGCAGGGAGGTCGGGCCAGAGCGGCTCGGCGGTGCGGGAGGACGCGGCGACGACGACCACGATCGCGAGGGTGAGTCCGGCCAGCCCGGCGAAGAGCGCGCGCACGATGCGGAAGCGCGAGGGGTTCGCCGTCGCGATCCGCGGGGGCAGGCGACGCAGGACGAGGACGAACGCGATGAGCGTCACCGTCTCGACCACGAGCTGCGTGAGTGCGAGGTCGATCGCGCCGTGGAGCACGAAGAGGACCGACATGCCGTACCCGGTGACCCCGACGAGGACCGCGGCGGCGAAGCGGGTCTTCGCGGTGAGCACGGCGATCGCGGCGATGCCCATCACGACGACGACGGGGACCTGCCCCCACGAGTCCGCGAACCGGACCGAGAACGCCCACGGTCCGCCGAGGACGAGGTTCAGGATCGCCCCGGCGACGAACACCGAGAGGATGACCGTCAGGTAGTAGGGGAGCGAACCGCGCTGGAGTGCGGCGGTCAGCCCGGTCGCGGCCCGGTCGAGTCCGCGCATCACCTGGCGGTAGGTGCCGGCGGCGCTCGGAGCGCCGGCGAGACGGTGCTGCAGCGCCTCGACCGGGCGGCGAACGAGGAAGAGCGCGACACCGCCGACGAGCGTGATCGCGGAGATGCCGAGCGCCGGCTCGAGACCGTGCCAGAGGGCGAGGTGCGGGACCGGCGCGGCGCCGATCGACGCGGCGCTCGCGGCCGGTTCGATGCCCTTCGCCACGAGCGGGGTGAGGACACCGAGCACGAGGCCCGCGATGCCCAGCACGGACGGCACGACGCCGAGGCCGTGCAGGCCGTGCGGCGTCGTCTGGGCGACACCGGGCTTGCGGGCGAACGCGCCCCAGACGAAGCGCAGCGAGTACGCCATCGTGAGCACCGAGCCGACGGTGACGCCGACGAGGGCGAACCACGCCCAGGCGCTGCTGTCGCCGTGCAGCGCCTCGACGAAGCCGGTCAGCACGGCTTCCTTCGCGACGAAGCCGATCGTCGGGGGGAGCCCGGCCATCGAGGCGAGCGCGAGGACCGTGACGACCAGGAGCCAGGGCATCCGGCGTCCGAGGCCGCTCAGACGGGTGAGGTCACGCGTGCCGGCCGCGTGGTCGATCGCCCCGACGACGAGGAACAGGGTCGACTTGAACGTCGCGTGCGCCGCGAGGAGCGCCACCCCGCCGAGGGCGATCGCCGGCTCCCCCCAGCCCACGGCGAGGACGAGGAACCCGAGCTGGGCGACCGTTCCGTACGCGAGCAACAGCTTGAGGTCGGTCTGCCGGAGCGCGCGGTAGCCGCCGACCACCATGCCGAGGACGCCGAGGACCGTGACGGTCTCCCGCCAGCCGTCGACGAGCGCGAACGCCGGGGCGAGTCGCGCGACGAGGTAGATGCCGGCCTTCACCATCGCGGCGGCGTGGAGGTAGGCGCTCACCGGGGTCGGCGCGGCCATCGCGGCGGGCAGCCAGAAGTGGAAGGGGACGATCGCGGACTTCGTCAGGGCGCCGAGCAGCACGAGCGCCACCGCCACCGGGACGAGTGCGCCGCCGGTCGCCGCGAGCGCGGGACCGTCCTCGACGATCGCGCTGAGCGAGGTCGTGCCGGCGCGGACGGAGAGCAGGACGAGCCCGGCGAGCATCGCCAGCCCGCCGGCCGTGGTCACGACGAGCGCCTGCATCGCGGCGGCCCGGCTCGCGCGCTTCACGGCGTCGTGACCGATGAGCAGGTACGAGAAGACGGTCGTGGCCTCCCACAGGACGAACAGCACGATGACGTCGTCGGCGACCACGAGCCCGTACATCGAGCCGGCGAAGGCTGTCAGCACGCCCGCGAAGCGCCCGAGACCGACCTCGCGCTCCTCGAAGTACGCCGCGCAGTAGACGAGCACGAGGGTGCCGACGACGGTCACGACGAGCGCGAGCACCCACGAGAGGGCGTCGACCCGGAGACCGACGGCGAGGTCGAGCTGCGGCACCCAGGTGAACCGCTCCCGGACCCCGGGGCCGAGGGCCTGGGGTGTCTGGGCGATCGTCAGGACCGCGGCGGCCGCCGGCGCGAGGGCGGCGACGAGGAACACGCGGCGCCCGAGCCAGGGCGTGAGTGCCGGCACGATGAGGGCGAGTGCCGCGAACGCGACGAGGACGGTGACCATGGGGCACCTCCTCGGGGTCGGGCTGCAGTCCGGCTCACTGGATGCTCCCAGCCTACGAAGCGTGGGATGGCAAGAACCTGTGTGCCCGGACAGACGCCCGCGTCGCGGTCAGGGCGTCAGCACCAGCCTGGACCCGCGCTCGCCACCCTGTCCGGCCCACGCCTGCTCGACGTCGGCCATCCGCACGCGCGTCGCGTCCACGCGGACGGTGCCGTCGGCGATCGCCGCGACGATGCCGGGCAGCTCGGCCACGAACGCGGCGCGTCCCACGGATCCCTGGCCGCTCCCGACGACCGTCAGGCCCGAGGCCCGCAGTGCGGCCGAGGGGATCGGGGCCGCTGCCCCCGCGCTGGACCCGATCGAGACCCAGTCGAGTCGACGACCGCGGTCGGAGCGGGCGGTGACCAGGGCGGCGAGCACCGCGGCGGCGGGGTCGCCCCAGACGTAGTCGAGCACGACGTCCGCGTCGGCGGCGGCGCGTCCGACGGCCTCCGGATCGTCCAGGGGGACGACGACGTCCGCTCCGAGACCCGGCAGGGCTGCGAGCACGTCGCGGTCGCGACCGCTGGCGAGGACGGACGCGGCGCCGAGGTGCTTCGCCACCTGGACGGCCGCGCGCCCGGCCGCCCCGGTCGCGCCGAGGACGAGGACACGGCCCCCGGTGGGCAGTGACGTCCGGTACCGGAGCGCCACCCACGACGACATCACGGGGTTGGCCCCGGCGGCCACCGCGACCGCGTCTGCTCCGTCGGGCAGGACGACGCTCGCGCGCGGGTCGACGGTCACCCGCTCGGCCATGCTGCCCCGGGTGTCGCTCTCGACCGCGAAGTACCGGAGCGTGCCGTCCGGGAACCGACCGACCCCGTCGACGCCGGGGATGAGTGGGAGTGCGCCCTCGCTCGTGTAGTGGGAGCCGGTTGCCTGCGAGCGGACCCGCGGGTGCAGGCCTGCCGCGACCACGTCCACGACGACCTCGCCGTGGCCGGTGGTCGGCTCCGCGGACTCCTGCCAGGTCGGTGCCGACCCGAACCGTGTGACGACCGCTGCGTGCATGATGCCTCCTGATGATTCGTGTTACGAAGCAAACTAGTTCGCATCACGAAGTGCGTCAAGTAGAGTCGTCGACATGAGCAGACCGAGCGAGGACGACCGTCTCGTCGATGCCCTCGGGCACGCCGCGTTCCTCACGATGGGCTCCCTGACGGACCTGGCCGCCGATGCGGGGTTGTCGCTCACGCAGCTGCGTGTCCTCGCGATCCTGCGGGACCGCCGACTCCGCATCGGTGACCTCGCCGCGTACCTCGGCCTCGAACGGTCGACCATGACCGGCCTGGTGGCGCGAGCGAGCGCGAAGGGGTTGCTCGCGCGGGTTGCGAACGAGCAGGACGCGCGGGCGGTGGACGTCGTGCTCACGGACGAGGGGCGCGCGGTGGCGACCCGACTCGAGGCGGCGATGCGGGCCGCGATGCTGCCCCACGCCGAGCGGCTCCCGCAGGCGGACCGCCGCAGGCTGCGCGAACTGCTCGAACGCATGCTGCGCTGACCGCCGAGACCGCCGAGACCGCGAGACCGCGAGACCGCGAGACCCCGAGGTCGCGACGCCGCGAGACCGCGACGCCGCGAGACCGCGCGTCCGTGGCACAGCGCCCCGTGCGACCCCCGCTCAGCGGCCGTGCGCCCGCGCGGGGATCTGCGTCGCGAGCTTGCCCCCGGACACGTCGACGAGTGTCCCGGTGATGTACCCGGCCGCGTCGCTCGCGAGGAACACGAGCAGGTCGGCCACGTCGTCGGGCGTCTCCCACCGTCGCAGCGAGAGCGTGTCGAGCAGCCGGTCCTGCTGCTCGGACGGCATCTCGGCGAACCCGTTCATGGCCGTCGGCACCATCCCCGGCGCGTACGCGTTCACGGTGATGCCCCACGGCCCGAGCTCGGACGCGAGCACCCGGGTGAACTGCACCACGGCCGCCTTCGACGCCGCGTAGGCAGCGCTCCCGACGCTCGGTACGATCGCCGCGAACGACGCCGCGTTCACGATCCGACCGCGGCCGGCGGCGCGCATGACCGGCGCGACCGCCTGGCTCACGAGGAAGGTCCCACCGACGTTCACGTCCATGCAGCGCCGCCACGCGTCCCAGTCGAGGTCGGCGACGAGTCCCTCGACGTTGATGCCCGCGTTGTTGACGAGCACGTCGATCGTCCCGTGTCGCTCAAGGACGGTGTCGACCGCCGTCCGCACGGAGTCCGGGTCGGTGACGTCGCACACCACCCGGTCGACGTCGGGACCGGGGCCCGCGGCCGGGTCGAACGCGAGGTCGAGCGCGACCACGCGGCACCCCTCGGCGGCGAAGCGTGCGGCGATCACGGCGCCGATGCCGCGCGCGGCTCCGGTCACCACCACCACGCGATCGGTCAGGTCGAGGTGCATCGTCGCTCCCGTCGTCGGTCCCCAATAGGCATACTATTCACCCATGACGGATGCACGGGTGCTCTGGATCACCGGCGGCGGGAGCGGCATGGGTGCCGCGGTGGCGGCGCAGGCCGCGAGCGACGGGTGGACGGTGGTGCTCAGCGGCCGCAGGGCCGAGCGGCTGGACGCCGTGGCCGAGCAGGTCCGCGCAGCCGGCGGCAGCGCCGACGTGCTGCCGCTCGACACCGCCGACGTCGAAGCGGTCGCGACCGCTCGGGACACGCTGCTCACCCGCCACGGCCGGCTCGACGGGCTCGTCCTCGCCGCCGGCCTGAACGCCCCCGAACGTCGCTGGGACGACCAGTCCATGGCCGACTTCCGGGCGATCGTCGACACGAACCTGACCGGCGTGGTCGCCACCGTGGACGCCGCACTCCCGTCGCTCCGCCTGGCCGGCGGCACGGTGGTCGTGGTGTCCTCGTACGCCGGGTGGTCCTTCCAACCCGGTGCGGGCGTCGCGTACTCGGCGTCGAAGACCGCCCTCGCCTCCGTCGTCCGGACGCTCAACCAGCAGGGCGCCGAGCACGGCGTCCGTGCGACGCACCTCTGCCCGGGCGACGTCGCGACGGACTTCCTCGACCGTCGTCCCGTCGTCCCGGACGCCGCCGCCCGCGCGGTGATGCTCCAGCCGGAGGACGTCGCGCGCGCCGTCGCCTTCGTGCTCGAGGCGCCGGCACACGTGCGGGTCGACGAGCTCGTCATCAGTCCGGTCGCGCAGCGGTGATCTACGACCGGGTCCTCGACGACCTCGGGTCGGCCGTCGTGCACGGCGCCTTCGGCACCGATCCGGTGAGCATCGACGACCTCGTGGTCCGGACCGGCGCGAGCCGCAGCATCGTCCGCGAGGCCGTCCGCGTCCTCGTCGGCGTCGGGCTCCTCCGGGCACGGCGGCGGGTCGGCGTCGTGGCGCTCCCCGCGGCCGAGTGGGACGTGCTCGACCCACGCGTGGTCGGGTGGCGGCTCACCGGACCGGACCGGCAGGTGGCCCTCCACGAACTCCGCGCGCTCCGCCGCGCCGTCGAACCGGCCGCGGCAGCGGCTGCGGCGTCCGCGACCGGTGACGCCGACGGCCTGGAGGCACTGCTCGCCTCCGCCGACCGTCTCGCCGCCGCCACCGGTCCAGACGACGCCGCCACGTTCCTCCAGGCCGACCGCGACCTGCACCGACGCGTGCTGGACCGGTCCGGCAACGCGCTCTTCCGGCGCCTGCACGGCGTCGTCGAGCGCGCGCTCGACGAGCGCGTCGGGATCGGACCCGACGCGCACGACGTCCGCCTGCACGGCGCGCTCGCGCGCGCCGTCGCGGACGGCGACCCGGCCGCCGCCCGGGCCGCGATGCAGGAGATCGTCGACCGGACGTGACCCACGGCCGGTGCGATGCTGGCCGTACGACCAACGCGAAGGAGCGTCATGGAGTTCACCGAGCTCGTCCCCGACCCGTCCGCCGTCGAGCGGATCGCCACCGGGAGCACCTGGGCCGAGGGGCCGTGCTGGGTCCCCGCGACCAGGACCCTCCGGTGGTCGGACATCCCAGGCGACCGCATCCTGCAGTGGCACGCGGACACCGGCGAGGTCGACACGTACGCCGAGGCCGTCGAGTTCACGAACGGGCGGTTCCTCGACCGCGACGGCTCGGTCGTGCAGTGCTCGCACGGCCTCCGGCGGGTCGAACGCGACCGTGACGGCGAGGTGACCGTGGTCGTCGACGGGTGGAACGGCGGCCGGCTCAACTCCCCGAACGACGTCGTGGTCGCAACCGACGGCGCAGTGTGGTTCACGGACCCCGCGTACGGCATCACCCAGCCGCGCGAGGGACACCCCGGCGTCCGCGAGTACGGCGATCACTGGGTGTTCCGGTGCGGTCCGGACGGAGCGGACCTCCGACCGGTCGTCACCGACGCCGACGAGCCGAACGGCCTCGCGTTCTCGCCGGACGAGCGGGTGCTGTACGTCGCGAGCTCCTCGGGTGAGCTCCCGGTGATCCGGGCGTACGACGTGGACGTCGACGACGTCGGCGTCCGCGTGAAGAACGGGCGCGAATTCGCACGGCTCGGCGCCGACGAGGGCATCCCGGACGGCATCCGCGTGGACGAGCACGGGAACGTCTGGTCGTCGTCGCACCGGGGTGTCGTCGTGTTCGACCCGGCGGGCGAGCGGCTCGGCGAGGTCCCGGTGCCCGAGGTCGTCTCGAACCTCTGCTTCGGCGGGGACGACGGCACGGACCTCTTCCTCACGGCGACCACGTCGATCTTCCGCCTGCGGACCGGAACGAGGGACGCCGTGCTCCGGTGAGCCGAACTTCCCTCGGCTGATACTGCTGTGTAGAATATCATTGCAGGTGTCAGTCGAACGAGGGAGCCACCGTGTCGAAGCGCGTCGCGATCATCGGGACCCGCGGGTACCCGTCCTACTACGGTGGGTTCGAGACCGCCGTCCGTCACGTGGCACCGGCACTCGCCGACGCCGGGTGGGACGTGACCGTCTACGGACGACCGGGCCAGGAGCGCGACGACGACCCGTCGCTCGACCCGCGGATCACCCGGCGCACCACCGGCGGTCTCGAGTCGCGGTCGCTCTCCACGCTGACGTACGGACTGACCGCTGTGCTCGACACGATCGGTCGACGCCCGGACGTCACCCTCGTCATGAACTGCGCGAACGGGTACTGGCTGCCGCTCCTGAAGCTCGCCGGCATCCCGACCGTCGTCAACGTCGACGGCATCGAGTGGGAGCGCGCGAAGTGGGGGCGGCTCGCGAAGGCGGTGTTCAGGACCGGCGCGCGCATGACCGCTCGGACGGCCGACGCCCTGGTGTTCGACGCGCACGCCATCGGGCACTACTGGCGGCGGGTGTTCGGCAAGGACGGCGACGTGATCCCGTACGGCGGGACCGAAGCGACCGCGCTGCAGCTCCACCCCGCGGATGCGCACCTCACCGGGGCCCCGTTCGCGCTCGTCGTCGCCCGCTTCGTCCCCGAGAACACCGTGCGGGAGTTCCTCGTCGCCGCCGAGTGGATCGCGGAGCAGCACCCGGTCGTCATCGTCGGCTCCAGCGGCCACGGTGGTGAGCTCGACCAGCACGCCCGACTGCTCGCCGACGCGAACCCGAACGTGCACTGGCTCGGCCACGTGTCGGACGACGATCGGCTCTTCGCGCTGTGGCAGCACGCCGGCGCCTACTTCCACGGGCACAGCGTCGGTGGGACGAACCCGGCGCTCGTCCAGGCGATGCACCTCGGTGCCCCCACGGTCGCTCGTGACACGGTCTACAACCGCGAGGTGCTCGCCCGGACCGACGCGACCTTCGTCGAGCCGGAGCCCGGTGCCATCGCGGACGCCGTCCTCTCGCTGCTCGGCGACCGGGCCGAGCAGGAGCGTCTCGGACGAGCGGTCCGGGAGCGTGCGCGCGACCACTACACCTGGCGCAGCGTGTGCGACGCGTACGAGCGGGTGCTCGCCGACCGAGCCGGCGTCGCCCCCACCCCGTCGGAGGTCGCAGCATGAGCCCCCGGAGCATCCGCATCGTTCCGGAACTCCGGGCGGTGCACGTCGGGCGTCACCGCGACGGCAAACCTGCCGAGCTCCTCTACCTCGACACCAACTACGACCTCTCGGGCACCGAGCTCGCTCCGGGCATCCGACGGACGACGCTCTTGGGTGCCCTCGGCCGATTCCTCACGACCGACGCGAGCACGCTCGAGGTGCCCGAGCCGCTGTGGATGCGGTTCTGGCCCGAGCACGTGCTCCTCGCGGTCGGCTTCAAGCTGGCGGGGGCGGTCCGTGGTCGTCGGCACCGGGTCGTGACCTACGCGATGGAGAACAACGACCTCGGCATCCTCGTCGGAGGCCGGCGAGCCCTGCCGTCCTGGGTCGTGAGTGCCGTCGGGTTGCTCATCGGGGCCGTCGCGCGGCTGACGCTCGACCGGATCCGGTTCGCAACGCCCGCCGCGTGTGCCGCCTACGCCCGACTCCCGTTCATCCGCTCCGTCGAGCACTCGGTCGGCCTCGAACTCCCGGCGCCCTCAGCGATCCCGAGTGCCGCTGAGCCCGGACGCTGCCTGTTCCTCGGTGTGCTCGAGGCTCGGAAGGGCGTCGAGGTGCTCGCGACCGCGTGGGAGACGGTCGAGGCTTGCCGTCCCGACGCGTCCCTCTCGATCATCGGCCCCGGGCCCGAGTACGCACGGCTCCGGCGCTGGGCATCCGAGCGTCCGGCCAGCCGTCGGGTCCTCGGGCGACTGCCGCACCACGTGGCGAACGAGGAGCTCGGCCGTGCGTCGGTACTCGTCGCTCCGTCCGTGCCGGACGGCCGGTGGCGTGAGCAGGTCGGTCTGCCCGTGAAGGAGGCGCTCGCCGCCGGGCTGACCGTCGTCACCACCGACCAGACCGGCCTTGCCCCGTGGCTCGCCGAGCACGGACACCGGGTCGTGCAGCCAGGAGACCCCGTGCTGCTGGCGGACGCCCTGGTGGCCGCACTCGACGCCCCCCTGTCGCGCGAGGTGGTCCGTGCAGACCTTCCCGAGCAGGACGGCCGACTGGTCGCCGACGCCTGGCTGCACGCATGAGCGGCGCTCGGATCACGGTCGTCAACACCCTCGGGGGAGCGCTGCACCACTACTCGACGGCGCTCGTGGCGACGCTTGGCGGTGACGCTGCGGGGGTCCGGCTGATCCGTGTGGACGAGCCGAGCGTCGCGGGGGGCTCCGCGCTCGCCTGGCTCGGCCGGACCCTCCGCGCGCTGGTCGGGGCTCGCCGCTCGGGCGGTCGCGTCCTCGTGACCTGGCCGGTGCTGGGGCACCTCGACCGGATCGTCATGCGTGTCGTGCTCGGCGGCCGTGCCGACGCCGCCATCGTCGTGCACGACCCGCGGCCGCTCGTCCACGCGCGCGGCTACGGCCGTCTCGCGCGGTGGGCCGGTGGCTGGTTCGGTCGCCGTGTCCGGCTGATCGTGCACAGTGAGACCGCTCGTGCCGACCTCCGGCACGACTGCCCCGGCGACACCGCGCTCCTGCTCCCGCACCCGGTCGCACCACGCCGGCTCCCGGTGCGGAGCCCACGCGACGAGATGTGCGTCGTCCGGGTGCTGGGGCAGTACAAACCCGACCGCGACGTCGACCTCCTGCGAGCCCTCGCCGATCGACTGTCGGGGTCGAATCGTCTCGAGGTGATCGGTCGTGGATGGCCGGCCGTCGACGGCTGGGAGGTCCGGGACGCCTTCGTCGACGAGGTCGAACTCGATCGACTGATCGCCACGGCCGACGTCGTCCTCGTGCCGTACCGCCGCTTCTACCAGTCCGGCGTGGCGATCCGGGCCCTCGAACTCGGAACTCCGGCGGTCGGCCCCGCTGGATCGAGCATGAGCGACCTCTACCCGGACGACCGCTACCTCGCCGGGGATTCCATCGGATCCTGGTGCGCCGCGATCGAACGAGCCATCGGGGCATCCCGAGACGGCACCGCGGCGCTCGCGCGGGCCGCTGACGCTCGCGCACGAGGCGCGTGGCGAGGGGTGTACGCCGTATCCTGAGCCGGCCATGCAGTGCGACTACTTCGACCGCGGGGTGTGCCGATCGTGCACGCTCATGGGCCAGCCCTACGCCGACCAGGTCCTCGACAAGGAGATCCGGACGCGGGAGCTGCTGCACGACGCGGTCGAGGCGGCCGGGGGTCCGTCGGCCGTCGACTGGCTTCCGGCCGTCACCAGCCCGGAGTCGGCCTACCGGAACAAGGCGAAGATGGTCGTCGGCGGATCCGTGCAGCGCCCCACGGTCGGGATCCTCGATCACCGGCAGCGCGGGGTGGACCTGCGGCACTGCGGCATCTGCACGCCCGGCATCCAGCGGGCGCTGCCGATCCTGGCGCAGTTCATCGAGGACGCCCGGCTGATCCCGTACGACGTCGCGACCCGTCGGGGTGAGCTCAAGTTCGTGCTCGTCACGGAGTCACCCGACGGCGAGCTCATGGTCCGGTTCGTGCTGCGCTCCGAGGGGCAGCTGCCCCGGCTCCGCGAGCACCTCGGCGCGCTCCGGTCGGTGCTGCCGGAGGCCGTGGTCGTCACGGCGAACCTGCTCCCCGAACACAAGGCGGTCACCGAGGGCGACCGGGAGATCGTGCTGACCGACCAGGAGACGCTGCCGATGCGGATGGGTGCCGTCACGATGCACCTCCGCCCGCAGAGCTTCTTCCAGACGAACACCACCGTCGCCACGCAGCTCTACGCCCAGGCGACGACGTGGATCGACGAGGTGGACCCCGCGTCGATGTGGGACCTGTACTGCGGCGTCGGCGGCTTCGCCCTCCACGCGGCCCGGCCGGGGCGTGCGGTGACGGGCATCGAGACCAGCCGTGAGGCCGTCCGGTCCGCGGGGCAGTCCGCACGCGAAGCGGGTCTCTCGGACGTCCGGTTCGCCGCCGACGACGCCACCGAGCACGCCCTCCGTGCCCGACCGGACACCGTGCCGGAACTCGTCGTCGTGAACCCGCCGCGACGCGGGATCGGGGCGACGCTGTCCGAGTGGCTCGAGCAGTCGACCGTCGAGCACGTCGTGTACTCGAGCTGCAACCCCGTCACCCTCGCGAAGGACCTCGCACGCATGGCGTCGTTCCGGCTCGACCGGGTCCGGGTGCTCGACATGTTCCCGCAGACCGGCCACCTCGAAGCGGTGACGCTGCTCTCGCGGTGGTGAGGGGCGCCTCCAGGCCGTTTTTCCCAGGGAATTGCCAAGGGAACATCCTGGGGTACATGGTGATCTGCGCTACGGCGGCGATCGCCGCGTACAGGAAGACACCCGGGGGACACAGCACCACCGGGTAGAACCGTTTGTCTCGGTTTGATAACGGTGCGGAGTTTCCTATGGTGGCCCACCGAGGTGCCACCGGCGCGAAACCACTGCCCCCGGTGGCGCACCCCACAACGTGACCGCGGACGGTCGGGGTGGGCAGTGGACAGCCGGATCCTCCCGGCGCGTGACCCCGGTGGAGCAATCACATGAAGAAGCTTTCCCGTACCCGCACCATCGTCGGTGGCCTCGCCTTCGCAGGCATCGCCGCGACGGGTGTCGGCCTCGCGGCGGCGCCCGCGAACGCAGCGTCCGGTTCGACCTGGGACGCGCTCGCACAGTGCGAGTCCGGCGGCAACTGGGCCATCAACACCGGCAACGGCTACTACGGCGGCCTGCAGTTCACCCTCGGCACGTGGCAGGCCAACGGCGGCTCCGGCAACCCGGCCTCGGCGAGCCGTTCGGCGCAGATCGCCGTCGCCGAGCGCGTCCTCGCCTCGCAGGGTTGGGGTGCATGGCCGGCGTGCTCGGCCAAGCTCGGCCTGAGCGGCACCACCGGCGCGGCCCCGCAGGCCGCGGTGCCGGCGCCCGCTCCGCAGCAGAGCGCCACGCAGGCGGCGCCGCAGCAGGCCGCCCCGCAGCAGGCGGCGCCGCAGCAGGCTGCCCCGAAGGCCACCGCCCCGGCGGCGTCCAGCAAGCCGGCTCCGGTGAAGACGAGCGGCAAGACCTACAAGATCGCCTCGGGCGACACGCTCGACAAGATCGCGACGAAGCTCGACCTCGAGGGCGGCTGGAAGCAGCTCTGGGCGGCGAACACGTCGACCATCGACGACCCGAACCTCATCTACGCGGGTCAGACCCTGCAGCTCCCGGCCTGATCGTCGTGACTGCGTGACGAACCCCCTCGGCCACGACCGAGGGGGTTCGTCGTCCGTCCGGCACTACTGCGGGTTCGCCTCGAGCCAGGTCGCCACGTCGTCGGAGCGCAGCGCCTGCGACAGGGACTGCACGGCGAGGTCGTTCAGCGTGACGTACGACTGACCGTCCGGCGACGTGCCCCCGCCCGCGCTCGGCATCGTGAAGGTGACGAGGTCGGACGAGCGGACGTCCCGAAGGGACCACCCGAGACCGACCAGGGTCCGGAAGTCGAGCCCGGCGTCGACCGAGAGGTGCTCGCTCGTCGCCGACACGAAGTCCTGGATGCGCCCGGGGTTCGTGATCGTCCCCTTCGACAGCACGCCGTCGACGACGCCGCGCATGAACGCCTGCTGGTTGCGGACGCGGGTGTGGTCGGCGTCGGCGAAGGCGTGTCGCTCGCGCACGAAGGTCAGGGATGCATCGCCGTCGAGGCGGTTCGGCCCCGCGCAGAAGTGCGTGCCCGCTCGCGCCGTGAAGTCGGACGGCGATCGCACGGTGACGCCGCCGAGTGCGTTCGTCATGTCGCGGAACCCGGCGAAGTCGATCTCGGCGACGTGGTCGATGCGGCTGTCGAGCAACCGCTCCACGGTCTGCACGACGAGCGGCACGCCACCCCAGCTGTACGCGGCGTTGATCTTCGCCCTGCCGCGCCCCGGGACCTCGACCCACGAGTCGCGCATGATCGACATCAGGTACACGGCGTCCCGGTCCGCCGGGACGTGCGCGAGCATCAGGGCGTCGGAACGGCCGCCGGCCGCGCGGTCGCCGTCCGGGTCGTCCTGCGCGCGTGAGTCCGACCCGATCAGGAGGATGTTCTGCGCTCCGTCGGTCGCCGCGGGACGCGGACCCGACGGGAAGGCGTCCGGGAGCGTCGTCGTCCTGTCGTCGAACGACCGCGCGAGGCCCCCGACGAAGAGGCTCGCGGTCACGGCGATCACCGTGCCGACGCCCAGGAGCGAGCCGAGCGTCGCGACGAGCGCGACGAGGAACGGGCGCTCGCGGCGCGCCGATCGATGGGCGACCGCGACGGCGTCGGCGGCGGCACGGGCGGCACGGCGTTCGGACATGCGGGCTCCTGCTCGACGGGTCGGCCCTGACGCCGACCTCTCCAGCGTACCGCATGCGGTATTCCAGATGCTAGAGTGCGCGCTCGATGATGGCGGCGAGTGCCTGACGCAGGCGCTCGTCCTCGGGGAGGACCTCGCGCTCGACGTGCTTCGCCGTGTCCCAGGCCGCCCGCCCGGCGTCGGTGACCGTCACGACCCGACGCCGACGGTCGTCAGGGTGGGGTGACCGCTCGACGAGTCCGTCCCGCTCGAGCCGTTCGAGCGTGCGCGACATCGTCTGTGGCTGCACCCGTGCGACCCGGGCGATCGTGTCCGCTCCGGTCGGCCCGGTGCGGATGAGGATGTCGATCGCGATGAGCCCGGCGTGCGGGAGCCCGATCTCGCGGAGGCGCTCGTCCCAGTCGCGTTCGACCCGTCGGGCGGCCGCGGCCAGCAGGCGACCCATGGGCCAGGCTGCGGGCTCGTCGTGCATGGATGCAGTCTACGGAGGCCGCATCGACACCAGATGATCAGCATGCTGACGATCCGTGTACGCTCGCACCGTGTCCCGCTTCCTCCGCATCGTGCTCCCCGCCGTCGTCATCGTCGCCTGGCTCGCCGTCGCCTCCGTCGGCGGACCGTACTTCGGCAAGATCGCCGACGTCTCGACGAACGACCAGACCTCGTTCCTGCCGGCATCGGCGGACGCCACGAAGGTGCAGGAGCGTGCCGCCGAGTTCCGGCAGGCGTCCGGGGCACCGGCGATCGTCGTGCTCGAGCGCGACGGTGGACTGACCCGGTCAGACCGCACCGCCGCCGCGCAGCTCGCCGACAGGCTCGGTGACCGCGACGACGTGCAGGGCGTGAGTCCTGTGATCCCGAGCGAGGACGGCGACGCCCTCGAGATCGTCGCGACGCTCACGCAGTCCGCGGAGACCGGTGACGCGGTCGGAGCGATCCGCGCGGACGTCGACGACGCCCTCCCGTCCGGGTTGCGCGGGTACGTCACGGGACCGGCCGGGTTCACCGCCGACCTGACCGAGGCGTTCGCCGGCATCGACGGGCTCCTGCTCGGTGTGGCGCTGGCCGCGGTGTTCGTGATCCTCATCGTCGTGTACCGGTCGCCGCTCCTGCCCGTGCTCGTCCTCGGCACGGCGTCGTTCGCGCTCTGTGCCTCGATCCTCGTCGTGTACTGGCTCGCGAAGGCCGACGTCGTGACCGTCAACGGCCAGGTGCAGGGCATCCTCTCGATCCTGGTCATCGGCGCCGCGACCGACTACGCGCTGCTGTACACCGCGCGCTACCGCGAGGCACTCCGAGACCACCGGACCGGATGGGGTGCGACGAAGGCGGCCCTGCGCGGGAGTCTGGAACCGATCCTCGCGTCGGGTGGCACGGTCATCGTGGGCGTCCTCTGCCTGCTCTTCTCCGACCTCAACTCGAACAAGGCGCTCGGCCCGGTGGCGGCGATCGGCATCGCGTTCAGCCTGCTCGCGGCGCTCACGCTCCTCCCCGCGCTGCTGCTCGCCTTCCGGCGCGCGGCCTTCTGGCCGCTCCGGCCGGCGCACGGGTCCGCCCACCCCGTCGTGTCGGGTCCGGACGCGAAGGGGCTCTGGGCATCGGTCGGGAGGCTCGTGGCACGTCGGTCGCGGATCGTCTGGGTCGTGTGCACGGTCGGCCTCCTCGCCATGGGGGCGGGGCTGTTCGGCCTGCGTGCCGACGGCGTGCCGCAGAGCGACCTCGTGATCGGGGCGTCGCAGGCCCGCGACGGCCAGGACGTGCTCGCCGACCACTTCCCGGGCGGTTCCGGCAGCCCGGCGCAGGTCATCGGGAGCGCAGCGCGGCAGGACGCGCTGGTGCGGGCGATCTCCGACGTCGACGGCGTGGACGGGGTGACCGCGGCGGCGAAGGACTCGCCGTCCGGCACCGTGCCGGTGAGCGGCGAGCGCGACGGAACGGCCGGCGGTGGCGCCGGCGGGAGCTCGGGCGAGCCGACCGTGTCACGCGGGGACGTCCTGCTCGAGGCCACGCTCGCCGACCCGGCGGACTCCGCGGCCGCCGAGCAGACGGTCCGCGACCTCCGGACCGCCGTCGAGCGGGTCGACCCGGACGCGATCGTCGGCGGGGTCACGGCGACCGCCCTCGACACGAACGACACGGGCATCCGCGACCGCTCGGTCATCATCCCGATCGTCCTCGTCGTGATCCTCCTCATCCTCATGCTCCTGCTGCGGAGCATCGTCGCGCCGCTGGTCCTCATCGGCAGCGTGATCGTCTCGTTCGCGGCCGCGCTCGGCGTCGGTGCGCTCGTCTTCGACCACGTGTTCCACTTCCCCGGCGCCGACCCGAGCGTGCCGCTGTACTCGTTCGTGTTCCTCGTGGCGCTCGGCGTCGACTACAACATCTTCCTGATGACCCGGGTCCGGGAGGAGGCCCTGCTGCACGGCCCGCGCGAGGGCGTGCTGCGGGGCCTCGGCGTCACCGGTGGCGTGATCACCTCCGCCGGCATCGTCCTCGCGGCGACCTTCGCGGCGCTCGGCGTCATCCCGATCCTGTTCCTGGCGCAGATCGCATTCGTCGTCGCGTTCGGCGTGCTGCTCGACACCGTGGTGGTCCGGTCCCTGCTCGTCCCGGCCCTGACGTACGAGCTCGGACGGCGGGCATGGTGGCCGTCGCGCCTCTCGCGCGCTGCCCATCACATGTGACACGCTGGGCGCATGCCAGTGCCCTCCACCCAGCCCGCCGCCGAACGGAAGCTCCTCCGCGACACCGTCCAGGACAAGATCCGCGACGCGATCATGGACGGCACCCTCGAGCCCGGTGAGCGCCTGAACGACGACGACCTCATCGCCTGGCTCGGCGTCTCCCGCACCCCCATCCGCGAGGCCCTGGCAGAGCTCTCCCGGTCCGGCCTGATCGAGATGGCACCGAATCGCTACACCCGTGTGGCAGCGCCCACGAAGGACGAGCTCCTCGACGCCTACCGGACCCTCGGGGTGATCTACGGCGGGGTCGTGCGCCTCGCGGTCCCGCGCTTCACCGAGTCGCAGCGCAAGAAGGTCGTCAAGATGCTCGACGACGTCGTCGCCCGCTCGTCGAAGGGCAAGCAGGACGAGGTCGCCCGTGACGGCGCGAACATCTACGCGATGTGGGTCGAGGCCTGCGGCAACGCGTCGCTCGCGTCACTCTGCCGGTCGACGACCGACGGCCTGGCGTTCAAGCTGCGGGTGCCCGAACTCGCCGAGCTGATCCCCGTGGACACGGTCGTCCCCGAGCTCGAGAAGCTCAAGGCCGCCGTGCTGGCGAAGGACCCGATCGCGGCCGAGCTCGCGATGGAGGCCGTGCACCTGCTGCCCTCGCGCGACCAGTAGCGAGGGTCGCGGACGCGACCACCCAGCGGACGGGAGGCGCGGTGCCGGCCCGCACCGCGCCTCCCGTCCCTCTCGTTGTCACGGCGGTCCGGAGCGACCTGCCAGGCGTTCTCATGGCAGGTTCGAGCACTGCAGTTACCCTTTCCGGGTGAGCGATGCACCCGACGAGACGACCCGCCGCGCCCGGCGCGGCTCCGTGCCGCCCCGCCACGGGCGGCAGAAGCGGCGCCTGAGCGCCGTCTTCCCGGCGATCGCGGGTGTGGTCACCATGGCGATCGCCCTGAGCGGCGCGTACGCCTTCTACACGTACGACCAGCTCGCGGGCAGCGTCACGATCGTCAACGCGATCACCGGCAAGAAGGACACCAAGAACGACGTCGACGGCGAAGCGCAGAACATCCTGCTCGTCGGCGACGACCACCGGCCGGACAACGCGACCCCCGAGCAGATGGCCGAGCTCAGCACGACGAGCGACGGCGGGGCGACCAACACGGACACGATGATCGTGCTCCACATCAACGCCGACGGCTCGCAGGCGACGATGATCTCCTTCCCGCGCGACTCGTACGTCGAGATACCGGGCGTCGGCAAGGGCAAGCTCAACAGCGCCTTCTACTACGGCACCCTCAACGGCGGGGGCGACACCGGCGGTGCGAAGCTGCTCATCAAGACGATCGAGAACGTCAGCGGACTGCAGATCGACCACTACGTCCGCGTCTCCCTGCTCGGCTTCTACCAGGTCGTCAAGGAACTCGGGCCGGTCGACGTCTGCCTGAACAACGCGGTGAACGACCCGTACTCGGGCGTGAACCTGCCCAAGGGCAAGAGCTCCCTCGACGCCAAGCAGGCGCTCTCGTTCGTCCGCCAGCGCCACGGTCTGCCGAACGGCGACCTCGACCGCAACGTCCGCCAGCAGTACTTCCTGTCCCAGGAGGCCCGGAAGGTCCTGTCCGCCGGCACGCTGCTCAACCCGGTCAAGCTCGGCAACATCCTCAAGGCCGTCGGCGGATCGATCCAGACCGACACCGACCTGGTGTCGCTCGCGGCCCAGATGCGCGACCTCCGACCCGGCAACATCCAGTCGGCGACGATCCCGACGCTCGGCACGCCGACGATCTACGTCAACGGGTCCGCGCTCTCGATCGTCCAGGTCGACGAGGTCGGTCTGCCCGCCTTCGTCCAGGGCCTCGTCGGGCAGCCCGAGGCCTACACCAAGGCCACCAGCGCAGAGCCGGCGAGCACGACGGTCACCGTGCTGAACGGCAGCGGGGTCACCGGCGCCGCGGCGGCCGCGACGCAGAACCTCACCGCGCGCGGCTTCCAGGTCGGGACGCCCGGGTCCTCGGAGACCACGAAGGCCACGCAGGTGCAGTACCCGAAGGGCATGGAGGCGCAGGCGAAGGCCGTCGTGGCGGCCACCCCGGGGGCCGTCGCGGTCCGGACGAACGACGTCACGGGCGTCACGCTCGTGCTCGGCTCCGACGGCAAGACGGTCTCCGCTCCGGCCCAGCCCGGGTCGTCGGCCTCGACGCCGGCCGCCGGCGGGTCGGGCTCGTCCGGTGGGTCGTCCTCCGGCGGGTCCTCGTCCGGTGGATCGTCCGCGAAGCCGAGCAGCGAGCCCTCGCCCAAGTCGACCGACGTGCACAACTACGGCAAGGCGAACGTCTGCATCAACTGACGCCGGCGCCCGGTGTCACGCCGCGGTCGCGTGCTGCCGGATCGCCGCGATCGCGGTGTCCAGGCCGACGGCGAGCGGTCGCACGTCGCGGTGGACCTGCGCGAGGAGCAGGCCGCCCTGGAGCGCCACCATCACGGCGGTCGCCAGCGTGGCCGGGTCTGCGTCGGTGTCGAGCACGCCGCGCTGCTGCATCGTGGCGATCCCCCGGCGGAAGCCCTCCTCCCAGCGGCTGAACCCGGCGGA
This sequence comes from Curtobacterium sp. 458, assembly GCF_030406605.1. Classification (NCBI taxonomy): domain Bacteria; kingdom Bacillati; phylum Actinomycetota; class Actinomycetes; order Micrococcales; family Microbacteriaceae; genus Curtobacterium; species Curtobacterium sp. 458. The sequence continues at coordinate 723,888 of NZ_CP129104.1, read as the reverse complement.
CACCAGACCGCGTGCGGCGCTGTCCCGTTCGGCGACCTCGGTGCCGAGGGAGCCGAGCGGACACCCGCCCACGCAACCACCCGCGTGCGCGCCGTCCACCATGCGGTCCCGCCAGCGTGACCAGGCCTCCCAGGTCGAGAGGTCGGCGTGGTCGGCGCCCTGGTGCGTCAGGACCGCGTCCGCCTGCCGGTCGATGACGTCGTGGACGAGTGCGTCCTTGTCCGAGAAGTAGTGGTACAGCTGCGACCGCCCGACACCGGCAGCAGCACCGATGTCGTCGAGGGTCGTGCCGGTGACGCCGCGGGTCAGCATGAGCTCCGCGGCGACGTCGACGATGCGGGCCCGGGTCCGCAGTCCCTTCGCGGTGCTGCGGCGAACGGTAGCGGGGCTGGTCCGTGTGGCGGGCATGTGGAGAGTGTACTTGTGAGTCCATTTTGCAGCATGCAAAATACCGGATATGAACGACGAACTCCTCGCCAAGCGCTCCCAGGAGCGCGACCTGATGCTCGCGGTGGCCGCCGGTGACCGTCGCGCGTTCACGGCCCTGCACGAACGCTTCCGCCCGCTCGTCGAACGGTACGTGCGCCACCAACTGAACGACCCCAGCCAGGTGGAGGAGGTCGTGCAGGACGTGTTCCTCGAGATCTGGCTGATCGCCGAGCGCTACGACCCCCGACACTCGGTCATCGCGTGGGTCCGGACGATCGCGCAGCGCCGGGCCATCGACCGTGTCCGGAAGAGCCGCGCCGACCGAGACCGCGACCGCCGCATCGGAGCCCGGGACCACGAGGTCGTCGACCACTCCGCCACGGAGCGTGCCGAGAGTGTCCTCGACCGCGCGGCCCTCCGCCGTGCCGTCGCCGAGCTGCCCCCGAGGCAGCGCGAGGCAGTCGTGCTGCGGCACCTCGTGGGGCTCTCCGGGCCGGAACTGGCGATCGAACTCGGGGTCCCGGTCGGGACCGCCAAGACGCGGGCCCGGGACGGCGTCATCGCGCTCCGGCGGGTCATGGTCCCGGAGCCCGCGTGATCGGTAGGTTCGACGGGTGAGCAGCGCCGAGCGTCCGATCACCCTGATGACGTACAACATCAAGAACCCTGATCCCGCACACGACTGGCCCGCGCGGCTGCCGGTGCTGCTCGACATCGTGCGACGCCACGACCCCGACGTCCTGTGCGTCCAGGAGGCGTTCGACCACCAGATGGACGACCTGCGTGCCGGACTGCCCGGGTACGGCGACGTCGGTCAGGGCCGGGAGGGCGGGAGCGCGGGTGAGCACGCTGCCGTGTTCTTCCGACGTGATCGACTCCGTCCCGTCGAGCACGGGTCCTTCTGGCTGTCGGACACACCGGACGAGCCGGTGTCCAACACCTGGGGGAGCGTGTTCCCCCGGATCGTCAACCACGCGCGGTTCCTCGACGTCGACGGCGCGGCCTTCACGCTCGTGACGACCCATCTCGACCACGAGGAGGGCCCGCACGGTGACGAGGTCCGGGCGAGGAGCACGGCCGTGATCGCGGAGCGCACGGCCGCTGTCGACGAGCCGGTCGTGGTCGCCGGGGACTGCAACGAGCCGGCCGGCGTCGGTCGGGCGTCCCGGGTGCTCGTCGAGGCCGGGTTCACGGACGCGTGGGACGTCGCCGGGGACCCCGAGGACCGGACCGCGACCTTCAACGACTGGGAGCCGCCGGTGGCGTCGGGTGAGCGCATCGACTGGGTGTACACGCGGGGTGTACGCGCCGTGGACCGGGTCGTGATCGACCACGACGGGCCGGAGACCTGGTTCGCGAGCGACCACTTCCCGGTCGTCGCGACGATCCGGGTGTGAGGGTCAGCAGCCGTTCGTCGCGTTGACCGGCATCGGGGAGCCGAGCACGGTCACGGTGGTGTCGTCGGTCAGGGCGGAGACACCGTTGCGCTCGGTGTCGTCGCCGCGGGGGTCCTTCGCGCCGTCGGTGTCCTCGTCCGACGCCGCACGCGCGCGGCGGTCGTCGCTCGACCGGTCGTCGCTCGACCGGTCGTCCGTGCGCTGCTCGGTGTCGTCCCAGCCGCGCTGGAGGAGCACCTGCCAGGCCGAGGGGTCGTCCGAGTCGTCCGAGCCGAAGGACATCCGGTCCTGCGGGGCGGTCCGTTCGATGCGTCGCTCGATGTCGTCGCCGACCTGCACGCCGTGCGGACCGGACAGCTCGACCATCGACCCACTGCGGGACCGGACCTCGTCACGGAGGACGCGGATCTCGACGGCGTTGCCGAGCTCGGCGGGCGTGGCCAGTGCGGCGACGCGGATCGCACCGCCCCAGGTGTAGGTCGTGCCGGCCGGGAAGCACGCCCCGCCGTCTCCCTCGGCCGTCTGGGTGCGCGACGGCGTACCGAGGAGCCGGTTGAGCAGTGAGACGGTCGACCGTGCATCGCGCATCGACACGTCGACGACGGTGCGGTCGTCACGCTCGAGGACGAGCGACTCGGCGCGGAGCTCGATGGCGTCGACGCGCTTGAGCTTGCCGTTCGACACGGACGACGTCGAGGTGGCCGTCTGCGTGGGTTCCGCCGCCCCGGCGGGTGCGCCGGTCGCGAGCACGGTCGCCGAGGCGGCCAGCACGGCGACGCCGAGCGCGAGGGAGGGGCGGAAGGTCACCAGTCGACCGTACGGCCTCGGACCTCGGTGGACGACGGGTGTTACCGAATCGGTTCCGGGCCGTCACCGCACCGTGACATTCGGCGACACCCGTCGGGGGACAGTGCCTGGACGTCGGCGCTGCCCGGCCTGCGTACCGTACGGCGCATGACGGACCAGTACACGATGCAGGACCCGACCGCGATGTACGCGGACAAGAAGCCCGACGAGCAGTACCTGCCCGGCGCCGGCACCGACGAGGAGATGGCGCAGAACGTCCCGGCCGACCACGGTGAGGACACCTACCGCGGCTCCGGTCGTCTCGAGGGCCGGAGGGCGCTCGTCACCGGCGGGGACTCCGGCATCGGCGCCGCCGTCGCGATCGCGTACGCACGGGAGGGCGCCGACGTCGCGATCTCCTACCTGCCCGAGGAGGAGGAGGACGCGCAGCGCATCGTCGGACTCATCGAGGCCGCCGGACGGACGGCGGTGGCGCTGCCCGGGGACATCACGTCGAAGGAGTGGTGCGAGGAACTCGTCGCGAAGGCCGTCGAGGGCCTCGGCGGACTCGACATCGTCGTGAACAACGCCGGCAAGCAGCAGAACGTCGACTCGATCACCGACATCGAGGACGAGGAGTTCGACGAGACCTTCAAGACGAACGTCTACGCGACCTTCCGCATCACGAAGGCCGCCGTGCCGCACCTGGCTCCCGGGTCGACGATCATCAACACGACGTCGATCCAGGCGTACGCGCCGTCACCGCACCTCGTGCACTACGCCGCGACGAAGGCGACCGTGAACAACCTCGCCAAGGGCCTCGCCGCGCAGCTCGCGCCGAAGGGCATCCGGGTGAACGCCGTCGCACCCGGTCCGATCTGGACGCCGCTGCAGCCCGCCGGCGGGCAGAAGCCCGAGGACCTCCCGAGCGCGGGCGAGCAGACCTACCTCGGTCGCTGGGGCCAGCCCGCCGAGCTGGCGCCGGCGTACGTGTTCCTCGCCAGCGGCGAATCGTCCTACGTCGTGGGGGAGACGCTGCACGTCGACGGCGGGATGCCGACGCCGTAGCGGCGACCACGTGACGGACGGGAGGCACGGTGCCGGCTGGCACCGTGCCTCCCGTCCGTCAGACCGCGAGCGCCGTCAGTGCGCTCGTGGCGTCCGCAGGAGCAGCCACACGAAGTACGGCGTCCCGACGAGCGCGGTGAGGATGCCCGCGCCGAGCTGCGCCGGCGCGATGACCGTCCGTCCGAGCAGGTCACCGAGGCAGACGAGCACCGCACCGAGCAGCACCGCCACCGGCACGACCCGGGCGTGCGCTCGACCCACCAGCGAGCGGGCCGCGTGCGGAGCGACCAGCCCGACGAAGCCGATCGTGCCGACCGCCGCGATCGCCGTCGCGGTGAGCAGCACCGAGAGCGTCAGGAAGCCGAGTCGGGTCCGGCCGAGTCGGACGCCGAGCAACCGGGGCGAGTCCTCGTCGAGTGAGACGAGGTCGAGCTCCCGGTGCGCCGGCAGCACGAGCACGAGCGCGACGACGAGCACCACGACGACCGGGAAGGAGTCCTGCCACGTCCGGCCGTACGTCGAACCCGACAACCAGGTCAGTGCCTTGTTCGCGTTGAACGGGTCGGTGACCACGATGAGCAGGCTGATGAGTGCCGTGAGCCCGGCCGACACCCCGACGCCGACGAGCACGAGGCGGTTCTGTCGGAAGCCCCCGCGGGCAGCGAGACCGAACACCACGAGCGCCGCCACCGCGGCACCGGCGAACGCGGCCCCGGCCACGCCCCACGTCGACGCCGCGGGGACCGCCGTCACGACGAGCACGGCACCGAGGCCGGCCCCGCTCGAGACGCCGAGGACCCCGGGGTCGGCGAGCGGGTTGCGGGTGACGCCCTGCACGAGCGTCCCGGCGAGTGCCAGCGCTGCACCGGCGAGGAGCGCGGCGGTGACCCGCGGGACGCGGGTGTCGAGGATGAACGAGATCGCCTGGGTCGCCCGGCCGGTCAGCCAGTTCGTCACGTCACCGAGCAGGAGCTTCGCGTCCCCGAGCAGCACCGATGCGACGATCACGCCGACGAGCACGGCCACGAGGGCGACGACCGTCAGGGTGACCGCGAGTCGACCGGGGATGCGCGAGACCTCGAGCGGGGTGGTCTGCCCGGGGTCGCGCATCCGGAGCGCCATCACGACGAGGAACACCGCGCCGACGACGCTCGTGACGACGCCCGTGGGGACGGTCACGGCCCGGTCGCCCGACACGACGGCGCGGAGCAGGACGTCCGAGGCGACCACGATGCCGGCTCCCACGAGGCCCGAGACGGTCAAGAGCGCCCAGGATCGGTGCAGGGTGGGGAAGGTCCGCGCGACCGGACGGACGAGTGCCGGCGCGCACAGGCCGACGAAGCCGATCGGTCCGGCGATCGTCACGGCCGCGGCGGAGAGCAGCACCGCGAGGACGACCGCGACGATGCGGGTGCTCCGGACCGGGACGCCGAGCCCGCGGGCGGCGTCGTCACCGAGTGCCAGGGCGTCCACCCGGTGGGAGAGGACGAGGAAGCCGACGACCCCGACCGCCACCACCGGGAGCATCGGCAGGATCGTGTCGTACCCGTTCTGCGCGATGCCGCCCTGGTTCCAGCTGTAGAGCCCCCGGGTCTGCTGCGGGAACAGCAGGACGAGCGCCTGGGTGACGGAGCCCAGGCCGAGGGCGAGCGCCGTGCCGGCCAGGACGAGCCGCAGGGTCCCGCTGCCGAGTCCGGACAGCGCGAGCACCAGGGCGGCGGCCGCGAGTCCCCCGAGGAAGGCGATGCCGGACTGCGCGACGACCGGCAGTCCGATGCCCGACACCGAGACGATGCCGAGCGCGAGGTACGCGCCGGCGTTGACGGCGAGGGTGTCCGGCGCGGCGAGCACGTTCCGGGTCACCGCCTGCAGTGCGGCGCCGGCGACACCGAGCGCGAAGCCGACGACCAGCCCGGCGACCGCACGGGGGAAGCGGGAGGCGACGACGACCGACGCGTCGGCGCCGTCCACCCGGCCGGTGAGGGCCTTCCAGACGTCGGCGACCCCGACGTTCGCGGTGCCCTGGGTGGTGTCCACCGCGGCGAGCACGGCGACGAGCGCGATCCCGGCGACGAGGAGCAGGACGCCGAGCGCGGGCCGGGCGACGCTCGTGGAGCGCCTCCCGGCCCGCGCCTGCGTGGCGGTGCCGGTCACCGCTACTTCGTGAGCGCGGCGACCGCGGCGTCGACGTACGCGTCCATCGCGCCGGGCCCGCCGAACATCCAGATGCCGTCGTCGAGACGGTGCACGTGGTCCTGCTCGACGAACGGCAGCGACTTCCACACGGCGTTCGACGCGAGGGTCTTGCCGAAGACGTCGTCCTCGCTCGCGGCCTTGTTGTCGATGTAGAGGAACTGCGTGTCGGCGGGGAGCTTCGTCAGCCCCTCCACGTCGGTCGAGCCGAGGCCGTACGCCGCGTCGCCCTCGATGCCCGTGCCGGACCAGGCGTCCGCGAGCCCGAGCTCCGCGTTGACCTGACCGATGAGCGAGCCCTTCGTGTACGGACGGATCGTGACCTGGTTCGACAGGACGTACCCGTCCGCGAACGCCACCTTCGTGCCGGCCTTGCCCGCGTCGGCGATCTCCTGCTTGCCGTCGGCGATCTTGTCCTCGAGGGCCTTCCACACGGTGTCGGCCTTCGCGGTCGTGCCGGTGGCCTCCGCGATGAGGTCGAGCGTGTCCTTGATGGTCTCGAGCTGGGCGCCCGACTTCGCCGAGGCGATGACGATCGTCGGGGCGATCTTGCGGAGCTGCGTGATGACCGAGTCCTTGAGGTCGGTCGTCGCGACGATGAGGTCCGGGGCGATCGAGGCGATCGTGTCCGTGCTCGGCTCACCGCGGGTACCGATGTCCTTCGGGTCGCCGGTCAGCGGGACCTTCGAGTCCCACTGGCTGTAGCCCTTCACGTCCGCGACGCCGGCGGGTGCGACGCCGAGGGTCTCGAGGTCCTCGACGACGTTCCACTCGGTGCCGACGACCTTCTTCGCGGGGCCGTCGAGCGTCACCTTCGTGCCCTGGGCATCGGTCACCGTGATCTTCGCGGCGGAGGGGCTGGCGTCGGAGGCCTCCTGCGTGGAGCCGCAGGCGGTGAGGGCCAGCGCGGCTGCGGCGGCGATGGCGGTGGCGGTGAGGAGTCGTCGCTTCATGGCGGCTCGGGTTCTTCCTGTTCGGTGGGGGTGGAGCTGTCGGTCGGACGCGTGCTGCGCGCCCCGTCGTCAGCGGGTGGGTGCAGGGGTGGTCCGGGAGTGGTGTCGACCGACCGCGCGGGTCCGGAGTGCACCGGTGGAGGGGTCGTGGTCGACGTCGATGCGGATGCCGTACACGTCCGAGAGTCGCTCGGCGTCGAGGACGTCCTCGGGGGTGCCGTCCGCCACGACGACGCCGGCGCGGAGGAGCACCAGCCGATCGGCGACGGCTGCCGCCTGGTCGAGGTCGTGCAGGACGACGCCGACCGCCGTCCCGTGGACGTCCGCGAGGTCGCGGACGAGGTCGAGCAGCTCCACCTGGTAGCGGAGGTCGAGGTACGTGGTCGGCTCGTCGAGCAGGAGGACGCCGGTCTGCTGTGCGAGGCAGCTCGCGAGCCACACCCGCTGCAGCTGGCCGCCGGACAGCTCGTCGGCCGGCCGCTCGGCGAGGCTCGTCAGTCCGGTCACGTCGAGCGCGTGGGCGACGACGACCTGCCCGTCCGGGTCCTGTCCGCCGAAGCGGCCGCGGTGCGGGTGCCGACCGAAGGTCACGAGGTCGCGCACGCGGAGTCCGCCGGGCACCGGGCGGCCCTGGGTCAGCAGTGCGACCTGGCGGGCGAACGCCTTCGGGGTCAGGGCGAGGCCGTCGACGACGTCGCGTCCGGCGTCGGCGGCCGCACGTCCCGTCGCATCCGGCCGGGAGGCACGGCTCGCGGCGTGCGCGTCGGTCGCGCCACGCAGGCGCACGGTCCCGGAGCGCGTGGGCTGCAGCCGAGCGATCGAGCGCAGGAGCGTGGACTTCCCCGACCCGTTCGGGCCGACGAGGGCGGTCACCGTCCCGGCGGTGAGTTCGAGCGAGGCGGCGTGGACGACGTCCTCGCCGTGGTAGCCCACGGTGACGTCGCGTGCATGCAGATCGACCACGGAGGTAAGGCTAGCCTCACCTACTTAGGTTTACCTAACGCGTGACGGGATTCCTTCGCCGTCGCCCGGTCAGCAGGGTGCCCCGCAGGTCCGCGCCAACCGTTCGAGGAGCTCACGGGCGGACAGCGCGGCGGCCAGTTCCACCTCGACCGGGTTGATCCCGATCGCCCGCTCGAACGCACGGCGCCGCGCCTGGTCCGCGATCGGGACCTCGGGGCGCTGGGGGAGTTCGGCGATCGCCCGCGCGGCGGCGTCGAACGCGCCGACCGGTCGACCGAGCTGCTCCCACATCGTCCGGACGTCGTGGGCGACCTGGTCGGCGTCGCCGCCGAACTCGAAGCCGGCGGACGCCATGGTCGCGAGACCGTGCGCGATCGAGTCGTTCGGGGTCATGTCGGCATCGTCACACGAGCGGCCGCGAACGGGCTGAGCGGAATGCTTGTCCCCCGGAATGCCGACACCCGGACCGGGGATTCTGGTGTCCCCCGACATGCACCAGGATGGGGTGTGCACTCGTTCCGGGTGCAGCACGCGCCCCACGAGGGCGCCCCGGACAGGACGTCCGGCGATCGGAGGGCACGATGCTCGAGAACACCAGCGCGGACACGCACGCGGCAGCCGCTGCGGCCGCCACACTGCACCTGCGGATCACGATCGTCGGGGCGACCGTCGACCTCCTGCGCGACGTGCCCTTCCACGAGGCGCGGCCGGAGCAGGTCGCGGAGCGCATGGGGATCACGGTCGCCGAACTCGAACTGCACTTCCCGTCGTGGGACGGTCTCGTCCTCGCCGCCGTCGACCGCTGGAACGGCGGCCGCATGGAGGAGGTCACGGCGGAGGTCGGCGACGCCGCCACGGTGGACTTCCTCCGCGCGATCGTCGCGTCGAACGCCGAGGACCCGGCACTCATGCGGCTGCTCGTCGCCCTGTTGTCCGTGGCCGGCAACCCGTCGCACCCGATGGCCACGTACCTGCGCTCGCGCTACCAGCTGTTCTTCTCGCAGATCAAGCGCGGACTCGAGCGGGACGTCGCCGTCGGCCGGGCGCCGCACACGATGGACCCCCGCCGCGGGGCCGAGCAACTGATCGCCCTCTACGAGGGGCTGCAGCTCCAGGCGCTCCTGCGAGCGGACATGGACCTCGTGCAGGCGTTCGACCGGGCCGTGGCGCGGCTCGAGGCCGGCTGGATGGAGCGGTACCAGCCGCGCGCCCAGGTCCAGCACGCCACGTGGAGTGACCCGGGCAGCTGGGAGATCTGACCGCACACGGCCCGGTGGGGTTGGCCGGGATGCGCGGAACCGTGCCGGGGCAGAGTCCGGCGGGGGTACTCGGTGGAGACCCCAACCGGAAGGAGCCGTCGTGGCGAACCCCAACCCGATCGAGATCCAGAAGTACCTGAGCGGCATCGAGTACCCGGCGTCGAAGGACGACATCGTCGCCACCGCCGAGCGTGAGGGCGCCTCGGGCGATGCGCTCGAGGCGCTGAAGAACATCCCGGACGGCGACTACGACGCACCCACCGCGGTGTCGAGCGCCGTCACCGAAGCCAGCTGAGTCCCGGCACGACCGGCAGCGCGGCCGGCCGCGGTCACCAGCGCGGTCGGCTGCCGTCCCCGGGGTCGTAGCCCGAGTCGCGGATGACGCGGAGCGCGGTGGTGTCGCTGTGGACCGAGTGCACGACGACCTTCCGCGCGCGCCGGAGGGCTCGTCGGGCACCCGGCGTCGCGAAGAGCCCGCCGAGGACGAGACCGGCGCCGATCGCGAGCGCGACGGTCACGGCGGACACGAAGTCGAGCGCCGAGGTCGACGACCCGGACATCACGTTGAGCAGGGCGTTCGACACGGCGACACCGGGGAGCAGCGCGCCGCAGAACGCGGGGACGGCGATCGCCCCCACCGCGGTGCGCATCCGTGCCGCCGCGATCGTCGCGAGCACGCCGAGCAGCACGGACGCGAGGAACGTCGCGCCGAGCAGGGGCAGCCCGAGGTGGCGCATCGCCCACAGCGACGCTCCGGCCGTGACCGAGAAGACCACCGCGACCGGGATCACCCGGGCGCTGGCCTGCTGCACGAAGCAGTTCGCCGCGGCGGACACGACCGTGAGGGACAGCGACGCCCACAGCGGCAGGGGGTCGAGCACGATGCCGGACGGATCGACCTCGATGCGGAGCCAGTGCGTCAGCGCGATGCCGGCCGGGACGCCGACGACGATCGCGGCGATGACGAGCAGGATCGAGAACGCCCGCGCGACCGCCATCGCCCGGAAGCCCGAGATCGCGTCCTGTGCCCAGGTCACGAGCGAGACGTGCGGCAGCAGGAGCACGACGAGCGCCGCCACCATGGTCGCCGCGCCGGCCGGACCGAGGATCCCCGCCGCGATCGCGAGGGTGCCGAGTGCTGACGCCACCGCCCCCTGCGCACCGGAGACGAAGAACTGCGGGAAGCCCCGACCGGTCAGCCACCGGCCGGACACGATGATCCCCATCATGAGGACGAACGCGCCGAGACCCGCTCGCCAGCCACCGCCGGCCTGCATCGCGATCGAGGTGCCGAGGACCGCGAGCCCGACGTCGGCGAGCCAGTTCGGCCAGCGGGGCGGCATGCGGAGCACGGCGACGAGCGCGCTCACGGCGGAGGTCATGTCGCGCGAACCGTGCACGAGGTCGTCCACGATCTGGTTCGCCCACGCGAGACGCCCGAGGTCCGACCCGTCGATGGTCACGGTGCGGAACTTCACGAGCGCGGGACCGTCGGCCGGTGCGTACTGGATGGTCACCGAGCTGCCGGTGAGGTCGAGGTCGAGCGGTGCGAGGTTCCACTTCGTCGACACCGCGACAACCGCGGTCTCGACGCTCCGGGTGTCGGCGCCGGAGGCGAGCATCACCTCGGCGAGGTCGAGGCAGAAGTCCACGATCTGCACCGGCGAGTACTGCTCGCGCGGTCGGAGGTCGGGCGTGACGTCCTCGTAGATCGTGCCGCGCAACCGGGCGCGGGCGTCGCGGAGGTCGTGCTGCGCGACCTTCCGGACGCGGGGCCGCGGCGGGCGGCCGGGCCTCGGCGCGCCGGGGAGGAACTGCTCGGCCATCCCGCCATCGTGCCAGCCGCTCGGCGCCGAGTCCGGATGCCGGCTGAACGTGGCCGTGTCATCGGCTGGGCGGGTCAGCGCGGCCCGCGGAAGCGAGCGCTCAGGCGTCCGGCGGCGAAGGCCGCGACGACCGCGCCCACCGCGGCGGTCAGCGGGCCGACGACCTGCTGCCACGAGTGCGTCACCGGGTCGAAGACCGTCCCCGCCAGCGGGGCGTACGCGAACCAGCCGAACGACGCGCTCGGCGCAGTGGCCCAGATGGTCACGCCCGCGACCAGGGCCGCGAGGCCTGCCCACAGGGCGAGCCAGGTCGGGGTGGCGAAGCGGCGACGTCTCACGCTGGTGAGCGTACCGACGACGGACGGGAGGCGCGGCGCCAGCCGGCACCGTGCCTCCCGTCCGGAACGCAGTCGCGTCAGCGACGCGTCGTGACTACTGCTCGAACGTCGCGTGCAGCTCGATGTCGACGCCGGTGAGGGCCTTCGAGACCGGGCACGTCGCCTTGGCCTCGTCAGCGGCCTTCAGGAACGCTGCCTCGTCGATGCCGGAGACCTCGCCGCTGACGGTGAGGACGATGCCGGTGAGCTTGAAGCCGCCGGCCGAGTCCGGGCCGAGCGAGACGTCGGCCTTGACGTCGAGGGCCTCGACGGTGCCGCCGGCCTCGCCGAGGATCGCCGAGAACTGCATGGCGTAGCACGAGGAGTGGGCTGCGGCGATGAGCTCCTCGGGGCTGGTGGTGCCACCAGCCTCGTCCGCGGCGCGCTTCGGGAAGGACACGTCGTAGGTGCCGACCTTCGAGCTCGAGAGTTCGACCTGGCCGGAACCGTCGTTGAGGCCGCCGTTCCAGGCGGTGCGTGCGGTGCGCGTGGGCATTCCCGCTCCTTTCGTGTGGGGTCGGCCCCGTGCGGAGCCGTCGACTCCGGTCCGGAGCCAAGGCCGAGTCAATCGGAGAACGATCGTTCTCGCAACCTGCTCACGGGGAAGACGCAGGTCTGCCCTACGATCGGGCGCATGGGGGACAGCACGTCGTTCCGGTCGCGCGTGACCGAGCAGGGACCGGTCGACCTGGCCCGACGCCCGGACGTGGCCTGGGTGCGCTTCTGGACGCAGGGCTGGCGGTTCCACGGCCGCGCCAGCCGGACCGAGTTCTTCTGGGTGATCGCCCTGCAGGCAGTGGTCACCCTCGTGGTGTGGTGGCTCGTCGAGCAGCTCGGCATGACGGCACGCTGGACGGTCTACCCCGACCCGTTCGGCATCGTCCCGTCGCCGCAGGTCGGGTTCCACCTGTTCGAGATCCACCAGGGTCGGTACTCCTCTGCGTGGTGGGGGTACGGATCGGGTCGCGACGCCTGGCCCGACAGCTGGGACGTCGCGATCATCATCGGCCTCCTCGTGACCGCGATCCCGCGGTGGTCGTTGCTCGTGCGGCGCCTCCACGACCGCGACCACACCGGGATGTGGATCCTGCTCCTCGTCTTCACCGGCCCGATCGGGTGGTTGGTCGTCACCGGCATGGTGGTCAGTCGTCCCCGCGTGCGTGGTGCGCGCTTCGACCGTGGGCTGTTCGCCGGGCGTCGCGAGTCCCTGCCCGACCCGGATCCGGGCCCGGCACTTACGCAACAGGTGTAGTTTGGCGGTGGATCGGCCCGATCCGATCGCGACGCCGCACCCCCTGACGCCCGACGAGTCGAGTCGACGCTCACCAGTGACCCGTCAGAAGGAGCAGCAACCATGCGTGCCGTCGTGTTCGAGCAGTACCAGACCTTCCCGTCCCTCACGGACGTGCCGAAGCCGACGCCCGGACCGGGCGAGGTGTTGCTCGAGGTCGCCGGCGCCGGGGCGTGCCACTCCGACGTCGCCGTCTACCGCGAGTTCCGCGAGGGCCAGCCGGGAGCGCAGGCACCCGCGTTCGTCCTCGGGCACGAGAACTCCGGCTGGGTCGAGTCGGTCGGCCCCGGCGTGACCGGGTTCACCTCGGGGGACGCCTACCTCGTGTACGGCCCCGTCGGGTGCGGGCACTGCTCGTACTGCTCCAAGGGGCAGGACACGTACTGCGAGAACGCCGCCACGAACCCCTACGCGGGCATCGGCCTCGGCCGGGACGGCGGCATGGCCGAGTACGTCGTCGTGCCCGCGCGGAACCTCGTGCCCCTCGGCGATGCCGACCCGGTCGCCGCGGCACCGCTCAGTGACGCAGCGTTGACGCCGTACCACGCGATCAAGGCCTCGCTGCCGAACCTCGCGGGCGGTGGGAAGTACGCGCTCGTCGTCGGACTCGGCGGTCTCGGGCAGATCGCCGTGCAGATCCTCACCGCGCTCACCGGTGCGACCGTCATCGCGACGGACATGAAGCAGGACGCCATGGACCGTGCGGCGGCCCGCGGCGCGATCACGGTCCCCGGCGGCTCGGACCAGGTCGCCGCCATCCGGGAGATCACCGGCGGGCGCGGCGTCGACGCGGCCTTCGACTTCGTCGGTGCGACCCCGACGGTGAAGACCGCGCAGGCGTCGATGGCGATCGGCGGCCGCTTGACGGTCGTCGGGATCGCCGGGGGCACGACCGAGTGGAACTTCTTCTCGACGCCGTACGAGTCGACGATCACGAACACCTACTGGGGCACCATCGAGGACCTGCACGAGGTCGTCGCGATGTACCGGGCGGGACAGATCGTGCCGGACGTCGAACGGTACGCCCTCGACGACGCGCTCGAGGCGTACCGCAAGCTGGAGGCCGGCGAGCTCTCCGGTCGAGCCGTCGTCGTGCCGACCCTCGGTCGCTGACGATCCGCACACTGACGATCCGCTCGCTGACGACGATCCGGTAACGCTCCCGGTGTGCTCGGTCCCGCCGGGGCTACCGTGGAGTCGTGGGGCAGTGGCTGCTCCGCAGTGGGGAGCAGATCATGTCGACGAACCCGGACTACACCGAGGCCGTCAGGCCGCGGAGCTCAGGCGACGGGACCACCGACGGTGGCATGACGATGGGGATCCCGTACGACGCCCCGGGACGTGGCCTCGTCAGTGGAGACGTCGAGCCGGTCTCGCGGTCGGGGCTCGCCTGGCGGGTCGTCGCGTCGCTCGTCCTCGCCGCGATCGGCATCAACGCCCTCGTGGTCGTCGTCCGGATCCTGGCCGGGCCCGCGGACGTCTGGGCGGGAGCCATCGGGATGGCGCTGGTGGCCGCGCTCGCGCTCGCCTACCCCGTCGTGAACGTGGTGCGCTGGGTGCGCGTCTCCCGGCGGTAGACCCGCGCGGAAACCGACGGGAGGCACGGTGCCAGCTGGCACCGTGCCTCCCGTCCGTCGTCAGCGCGCGATCGCGTACCCCTGAGCACCCCGGGAGTTCGCGGCTGCTCCCACGACGCCGGTCGACGGGTCGCGGGTGACACAGCACAAGCGGCCCAGCGACCAGTCACCGGCGCGGGTGACGACGTGGCCGCGTGCCTCCAGCGCCGCGATGACGTCGTCCAGGAGTCGGTCCTCGACCACGAGGCCCGCGGGCTCCCACGTCCGCGGCCAGAAGGAGCCCGGGAATGACGTCGTGTGCAGCGCCGGAGCGTCGATCGCCTGCTGGGGTGAGTAGCCGCCGACGATCCACCGCAGCAGGAAGAGCAGCTGCCACTGGTCCTGCTGGTCGCCGCCGGGGGAGCCCAGGGCGGCCACCGGTCGACCGTCGCGCAGGACGAGCGTCGGCGTGAGGGTGGTGCGCGGTCGTTCCCCCGGCGTCAGCGTCGAGGCGGTGCCTTCCTCGAGCCAGGTCATCTGCAGCCGGGTCCCGAGGGCGAACCCGAGACCGGGGACGGTCGGCGAGGACTGCAGCCAGCCGCCCGACGGGGTCGCGCTGATCATGTTGCCCCACCGGTCGACGACGTCGATGTGGACCGTGTCTCCCCGAGTCTCGCCGGTCGGGGCGACGAACGGCTCGCCGCGGTCTTCCACCGGGACGGCCCGCTCGGCGTCACGGGCGACCCGGACGGTCGGTTCCCCGGCGCTCCCGCCCGCATCGGCGTCGTACTCGGTCCGGAGGGGCGGCGCGGCGGGCGCGACACCCGGGACGGTCCCCGGACGCAGCTCTGCCGAGGCGCGCTCGCCGATCAGGGCACGACGTTCGTCGGTGTACGCGTCCGAGAGCAAGACCTCGAGGGGCACGCCCCCGTCGCCGTAGAACAGCTCCCGGTCGGCGAGGGCGAGCTTCTGCGCCTCGACGACGGTGTGCGCACCGAGCTCGGTGGACGGGTCGAGCAGGGCGTCGTCGAGGGGATCGAGCAGTCTGAGGGTCTCGAGGAGCGCCGGACCCTGACCCCACGGTCCGGTCTTCGCGATCGTGCACCCGCGGAACTCCGCCGTCGTCGCCGGCTCGTAGGTCGCCCGGAACGCGCGCAGGTCCGACGCCCGCAGCACGCCGGCGTGGTCGGTGCCCGATGCATGGCGGTGCGGTTCGCGGACGAAGCGGTCGATCGTCTGCGCGACCAGGCCCTCCGCCCACTCGGTGCGAGCAGCGTCGATGCGGGCCGTCCGACCGGCGTGCTCGCCGCCAGCGGCGACGAGCCGCTCGTAGACGGACGCGAGTGCCTCGTTGCGGAGGAGGTCCCCGGGGACCGGCACCGTGCCTCCCGGCAGCCACTGCGCAGCCGACGTGGGCCAGTGCTCGCGGAACAGGTCCTGCACGGCCGTGATCGTCCGGACCACACCGGCGGTGACCGGGTGACCGTCCCTGGCGTAGCCGATCGCCGGGGCCAGGACGTCCGCGAGGTCCCACGTCCCGCGATCACGGAGCAGGAGGAGCCAGGCGTCCACCGCCCCGGGCACCGCGGCCGCGAGGGCGCCGGCGCCGGGGACGAGGTCGAGGCCTTCCGCGGTGAAGTGTTCCGGCGTCGCGCCCGCCGGCGCCGGTCCCTGCCCGCAGAGCACGACCGGTGTCGGGTCGTCCGCCGGCGCGAACACGGCCGTGAGGTCACCGCCGGGGCCGTTGAGGTGCGGCTCGACCACCTGCAGCACGAAGGCCCCGGCCACCGCGGCGTCGAACGCGTTGCCGCCGCGCTCGAGCACCGACTGGGCCGTGGCGGTCGCGATCCAGTGTGTGGACGCGACCGCTCCGAACGTGCCGGCGAGGTCTGGGCGGGTCGGTGTCGAGGTGGGCGGGACGAAGGCGGGGTTCGGTGTCGGCATGCTCACCATCCTGCTCCGACGACACCGTGCCCCCGGAACTGGGGTTGTCCTCAGGAACGCAGAACACCGACCATCGTTCGGTGACTCGTGCAGGGCGGGTCGCAGTCCGTGCAGGGGCACGGCGCACCGACCAGCAGGGGAACCATGACCAGCAACCCGTCCACCGCCACGCGTCCGCGTCCGGCGTTCCGAGCCCGCGCTTCCCGCCTGGCGGCAGGCCTCGCAACGCTCGCCGTCGTCGCCGGCGGCATCGTCGGCACCGCGGCGCCGGCGTCCGCGTCCGTCGTCTGGAAGGGATCCGTCCCGGCGGGCACGACATTGAACCCGGGTGACTCGGTCACCTCGCCGAACGGACAGTTCCGACTCGTCCTGCAGGGTGACGGCAACCTCGTCGAGTACGGCATCGGCAACGCCGTGCTGTGGGCGTCGGGGACCTCGAACAAGCCCGGCGCGATCGTGAAGATCGGCAAGAACCGCGCGGTCGACCTGCTCCTCGGCGGCAAGCGGGTCACGCGGTGGTCGTCGGCCGGCACGAAGCAGTCGACCTCCTTCGTCCTCCGCGGCGACGGCACGATGGCGTTGCTCTCCGGTGCGACGCCGATCGTCAACTGGAAGGGCTACCAGGATCGTGTCCCCGCCGGGTACACGATCCTCGGCGGCACCACCCTCCGCTCCGACGCGAGCGCCACCCGCACCCTCGAGATGCGCACCGACGGCAACCTCGTGCAGTCCGTGTCCGGCAAGGCGGTGTGGTCGTCCGGCACGTCGGGGAACCCCGGGGCGTACGCCGCCGTGCAGGCCGACGGCAACCTCGTCGTCTACACCGCCGCGAACGCGGCCAAGTGGTCGACGCGCACCTACAAGTACGGCGGCGGCCAGCTCCTCGTGCAGGTCGACGGCAACGTCGTGCTCTACGGGAAGAGCGACACCCGCGTCTGGTCGACGAAGCCGGTCACCGGCCTGCGCTGGCCGGTCGCGAGCACGAAGATCTCCGGACGCTTCGGCGACGACCGCGGGGCGAACCACACCCCGCGGTACCACCAGGGCACGGACTCCCCGGTGGCCGTCGGCACGCCCGTCTACGCGTCCGGGACCGGCACCGTGACGACCGCCGTCTCCAACAACGCCACGTACGGGAACTACGTCGTCGTGACCTACGGCAACGTGACCGTCCTGACGGCGCACCTCAGCGCGATCCAGGTGAAGAAGGGCCAGATCGTGTCGCTCTCGACGATGATCGGGAAGTCGGGCAACACGGGGCAGTCGACGGGGCCGCACGTGCACGTCGAGACTCGGCGCGGCGGCACCCTCATCGACCCGCTGTCGGTCCTGCACTTCCGCTGACGCGGCGCACGGTCGCCGCCGCCGCTCGACGCTGACCCTGCACGGTCCCCGCCCGGCAGGAACGGCCCGCACGCTCCATGCGTGCGGGCCGCCCGTCTCAGTCCCTCCGCCAGACGTCGAGCAGGAGCCTGGCGACGGCCACGAGCAAGCTCGCGACCGGCAACCAGGACACCCGACGCCTGGGCTCGGACCCGTTGTCCTTCGACATCGAGACCTCCTCCGCGTGTCAGCGCCGGCGGACACGCGGAGGAGGGGTGCCGAGGGGTGCGTCCGTGACCGAGGTCACGTACGCTGGTTCCGAGCGTTTCGCTCGGGATGTACGCGGTCCCTCTGCACTCCACTCGGAGAGCAACTCGAAGCCCATCACCGTTGCCCCGGTGGTGGGCTTCAACCTTGCCCGGGGCGATCGTCCGGCGAACCGCCGCCACGCGCGGCAGCCTACGATGCCGATGTGTGATGTTCCACTTGCGGTCGTTTGGCCGCTGCCCGCGAAGTGGGGGCGCGAGCGATCGCATTGATGACGGGTCTTCAACTAACGTTGGATCGACTCAGGGGAGGAACGATGGAGTTCGAAGAGCGTCTCGCGGCGCTGGCGACGAAGGTGCAGAACCAGCGCGACGCCATCCAGACAGAAGAAGCTACGAAGAACGCGTTCGTCATGCCGTTCATCTCCACGATCCTCGGCTACGACGTGTTCAACCCGTTGGAGGTTGTGCCGGAGTTCACTGCGGACGTCGGGGTGAAGCGCGGCGAGAAGGTCGACTACGCCATCATGCGCGACGGCGAGGTGCAGATCCTCATCGAGTGCAAGAAGTCGTCAGGTCAGTTGACCATCGAGAACGCGGCGCAGCTGTTCCGCTACTTCTCCGTCACGAACGCACGCATCGCTGTCCTGACGAACGGCGAGGTCTACAACTTCTACACGGACCTCGACGCCCCGAACAAGATGGATGACCGTCCGTTCCTGGTGCTCGACCTCGCGGACATCGACGAGACGCTGCTCCCCGAGCTCCGCAAGCTGACGAAGGACGTCTTCGACCTCGACTCGGTCATCAGCGCCGCCGAAGAGCTGAAGTACGTCGGCGCCATCAAGCGTGCGATCGCTGCGCAGTTCCGCGAACCCGAGGAGGACTTCGTCCGACTCTTCGCGTCGCGCGTCTACGACGGCCGTTTCACCCAGGAGGCACGGGCTCAGTTCACGACGCTCGTCGCCAAGGCGTCGAAGCAGTTCCTCAACGAGCAGGTCAACGACCGTCTCAAGACGGCGCTCGGTGCGTCGTACAGCGCGCCCGTCGGAGCGGACGCACCGGCCGAGGCTGTGACCAGTGCGGCCGTCGTAGAAGGCGACCTCGACCGTGACACCGAGATCGAGACGACGCTGGAGGAGCTCGAGGGCTACCAGATCGTCAAGGCGATCGCCTGCAGTGAGGTGAAGCCGGATCGCATCGCGCACCGGGACCAGAAGTCGTACTTCGCCGTCCTGCTCGACGACAACAACCGCAAGCCCATCGCCCGGCTGTGGTTCAACGGCAAGAAGCAGAAGTACCTCGGATTGTTCGACGAGAACAAGGTCGAGACGAAGCACCCGATCGACTCGCTGGACGACATCTACCTTCACGCCGAAGCGATCCGATCAGCTACGCGGCGCTGGGGAGGCGACTGAGTCGTCCCTGGCCCTCGGGCGTACCTCACGCGCGCCGTAGGCTGGGACGATGCCCCGGACCCTCGCCCTCGTCGCGATCGGCATCGTGGCCGGACTCCTCTCCGGGTTGTTCGGCGTCGGCGGTGGCGTCGTGGTGGTCCCGGCGCTCATGGCGGTGCTCGGCATGGACCAGCGCCGCGCCTCCGCCACCTCCCTCGTGGCGATCGCCCCCGCGGCCGTCGTCGGCGCGGTCACCTACGGCGTGCAGGGCGAGGTGCACTGGCTCGCAGCGCTGACCCTGGCGGTCGGCAGCGTGGTCGGTGCGCCGATCGGTGCCCGGCTCCTCCGGACGATCCCGCTCCGCGCACTGCCGTGGATCTTCGTGGGCTTCATCGCGGTGGTGCTCGTGTCGCTCTTCTCGACGGTCCCGACCCGCGGCGGCGACGTGCACTTCGGCGTCGTCGAGGCCCTGGTGTTGCTCCTGCTCGGTCTGCTGTCGGGCGTGCTGTCCGGGCTCGTGGGCGTCGGCGGTGGTGTCGTCATCGTGCCGGGGCTCGAGGTCGCCCTCGGTGCTGGCGACCTGCTGGCGAAGGGGACGTCGCTGCTGACGATGGTCCCGACCTCGGTGTCCGGCACGGTCGCGAACCTCCGTCGGCGTGCGGTGGACGTCCGGGTCGGCCTGACCGTGGGCACCACCGCGGCGGTGTGCTCGCCGGCGGGTGCGTGGCTCGCCCGACTCGTCGACCCGCAGGTCGGCACGTGGATGTTCGCGGCGTTCCTCGTGGTGGTCGCCGTGATCGTGCTGCGGCGCGGTCGCCGGGCCCGGCCGACGGCGGAGGCGACCGACGGGGAGGTCGCGTGACGGGTCTCCAGGCCGGTTCGTCGGCGGAGGACGTCATCTCGGCGCTCGCGCGCACGAGCGGTGACGTCGCGGCGGCCCGCAGGGTCGCGCGACGGTTCGCCGCGCTCGACGAGGGCGAGCGCTCGGCGCTGCTCTGGAGCGAGGACGCGGGTGCGCGGCTGGTCGCGGTGCTGCTGCTCGTGCAGGCGATGCGGGAGCGTCCGGACGACGAGCTGACCGAGGAGTACCTCGCGGCGGCGAAGGCCGAGCGGTTCGACGACCCGCTGCTCGTGGACCTCGCGGCGGAGGAGCTCGTCGGCGCACCCCTCGTCGCCAGTGGCTCCACGGGGCAGCTCTTCGCGCTCGCGAAGTCGGACGTGGCGATGGTGCGGCGGATCGCGGTGGTCGCGACGCTCGCGTTCGTCAAGCAGGGCGACGCGGACGTCGCGCTCGGCATCGTGGGCCGGCTCGTCCGGGAGCGCGGCGACACCGTGCAGTCCGCGGTCGGCTGGGTGCTGCGGGAGGTCGGGAAGCGCGCGTCGGAACCGGCGCTCGTGGCGTTCCTGGAGCGGCAGGGTCGCTGGCTCTCGCCCGGCGCGCGTGCGACCGCGACGGAGCACCTGCCACCCACGGAGCGGGACCGCTTGCGCGGGTGACGGCCGGGAGGCACGACTCGCCTCCGGCGGGCCGCTCCTGCGAGCAGACTCTGCAGTCGGTACTGCCGACCAATTGGTCGGTTAGGCTCGCGGTGTGACAGCGACCTCTTCCGTGCCCACCGTCCGAGCCACGCCGCGTGAGTGGGCGGCGCTCGGCGTCCTGACCCTCGCGGTCGTGCTGCTCGCGATCGACGGGACGGTCCTCGCGCTCGCGGTGCCGTCGCTGACCGCCGACCTCGGCCCGAGCGCCACGCAGCTGCTCTGGATCGGCGACGTCTACTCGTTCGCGCTGGCCGGGCTGCTGGTCACGATGGGCAACGTCGCGGACCGGATCGGACGGAAGCGCCTGCTGCTCATCGGGTCGGTCGCGTTCGGCCTCGCGTCGGCCGGGGCGGCGTTCGCGCAGTCGCCCGAGGTGCTCATCGCGGCGCGTTCGCTGCTCGGCATCGCGGGCGCGACGCTCATGCCGTCGACGCTGTCGCTGGTCCGGACAATATTCCGCGACGCCCGGCAGCGCACGACCGCGATCGCCGTCTGGTCGGCCGGTGCGACGGGCGGTGCGGCCGCGGGGCCGCTCGTGGGCGGTGCGCTGCTCGAGCACTTCTGGTGGGGCTCGGTGTTCCTCATCAACCTGCCCGTCATCGTGGTGATCGTGGTCGCGGGGGCCGTGCTGCTGCCGGAGTCGCGGGGGAGCGCGCGGAACCCGATCGACCTGCTCTCCGCCGCGCTCTCGGTGTTCGCGATCGTGCCGATCGTGTACGCGGTGAAGCACCTCGCCGGGCACGGTCTCGACTGGACGGTCGGCGCCGGGGTGGTCGTCGGCGTGCTCGCCGGCTGGTGGTTCGTGCGACGGCAGCGACGGCTCGAGACGCCGCTCATCGACCTGCAGCTCTTCCGCATCCCGGCGTTCAGCGGGGCCGTGGTGGCGAACTCGCTGTCGGTCTTCGCGTTCAGTGGCCTGCTGTTCTTCTTCTCGCAGTACCTGCAGCTCGTCCGGGGCTTCACCCCGCTGCTCGCCGGGGCGGCGGAGCTCCCCGCGACGCTCGCGTCCATCGCGGTGATCGCGGTGGTCGGGCTGCTCGCGCGGCGGGTCGGCCCGGGGCGGTCGATCGGACTCGGGCTCGCCGTGGCGGCGCTCGGCATGGCCGGACTGGCGTTCGCCGAGGGGCTCCCGACCTACGTCGGGATCGCGGTCGCCCTCGCGGTCGTCGGGCTCGGCGTCGGGGTGTCGATGACGCTCGCGACCGACGCCGTCGTCGCATCAGCGCCCCGCGAGCGTGCCGGTGCGGCGAGCGCGATCTCGGAGACCGGGTACGAACTCGGCGTCGCGCTGGGCATCGCGGTGCTGGGCTCGCTGCAGACCGCCTTCTACCGCGGTGCGCTCGACCCCGACGCCCCGTCGGCGGTCCGGGAGTCCCTCGCGAGCGCTGCGCAGGCCCTCGACCCCGCGTCGCTGCTCCTCGTGCACGCCCGTGAGGCCTTCACCGGTGGCATGCAGCTCGCGTCGGTGTGCGCGGCGGTGATGCTCGCGGTCGCCGCGGTCATCGCGCTCCGGGTGATCCCGAACCGGCAGGATGGACCGCATGAGCACTGACCGCGATCGCGAGCGCACCCGAGCGGCCGTCCTGGAGTCGGCCGAGCGGCTGCTCACCGAACGCGGAACCCGGGTGAGTGTCGCCGAGGTCGCCGCCGACGCGGGGGTGTCGAAGAGCGGCCTGCTCCACCACTTCCCGTCGAAGGACGCGTTGCTCCTCGCGGTCGCTGAGCACGGACTCGCGACGTTCAAGGCGGAGGTGCTCCGGCACGTCGACCTCGCCGAGAACCGGCCGGGCAAGGTGCTCCGCGCCTACGTCCGGACGCTGTGCGGCGGCAGTCCCCGGGCGATGGCGGTGTTCTCGCCCTCGACGCTCTGGACCGGGCTGACCGCGGTGCCCGGGATGGGGCCGATCACGGCGGCCGACGCCGAGGACTGGCGCGTGACCTTCGCGCGCGACGGGCTGCCCGAAGCGCGTTCGCTCGTCGTCCGGCACGCGGCCGAGGGGCTCGCGGCGGCCGCGGGGATGCCGCCATACCTCGACGAGCGCGAACTCGCCGTCGCGCGGGACGCCCTGCTCGCCCTTGCCGAACCGGACGCGTAACGCATGTCCACCGACGCGCCCCGCATCGACGCCGACCTCGTCCGACGGCTCGTGGCGACGCAGTTCCCCGAGTGGGCCGGACTGCCGGTCCGCGAGGTCGCGCACCAGGGATGGGACAACCGGACCTTCCGGCTCGGCGAGGACCTGAGCGTCCGACTCCCGAGCGCCGCCGGGTACGTGCCCGCGGTGGAGAAGGAACAGCGGGTCCTGCCGTACCTCGCTGCCCTTCTCGACGTCCCCGTGCCGGAACCCGTCGCGCTCGGTTCGCCGGACGCCGACTACCCGTTCCCGTGGTCGGTGCGCCGGTGGCACCCCGGCTCGGTGCTGATGGACGTGCCGGACCTGGACCGTGCCCGACTCGCGGCCGACGTGGCGACCGTCCTCGTGCAGTTGCGCGGCGTCCCCGTCGGTCCGGGTCTGGCCGCGGGAGCGCACTCGTTCCACCGTGGCGCACACCCGTCGCGCTACGCCGGCGAGGTGGTCGCCGCGCTCGACACGCTCGGCCCCGGCGTCGATCGCCGTGCGTGCGAGGCCGTCTGGGGCGCCGCGACCCGCTCGACGTGGAGCGGCCCGCCCGTGTGGTTCCACGGCGACGTGGCTCCCGGCAACCTCCTCGTGGACGACGCCGGCCGCCTCAGCGCCGTGATCGACTTCGGGACGTGCGGCGTGGGCGACCCGGCGTGCGACCTCGTGCTGGCGTGGACGTTCCTCGACCCAGACGCCCGCCGGGTGTTCCACGACGCGGTCGGCCTCGACGCGGGCACGTGGGCGCGGGCCCGGGCGTGGGCGCTGTGGAAGTCCCTCATCATGCTCGCCGGGAGCGCCGGACCCGGTGGTGCGGCCGAGCACCGTGCGGTCCTCGACGCCGTGCTCGCCGACCCGGTCACGACGCCGGGCGCGGTCTGACCGGGCCGGTCAGCGCGCTGGCTCAGTGCGCCCGGTCAGTCCGCCGGGTCGGGCTCCGGCGCGAGCGCCGCGCGCAGCACGACGTCGAGCGCGGCCGTCTGCCGCGCGGGCGTCCAGTGGTCCGGGTCGCCGGCAGCGAGTGCGGTGACGCCCTCGACCGCCGCACCGAGCGATGCCGCCCGGGCCGCGCTGGTGTCCGCGGGCAGGCCGGTCGCGGTGCCGATCAGTCGCGCGAGCCGCTCCGTGAAGGCCCGGGCGTTCGTGGCGTGCCGCTCGGCGAGGACCGGGTCGCCGAGCGCCGCAGCGAGGAAGCCGACCCAGACGCGGGCCTCCGCAGCGCGGTCGGCGTCGGTGGCGAGTGCCCCGAGGGCCACCGCACGGACGGCGGCAGCGGGGTCGGCAGCGGTCGACTCAGCCTGCTCGGCGCGTGCACGGGTGCGCTCGTGCAGGACGTCGCGGGCGTGCAGGAGCAGTGCGCGCTTGTCCGGGAACGTGTGCAGGACGAGCCCGGTGGTGCAGCCCGCCCGCTCGGCGACGGCGCGCAGGGTCAGCCCGGTGGGGCCGAGTTCCGCGATGGTCGTGAACACGGCGTCGGACAGGCGTGCGCGCTGCGCTGCGTCGTCGCGGGTCCGTGGCACACCGGAAGCGTAACAGGTGTTACCGTAACAATCGTCACGGAGAGGACCGCCATGCCACCGCTCGCCACGCCCTGGACCATCACGACGACGCCGTTCGACGACGCCGACGCCGACCGGCTCCGCCGTGCACAGCGCCGGGAGCTCGACGCCCGCTACGGCTCGAGCGACCACGAGCCCGGCGTCCCTCCGTCGGCGGCGGACGTCCCCGTGTTCCTCGTCGCGCGGGACGCCGAAGGGGCACCGGTCGCGTGCGGTGGGCTCCGACCCCTCGCCGACGACGTCCTCGGGCCCGGCGTCGTCGAGGTGAAACGGATGTACACGGCCCCGGAGGCGCGTGGGACCGGGGTGGCCACGGCCGTGCTGCGGGCACTCGAGGACGAGGCCCGTCGACTCGGAGCGCCGCGGCTGGTGCTCGAGACCGGGCCCGCGCAGCCCGACGCGATCCGGTTCTACCAGCGCGAGGGGTACGAGCCGATCCCGCTCTTCGGGGCCTACGTCGGCTCGGACGTCTCGGTCTGCTTCGGCCGGTCGCTCGACGCCGGCGCGGCCGGCGCGGTCGGAGCGGACGGCGCGGTTCGCGCGGCCGGTGCTCAGCGCGCGAACACGTCGTCGAGCGTGTAGGTCCCGAGGCGGCGCTGCCGGAGCAGGCGTCCGAGGCGAGGGAGCGCACCGATCGTCCCGGGGTGGTTCGCGTGCCCGATGACGATTCGTCCCGCCGTGAACCACTGGTCGGCGAACCCGACGATCTGCCCCGCACCGATGTCCCCGGAGTCCGCGAGCGTGCCGTACCAGAGCAGCGGCGTCGTGTAGCCCACGCGCGCGGCTGCCGCGTCGACCCGGGCGTCGTGGTACCCGTACGGCGGCCGGAAGTACGGGCGCGCGTCCACGCCGAACGTCCGCTCGATGAACTCGTGGTTCCGGGTGAGCTCGTCCTCGATCGCCTGGTCCGACAGCCCGGTCAGCGCCGGGTGGTCCCACGTGTGGTTCCCGATCTGCACCTGCCCCGACGCCACCAGCGGCATGAGGGTCGCGGCGTGCTCCGTCCACGACGGCCGCACCCCGTTGACGAAGAACGTCAGCCGGGTGCCGGTCTCTCGGGCGAAGCGGACGTAGGCGCCGACGACGTCCGAGGACGCGCCGTCGTCGACCGTCCACGCGATCCCGGGGGTCCCCGCGGGCAAGCCCGTCACCGTCCCGGCCGGCAGTGGCTTCCGCGTGATCGAGGGTGGTGTCCACGTCGGTGTCGGCGTCGATGTCGGAGGGGCGGTCGGGGTGTCGATGGCGGTCGCCGATCGCGACGGCTCCGACACACGACGGGGTGCGGTCGGTGAGCACGCCGACAGCGCCGAGGTGGCGAGCAGGGCACCGGCTCCGGCGAGCAGGGTGCGGCGGGTGGTGCGGTGGTCCATCCCCACCACCATCCGTCGTGGTCGGGTCCCGCACATCGCCTCGCGGAACGATCCTCCGGTGGCCGGTCGGCCATCGCGCGCCTGCTGTGCGTCGGCTCGCGGGCCGGTCTGGAGGCACGGGGCGCGTCCGGTGCGCGCCGCGCGTCGTGGACGCGGCTGGGAACGCGCCACGGGGCGGGCGGGTAGCGACGGGGCGGAGACGAGCCGTGCCTCCCGGCCGGCCCGAAGCGACCACGAGAGGAACGCGACGTGCGCGCACTGACCTGGCAGGGCACCGAGAAGGTGTCCGTCGAGACCGTCCCCGACCCGACAATCCAGGAGCCGACCGACGCGATCGTGCGGATCACGTCGACCGCGATCTGCGGCTCCGACCTGCACCTGTACCGGGTGCTCGGCCCGTACATCGACAAGGGCGACGTCCTCGGGCACGAGCCGATGGGCATCGTCGAGGAGGTCGGGTCCGGTGTCACGAACCTCAAGGTCGGCGACCGCGTCGTCATCCCGTTCAACATCTCGTGCGGCCACTGCTGGATGTGCCGGCACGGCTTCCAGTCGCAGTGCGAGACGACCCAGGTGACGGAGTACGGCTCCGGTGCGGCCCTGTTCGGGTACACGAAGATGTACGGGCAGGTCCCCGGCGGCCAGGCCGAGTACCTCCGGGTGCCGCACGCCGACTACGGGCCCATCGTGGTGCCGGAGTCCGGCCCGGACGACCAGTGGCTGTTCCTCAGCGACATCCTCCCGACGGCGTGGCAGGCGGTGCAGTACGCCGACGTGCCCGAGGGTGGCACGCTCGCGGTGCTCGGTCTCGGCCCCGTCGGACAGTTCGCGGCCCGCATCGGGAAGCACCTCGGCTACCGGGTGCTCGCCGTCGACCCCGAGCAGGTCCGGCGTGACCTCGGGGCGAAGCACGGCGCCGAGGTGTTCGACCTGTCCGACGACCTCGTGCCGCAGCTGGTCGACCTGACCGACGGCCGCGGACCCGACGGCGTCGTCGACGCGGTCGGCATGGAGGCGCACGGCAACCCCGTCGCCGGGTTCGCGCAGCGTGCCGCCGGGCTGCTGCCGGACAAGCTCGCACAGAAGGCGATCGAGACCGCGGGGGTCGACCGGCTCGCCGCCGTGCACACCGCCATCGACCTCGTCCGCCGCGGCGGCACGGTGTCGCTCAGCGGGGTCTACGGCGGGATGGCCGACCCGATGCCGATGATGACGCTGTTCGACAAGCAGATCACGATCCGCGAAGGGCAGTGCAACGTCAAGCGGTGGATCGACGACATCATGCCGCTCGTGCAGGACTCGTCGGACTCGCTCGGCACCCTCGACCTCACGTCGCACCGGGTGTCGCTCGAGGACGCACCGCACATGTACTCGGTCTTCCAGAAGAAGGAGGACGACTGCGTGAAGGTCGTGCTCGACCCCGCGATGGCGGCGGCGTGACCGGCGGGATCGTCTGATGCGGATCGTCGTCGTCGGGGCGACCGGGAACGTCGGGACCGCGCTCCTGCGTCGGCTCGCCGCCGCACGCCTCGCCGGGGAGTGGTCCGGCGCGGGCTCCGGTGACGGAGTCGGTGACGATGACCTGCAGGTCGTCGGTGTCGCGCGCCGGCTGCCGGACGCCCGGGTCGCCCCGTACGACGTGGCCGTGTGGCACGCGCTCGACGTCGGCGACCCCGGCGTCGTGCCGCAGCTCGCCGCCGTGCTGCAGGGCGCGGACGCCGTCGTGCACCTCGCGTGGGCACTCCAGCCGACGCACGACATCCCGGCCCAGCGGCGCACCGACGTCGACGGGCAGGCGCACGTCCTCGAAGCGGCGGTGCGGGCCGGCGTCGGACACGTCGTCATCGCCTCGTCCGTCGGGGCCTACCGCGGCGTGGACCCGGCGGGGAAGCGCACGCCCGTCGACGAGACCTGGCCCGCCACGGGCATCCCGACCGCGACCTACTCGAAGCACAAGGCTGCGAACGAAGCCGCCCTCGACGCCTTCGCCGCCGCGCACCCGACGATCACCGTGTCGCGACTCCGCCCCGGGCTGGTGTTCCAGCGGAACGTCGCGGCCGAGCTCCGGGGCCTGTTCCTCGGACACCTCGTCCCGATGCGCATCGTCCGCTGGGTGCGGTGGGCGGTGCTGCCCCTGCCGTACCCGTTCGTGTTCCAGGCCGTGCACGCCGACGACCTCGCCGACGCGTACTGGCGTGTCGTGGACCGGCGAGCGGCTGGAGCGTTCAACATCGCTGCGGCGCCCGTGCTCAACCCGCCGCGGATCGCCCGGGCGCTCGGCATGCGCGGGGCCGTCCGGATCCCGCTCCGGCTGCTCCGCGGGATCGTCACGCTGACGTGGCGACTCCGGTTGCAGCCGACGGACGCCGGGTGGATCGACATCGCCGCGGGCGTGCCGGTCATGCGGACCGACCGTGCCCGGTCCGAGCTCGGGTGGGAGCCGCGGTACACGGCGGAGGAGGCGCTGCGGGAGCTCGTGAGCGGGTTCGCGGACGGGGCGAGCGTGCCGGCGTCGGGCCCGCTGCGGGGCTGAGGTCCGGCGCTGACGGCCGACTCGTCGGTGGGCGGTCGCTGCCTCGTTCGCGGGGCAGCACGACGGCCGCGCGGTCCACTACGGTCGGAGCAGTCCGACGAAGGGGGACCACGTGTTCGGAGCAGTGTTCGGCGACGAGATCGAGACCGGCTTCGGTGCTTTCGGGGTGCTGTTCGGGATCGTCTCGGCGTTCATCGGCCTCGGGTTCGTGGCCATCGTCGTGACGATCGTCGTCCGCAGCAGCCGGATGGCGAAGCGCGGGCAGAACCCGTTCACGATGCAGGAGGACCTGGCCTACCAGGCCATGCGGAGCCAGACCCTCGCGCCCGCGAAGTCGCTCGAGCACCGGTTGGCCGAGCTCGACGACCTCCACGCCCGAGGCGTGATCTCCGACGAGGAGCACCGGGCGGCCCGCGCGGAGGCCCTCGGCGGGTGAGCATCCCCGACTTCGACGTCGAGCCCGCCGCCGGACCGCGGTTCTGGGCGGTGCTCCTCGGGGTCGTCGGAGCGGTCGCCGGCGTGCTCGCGGTCATCGGCTGGCCGCTGCCCGTCGGCGCGGGACGGTACGGCTTCGACGAAGCGGCCTGGGCCCGCACCGGCCACGACGTGCAGGCCTGGCTGGCCCATGACGGCTGGCGGGTCTCCGGGGCGTCGTGGGCCTACGGCGCCGCTGCGCTGGCGACGTTGGCCGGCGTCTCGGTGCTCCTGCACCCGTCGTGGCCGGATCGGCGGCGCTTCGTCCTGGTCGTCGTGCCGGCCGGCGTGCTGTTGGTCGTCGGTCCGGCCGTCCAGTGGGCGCTCGGCCTGCCCTGGTCGAACTACGGTGTCGGATCGACGGCCGGCATCGCCGGGGGCTTGCTCGTCGCAGCCGCTCTGGCCACGGTGGGCGCCGCCGTCTGGCTCGCGCTCCGGCGCCGCCCGCGTGGGCAGGACCGAGCGGACACGCGGCCCTAGGGTGGACGGGTGCTGCAGCCGACGGACCTCCTCGGGGAGTGGGAGCTCCGACGGAGCGTGGTCGACCGGCTCGCCGGCGTCGAGGGCACCGTCACGGGGAGCACGACGCTGTCCCTGACCGACCCGGACGAGGTGCGCTGGGACGAGTCCGGCACGATGACCCTCGACGGCCGCACGGTGCCGGTCTCGCGCACGCTGTCCGTCCGGCGGAGCGATGACGACGTGTGGACGGTGCACTTCGCCGACGGTCGTGTCTTCCACCCCTGGGTGTGGGGCACGTCCGTCGCCCACGCCTGCGCGCCCGACGACTACACGGGCGTGCTCGACGGCGACGCCGAGCGGTGGACCGTCCGCTGGGACGCCCGCGGCCCGGCGAAGGACTACACCCTCACCAGCGAACTCCGACGTCGGACGCGCGCGGCAGACTGAGCGCATGGCCCGCAGAACCGACGGCACCGACGCCCCGCGCACCACCGTCTCGTCCCCGTCCGACCTCGAACCGTGGACGCCCGGCCCCGGCGACGTGCTGTCCGGCGACCGGATCGAGGGCAAGCGCATCGCGGTGCTCGACCTCGCCGGTGAGCGCCTGCCCGATGTCGAGCTCGAGGAGTCCGTCGTCGAGACCCTCCGCGCCGGCGACGCAGACCTCCGTGGGCTGCGGGTCCGGGACACCGTGGTCGAGGAACTGGACGCACCCGTGCTCCGCGTCTCGAGCAGCACCTGGCGCGACGTCCGGGTCACGGGCGGGCGCGTCGGGTCCGCCGAGCTCTACGACTCCGGGCTGAACGGCGTCGAGTTCGTCGGCATGAAGCTCGGGTTCGTGAACCTCCGCGGAGCGTCCCTCACCGACGTCGTCTTCCGCGACTGCGTGGTCGACGAGCTCGACCTCGCCGACGCGAAGCTGCTCCGGGTGGCGTTCCCGGGCACGCGGATCCGGGCGGTCGAGGGGACGAACACCCGGATCGAGCACGTGGACCTCCGCGAGGCCGACCTCGACCGGGTGGAGCGGCTCGAAGGCCTCCGCGGCGCGACGATCGGCACCGACCAGCTCTACACGCTCGCTCCGCTGCTGGCGGCGCAGGCGGGCTACCGCGTC
Source organism: Curtobacterium sp. 458 (assembly GCF_030406605.1). Taxonomy (NCBI): domain Bacteria; kingdom Bacillati; phylum Actinomycetota; class Actinomycetes; order Micrococcales; family Microbacteriaceae; genus Curtobacterium; species Curtobacterium sp. 458. The sequence goes on along the minus strand of NZ_CP129104.1, from coordinate 693,689 downwards.
GACTGAACCCGAGGCGAACCCGACCCCGACGCCGCCGCCGCAGCGACCGCCTCCGCGAGCTCCGCCTGCACGAGATCCCCGTGCACGGCCGCACCGACCGCCGTCCCCGCAGCGGCGGACGCGATCACCGTCGCCATCGGCGCGGTCACGTTCCCGGCCGCGTACACGCCACGCACCGCCGTCTGCCCGACCCCGTCGACCGTCAGCGCACTCCCGAACCGGTGGTCACCCACGACGAAGTCGGTGGCCTCCAGGCCGACCCCGGAGAGGAAGTCCACCCGCGCCTCGACCGTGCTCGCGGCGGCGAGGGCGTCGAGGGCCACGAACTCGCCGGACCCGAGGGCCACGCCGGTCAGTCGGTCGCCCTCGGACTCCACCGCCGCGACCGGCTGGCGCACGACCGTGATCCCGCGGGCGCGGAGACCTGCCAGAGCGGTGTCGTCGACGAGCGTCTCATCGGCGACGAACGCGGTCACGTCATCGCTCAGTGCGCGGAACATGAGGGCGTGGTGGGCACCGTTCGGGGTCGTCACGAGCACGCCGATGCGCCGATCGCGGATCTCCCACCCGTGGCAGAACGGGCAGTGCACGACCCCGCGCCCCCACTGCTCCGCGAGCCCCGGGACCTCCGGCAGGACGTCGACGGCGCCGGAGGCGACGACCAGCCTGCGTGCCGTCACGACCGCGCCCGAGTCGAACGTGACCGAGAAGCCGACGGCGTCGGTCCCGTCTCCGTCCGTGGCGGACGTCGCCACGATCCTCCCGGCCGTCACCTCGACGTCGTGTGCGGCGACCTCCTCGCGACCGACGCGACCGAGCTCCGCGGGTGACGCACCTTCGCGCCCGAGGTAGTTGTGGATGCCTGCCGCGGGGGCGTTGCGGGGCTCGCCGGCGTCGACGACCAGGACCGAGCGCCGGGACCGGCCGAGGATGAGGGCTGCTGACAGGCCGGCGGCCGCGCCGCCGACGACGATGACGTCGAAGTGATCTCGCATGCCGGCAGCATGCGCGACGTGCCTGCCGATCAGCAAAGGACGTTGCCGTCATGGCAACATGGCGGCATGGCACACGACCGGGAGGCACGGATCGCCCCGCGCACGACGGCCGACGTCATCGAGGCGGTCGGTCCACGACTCCGCGCGCTGCGCGGGCGACGCGACGTCACGTTGGCGGCGCTCGCCGCCGAGACGGGGATCTCGGTGTCGACGCTCTCGCGGCTCGAGTCCGGGCAGCGCAAGCCGACCCTCGAGCTGCTCCTGCCGCTCGCGCGGGCGTACCAGGTGCCGCTCGACGACCTCGTCGGTGCGCCGCCGACGGGGGACCCGCGCGTGCACCTCAAGCCCGAGGTGCACGGCGGGCGTGTGGTCGTGCCGCTCACCCGGCGGACGGGTGGGGTCCGGTCGTTCAAGCAGCTCATCCCGCCGGAACCCGCGAACACCGACCGGACGCTGCGGACGCACGAGGGCTACGAGTGGCTGTACGTGCTGTCCGGTCGGCTCCGGCTCCTGCTCGGCGATCGGGACTTCGACCTCGGGCCGGGCGAGGTCGTCGAGTTCGACACGCACACCCCGCACTGGGTGGGCAACACCACCGACGAGGTCACCGAGGTGCTCTGCCTGTACGGGCCGCAGGGGGAGCGGGCGCACGTCCGGTCGCGCCCGGCCCGTTAGAAGACGTGGGCGACGACGTCGTCCAGCAGGCCCGACGTCGACACGTTCGACTGCTGGACGTGGATGCCGACGTCGCCGCGGGTGAAGTAGGTGTCGCCGTCGGTGACGGGGTACTGCGTGTTCTGCGAGACCTTCTGGCAGCGGTAGCCGTACCCGTCGAGCGAGCAGTCGTAGCCCTGGAGCGCGCTCTGCAGGTGCGGGTACGCCGTCGTGGAATCCACGACCGCGACGCGGATCGACAGGAAGGTGGTGTCCGCCCGAGGGTCACGCCAGACGCAGTATAGGGACTTCCCGTCGGGCTGCAGCACCGGCGTCAGGGCGTCCTTCGGCACCTCGACCGGGTCGCCGACGACGCCCGGGTCGTTCAGCGGCGCCGAGGCGAAGGCGTCGTCCCACCTGCCCGCGGTGATGAGTCCGGTGCAGGTGTCGGGGAGTGCCCCGGCGTCGTCGTCCACGCCGGGGACCGGGGTGATCGTGGACGTCGGCCGCGGCGTCGCCGTCGCTGACGGTGCCGCCGCAGATGTCGCGGCGGCGGTCGCGGCGGCGGTCGCACTCCCGGTGACGGGCGTCGCGGTCGGGTCGGACGCCGTCGTCGGCGCGCAGCCGGTCAGCACGAGTATCGCGAGGAGCGAGACCCCGATGCCCGTCCCGATCGCCGTCCTCGGTGTGTGTCGTTCCCTGCCTGCCATGACCGTCCCCCTGGTCGTCCGTGCGCTCGATCGTCCTCGAGGTGCACGGTAGCCCCTGGCCGGTCGTCCGGATCGTCCGGAGCGCGGTCGTCACCGGATCGTGGCCTGGCCGGGTGGCGGAGGTCGGCCGCTGGGCAGCGTGGCGGGGCCAGCCGCGCCAGACCACCCCCGTGGCGGGGTCCGCCGCGCTAGACCACCCGCGTGGCGGGGTCAGCCGCGCCAGACCACCCGCGGCGCGAGCAGGCGGTGGCCGGTCGTGGCCGGCAGGACCGAACGACCAGACCCCATCAGGAGCTCGACCGCCGCCGAGGCCGCCGCGTCCAGGGGCTGCTCGACGCTCGAGATCCCGACGGCCTCGGCGACCGGGGTGTCGTCGTACCCGACCACCGGCACCTCGGGTCCGAGGGCGAACCGGGCCCCGAGCGCGAGCGTGTCCGACGCGCAGACCACGGCGTCGAAGGCCGCCCCGTCGTCCACTGCCCGGGATGCGGCGGCCGCGGCCGCAGCGACGTCGTCCTCGCACGTGAGCGGCACGGGGTCGTCGTCGATCCCCGCTGCCGCCAGGGCGTCGCGCCAGCCGAGCCGGCGTTCGTCGCCCTGTCCGGATGGGCTCGGCCATCCGAGGAACCCGATCCGCCGGTGGCCTCGCGCGACGAGCCCGGCGGTCGCCTCACGGAGACCGGCCCGCCCGTCGACGTCGACCCAGGGGTGCGGGGCGTCGTCCATGTCCGGCACGCCCCACGGCCGGCCGAAGGTCACGAACGGCACGGCACGCTCGCCGAGCCATGCCGCACGCGGGTCGCCGTGGGCCGTGGAGGTCAGGACGAACCCGTCGACGTCCGACCCCTCCACGAGCCGCTCCATGTGTGCGAGCTCGTCGTCGAGGTCCGTCGCGGTGAAGAGCAGGATGCGCATCCCGCGTTCGTCGGCGCGCTCCACGAGGGCGTGGAGGAACCGGTCGAGGACCGCCCCGGAGATGCCGTGCACCGGCGGGAGTCGCACGCCGAGCGTGGAGCTCTGCCGCGTCCGGAGACGCCGGGCCGACGCGTGCGGCCGGTACCCGAGGTCGTCGATCGCGGCGCGGACGCGGGTGAGCGTGTCCGGCCGGACGACCTCGGGCCGGTTCAGCGCGTTCGACACCGTCTGCCGGGACACACCCGCGGCAGCGGCGACGTCGGCGACGGTGGCTGGTTGGGACACGGGGTTCACGCTAGCGCGTCGAAGGTGTACCGTGGACGCGTTTGATCGATCAAATTTGAACGATCGAACCCAACTCGACGAGGAGTCCTCCCTGATGCAACGACGCACAGCACGCAAGCTGACCGCCGGCGCGATCGCGCTGACCGCGGCACTGACCCTCTCCGCCTGTGGCTCGGGCTTCTCCGGCTCCGGCGGTTCCGGCGGCTCCGGCGGCTCCGGTGACGCCGGGAAGCTCACCTCGAGCGACAAGGCCCTGACCGTCCTGATCGGCTCGTCCGGCGACGCGGAGACCGCCGCGGTGAAGAGCGCCGCGTCCGCCTGGTCGAAGTCGTCCGGCACGAAGGCCACCGTGCAGGCCGCCAACAACCTCGACCAGCAGCTCGCCCAGGGCTTCGCGTCCGGCAAGCCCGCCGACGTCTTCTACGTCAGCACCTCGTCGCTCGCGGGCTACGCCTCGAACGGCTCGCTCCTGGCGTACGGCGACCAGCTGCAGGACAAGGGTGACTTCTACCCGACCCTCACGAAGTCGTTCACCCTCGACAGCAAGCTCTACTGCGCGCCGAAGGACTTCTCGACCCTCGCACTCTTCATCAACAAGGCCGACTGGAAGGCCGCGGGGCTCAGCGACTCCGACGTGCCGACCACCTGGGCCCAGCTGGAGTCGGTGTCCGAGAAGCTCACGCAGGACGGCCGTGTCGGGCTCGCCGTGAGCCCCCAGGTCGAGCGGCTCGGGGCCTTCATGGCACAGGCCGGTGGCGCGCTGACCAACAGCGACCAGACGAAGGCCACCGTCGACTCCGCTGCGAACGTCGAGGCGCTCGACTACGTCAAGGGCCTGCTCGACGACGGCTCGATGAAGTTCTCGAGCGACCTCGGCGAGAGCTGGGGCGGTGACGCGTTCGGCAAGAACAAGGCCGCGATGACGATCGAGGGCAACTGGCTCACCGGCGCGATGTCGTCCAGCTACCCGAGCGTCGGCTACGAGGTCGCGAAGCTCCCCGCGGGGCCGAAGGGCGCCGGCACGCTGCAGTTCACCAACTGCTGGGGCATCGCGAAGGACTCCCCGAACCAGAAGGCCGCGCTGTCCTTCGTCGAGAAGATGGTCGGCAAGGACCAGCAGCTCGCGTTCGCGAAGGCGTTCGGCGTCATGCCCTCCGTCGAGTCGGCCGCGGGCACCTGGAAGCAGGAGTACCCGCAGTACGCGCCGTTCCTCGACCAGGCCGGCGACGCGGTGGGTCTGCCGACGAAGAGCGGGACGGCCGACGTCATCGCGGACATGGACTCGAAGCTCGGCACGCTGAGGAGCACCGACGTGAAGACGCTGCTCGAGGGCGTCCAGAAGAACATGTCCGCCGCGCTGCAGGGCTGACCGACGTGTCCCGGAAGAACCGCGGCGAGACCGTCTCCGGCTGGCTGTTCACGGCGCCCACGGTGATCGTGCTCGGCCTGTTCCTCCTCGTCCCCGTGGTCATGGCCGCGTGGGTGAGTGTCTCGGACTGGCGCGGTGTCGGCAGCCCGTTCTCGTCCGGCGTGCAGTTCGTCGGCGGGCAGAACTACGCGAAGATCCTCGGCGGGGGCGGCCTCGACGAGCAGAACTTCGGCACCGCCCTGCGGAACAACCTCTGGTACGTGGTGTTCGTCGTGCCGCTGCAGACCGCCGTCGCGCTCGGTCTGGCCGTCCTCGTGAACGGTCGGGCCCTGCGCGGCCGCGGGTTCTTCCGGACCGCGTTCTACTTCCCCTCGGTGACGAGCTCCGTCGCGATCACGGTGCTCTGGCTGTTCCTGTTCTCGTCCACCGGTGCCGTCAACGCGATCATCGGGTGGATCGGGGTGAAGGGGCCGAACTGGTTCAACGAGCCGACCGGCATCTTCCAGCTCGGAGGGGGCAACCCGCCCGCCTTCCTCGCCGACCACACCGCGCTCGGTATCCCGTGGTCCGAGTGGCTCGCCGGGCCGTCGGTGGCGATGACGGCGTTCATCCTGCTGGCGGTGTTCACGACGAGCGGCACCTTCATGCTGCTCTTCATCGCGGCGCTGCAGAACCTGTCGCACGACGTCGACGAGGCCGCGATGATCGACGGCGCCGGCGCGTGGACGCGGTTCTGGCGGGTCACCCTGCCGCAGCTGCGCCCGACCCTCTTCACGGTGCTGACCCTCGGGCTGATCGGGACGTGGCAGGTCTTCGACCAGATCTACACGGGCACCAGGGGTGCGCCGGCGAACACCACCATCACCCCGGCGTACCTGTCGTACTCCACCGCGTTCGGGAGCCAGCAGTGGGGCGTCGGTGCGGCGATCGCCTTCATCCTGTTCGGCATCATCGTCGTCTTCGCGCTGCTGCAGCGCTGGGCGCTCCGCGAGCGTCCCGTGTCGCGGCGCCGCATGCGCTGGATCGAGCAGGGAGGGTCACGATGACCGCCACCTCCACCCGGCCGGGAGGCGCGGTGCCCGACCTCCGCGCCGCCACCGTCACGCAGTCGCCCGGCCCGGGCCGGCGGCCGCGTCGGCTCACCGGGCGCGGGATCGCCCTGCTCGTCGTCGGCGCCGTCATCGCCGTCGTCTACCTGCTGCCGTTCTACGTCGCGATCGTGAACGCCTTCAAGACCGACCAGGACGCATCGCTGCACCCGCTGGCGCTCCCCGCGACGTGGACCGGTGCCGCCTTCCGCACCCTGTTCGAGAACTCGGACTTCGGCGTGTGGGCCATGAACTCCGTCATCGTCGCGGTCTTCGTGACGCTCGGGCGGATCTTCTTCGACTCGCTCGCCGGGTACGCGCTGGCACGCCTGCGGTTCCCCGGTCGGCAGACCGTGTTCGCGCTCATCATCGCGGTGATGGCGGTGCCGAACGTCGTGCTGCTCATCCCGAAGTTCCTCGTCATCAACCAGCTGGGCATGTACGACTCGTACTCGGGCATGATCATCCCGCTGCTCGTCGACGCCGCCGGGGTGTTCATCATGAAGAACTACTTCGAGTCGATCCCCGCGAGCGTCGAGGAGCAGGCGAAGGTCGACGGCGCCGGGGTGTTCCGCACGTTCTGGTCGATCGTGCTGCCGATGGCACGACCGGCCGTCGTCACCATCACGATCCTGTCGTTCCAGGGTTCGTGGAACGAGCTCGCGCACTTCATCGTCTCGACCTCGTCGCCGAGCCTCACGACCCTGACGAAGGGCGTCGCGTCGCTCGCGTCCGGGGCGCTGAGCGCGGGCAACCAGTACCCGATCAAGCTCGCCGCCGCGTTCGTCATGACGATCCCGGTCGCCGTCGCGTTCTTCGTCTTCCAGAAGCGCATCATGAACTCCAGCGAAGGGGCGGTCAAGGAATGACCACCACGTCCACCAGCACGCCCACCACGACCGCCGAGGCCCACGTGACGCCCCTGCAACCGCTGCTCCACGACGAGGTCGTCGTGCTCGCCGCACCGACGCAGGCGTGGTCCGACCGGAACGGCGCCGTCGGCACGAACCCGGTCCACGGCTACTGGACCGGCGACCAGCGCGTGGTGTCCGCGGTCGGCGTGAGCGTCACCGGTTCGGACCTCGAGCCCGTGTCCGTCGCCCCTGCCTCAGCGCGCGAGGTGGTGTTCTCGGCGCTCCTCCGCGGACTCGACGCTCCGGGTGCCGACCCCGACGTCCGACTCGACCGCCGTCGCACCGTCCGGATCGACGGCGTGCGCGAGACCCTCCGGATCGAGGACCGTCTCGCGTCCTCGGCGGCGGGGACGGACGGCCGCACGCTCGAGGTCGTGGTCCGGATCACGCCGGACGCGAGCGGCATGGACGCGGTGAAGGGGGGCGGCGCCCCCGCGCCGGTGCCGGCCGTCCTCGCACCGGACGCCGACGCTGTCGGGGTGCGCCGTGCCTCCTGGACGGCCGGTTCGGTCGACGTGACGCTCGACGCCCCCGGAGCCGACGTCGGGCTCGACGACGGCGACGTCGTCCTCACCTGGCGCGTCCCACGCGCCCGGATCACCGAACTCGGCTGGGACTGCGCGGTCGTCGCGCCCGACGCCGTCGTCGGCGGCGCGACCACACCCGTGACCTTCTCCGCGCCGGACGGAGTCGCGGACGACCGACTGCGACGCTGGCTCGTGCGGGCGGCCGACGACCTCGACGCCCTGCGGCTCACGAGGCCGGAGGGTGAGTTCCTCGCGGCCGGTGCACCGTGGTTCTTCACGCTCTTCGGCCGCGACTCGATCTGGGCCGCGCGCTTCCTCCTGTCCGTCGACACGTCGATCGCCGCCGGCACGCTCCGGGTGCTCGCCGCGCTGCAGGGCACCCGGACCGACCCCGCGACGGCCGAGCAGCCCGGCAAGGTCATGCACGAACTCCGCCAGGCGACGCTCGCGATCGACAACGACGAGCTCTCGCTGCCGCCGCTGTACTACGGCACCGTCGACGCCACCGCGCTCTGGGTCTGCCTGCTGCACGACGCCTGGCGAGCCGGGCTGCCGGACACCGAGGTCGAGGCGCTGCTCCCTGCGCTCGAACGGGCCCTGGCGTGGATGCGAGACCACGGTGACGACGACGGTGACGGGCTGCTCGAGTACGTCGACGAGACCGGCCGCGGCCTGGCGAACCAGGGGTGGAAGGACTCCGGCGACAGCGTGCAGTGGCGCGACGGGACGCTCGCCGAGGGGCCGATCGCCCTCTGCGAGGTGCAGGGGTACGCGCACGAGGCCGCCGTCCACGGCGCCGACCTGCTCGACGCCTTCGGCCGGAGCGGGGGCCACGACTGGCGCGCGTGGGCCGCGCGGCTCGCAGAGCGCTTCCGTGAGGCCTTCTGGGTCCGCGACGAGGTCGGACCGTACCCGGCGATCGCGCTCGACGCCGCGAAGCGCCCGGTCGACTCCGCCACGAGCAACATCGGGCACCTGCTCGGCACCGGGATCCTCAGCCCCGAGGAGGAAGCCGTCGTCGCCGCCCGTGTCGTCGCCCCGGACATGGCGAGCGGGTTCGGCCTGCGCACGCTGTCCACCACGGCCGCCGGCTACTGGCCGCTGAGCTACCACGGTGGCACCGTGTGGGCGCACGACACCGCGGTCGTCATCAGTGGGCTCGTCCGGTCCGGCCACGGGGCCGAGGCCCGGGTGCTCGCCGAGCAGCTCCTCGCCGCGGCGGTCGCGTTCGACTTCCGGATGCCCGAGCTGCACGCCGGGGACGCGGCGGACGAGGCGTCCCGTCCGGCGCCGTACCCCGCCGCCTGCCGGCCGCAGGCGTGGAGCGCGGCCGCGGCGTTCCCCGTGTGGGTGGCGCTGCGCTGACCGTCGCCCGCGGGTGCTCCCGCGCACCGTGGACAGCGGGACTGCGCTGCGCGGATGGTCTGGACCGGGTCGGAGCGGGGCGGGCGCACGTTCGGTCCCGAACCCGCGGGCGTCGTGCTCGCGGTACCGAACCGGAAGGCCACCATGACCACGAACCCACCCGGGAACGACTCCGGGACCCCGATCCACGACCGCACCGCTGCCGCCGACGGCCTGCCGAGCACCAGCCCCGACGCGCCGCAGACCTACGACCCGTTCGGCGAAGGCGCCGCGCAGCACGCCGGCCGGGGTGTCGACCCCCTGCTCGACGAGCCGCTCGACGCCCTCCCCGCCGACGAACAGCTGCCGGCGACGCCGAGCGCGGCCGGCTCCGCGGGCATCGGTCTCGCGAGCGGCGACGCCGGTGCGAGCAGCAGTGGCACAGCCGACGGCGGCACCGGCAGCGGGAAGGCCGACGCGGCGAAGGGTGCGGCCCAGGACGTCGCCGGCGACGCGAAGGACAAGGCCGCGAACGTCGCCGGGACCGCCAAGGAGCAGGCCGGCAAGGTCGCCTCCGAGGCCACGGACCACGCCAAGCAGCTCTACGGTCAGGCGAGCGAGACCCTCAAGTCGCAGGCCGCCGACCAGCAGCAGCGCGCGGCGTCGGGTCTCCGCGACATCGGCGAGCAGCTCGGACGCATGGCCGAGAACGACGACGAGCAGGGCATCGCCTCGAAGGTCGTGCGCGACCTCTCGCACCGCGCAGGCAGCGCCGCCGAGTACCTCGACGGCCGCGACCCCGGCTCGCTCCTCGACGAGGTGAAGTCCTTCGCCGCGAAGCGCCCCGGCACGTTCATCGCGATCGCCGCGGGCGCGGGCATCCTCGCCGGACGCCTGACGAAGGCGCTCGCCACCGAGGTGAAGCACGAGAAGGAAGCGGACGGCGCATGAGCCAGACGCCACCGAGCGCCCACGAGACGCCGTTCGGCGAGCCGAGCCCGCAGGAGCGCGCCGCCACCACCCCGCTCGGTGAGCTGCTCTCCGACGTGTCCAGGGACCTGTCGAGCCTCTTCCGCCAGGAGGTCGCGCTCGCCAAGGCCGAGCTGACCGACTCGGCGAAGAAGGCCGGCAAGGCGGGCGGCATGTTCGGCGGCGCCGGGATCACCGCGTTCTTCGCGCTCCTGTTCCTGTCGATCGCGGCGTGGTGGGGCCTCGGGTACCTCATCGGCAACGCCTGGTCCGCCGTCGTGATCGCGGTGGTCTACGCGATCGTCGCGGCCGTCCTGGCGCTCCGCGGCCGCAAGGAGATCAAGGAGATCCAGGGCGCGCCGCAGACCGTCGAGACGGCCAAGGAAGTCCCCGAAGCACTCAAGCCCCACACCACCGGGAGGAAGTCATGAGCACCCCCAACGAGAGCCGCACCCCCGACGAGATCCGCGCTGAGATCGAACGCACGCGCGGCGAACTCGGCTCCGACGTCGACGCACTCGCCGACAAGGTCAGCCCGTCGTCCATCACCCACCGCCAGACCGAGAAGGTCAAGGGGCGGTTCCAGAACGTCCGCGAGTCCGTGATGGGCGCGGCCGACTCCGCCCGTTCGAGCGCATCGGGGTCCGCCTCCGGCGTCGCCGACCACGCGAAGGACGTCGCACACCAGGGCGTCGCCAAGGCGAAGGGCAACCCGCTCGCCGTCGGGCTCATCGCCTTCGGTGCCGGGTGGCTCGCGTCGTCGCTCATCCCGACCTCGGACAAGGAGGAGCAGCTGGCCGGTGAGCTGAAGGGCAAGGCCGCTCCGCTCGTCGAGGACGTCAAGGAGCAGGCGAAGGACCTCGGCTCGCAGCTCGGCGACGTCGCGAAGGAACACGCGCAGGACCTCAAGGGCACCGCGCAGGACGCGGCGCAGACCGTCAAGGACGAGGCGCAGGGCGCCGCGTCCGACGTGAAGGACCACGCGCAGGGCGCGGCGCAGGACGTGCGCAGCAGCTGACGCGACCGACAGTCGGCCGGGAGGCCCGTGGCGGCGCCGCCACGGGCCTCCCGTCCGCCCAGGGGTAGCGTTCAGGGCATGGAGTTGACGAAGTACACCCACGCCACGGTCGTCCTCGAGCGGGACGGCACGACCCTCGTGATCGACCCGGGCGCCTTCACCCCGGAGGCCGCCGACCTCGTGCGTGCGGCGACCGGCGTCCTCGTCACGCACGAGCACTTCGACCACTTCGACGTCGACGCGGTCCGCGCCGGGCTCGAGGCGAACCCCGCACTGGTCGTCCGTGCTCCGCAGTCCGTGGTCGACCAGCTCGGCGAGCACGACGGACGCGTCGCGTCGGTGCAGGCCGGCGACGCGTTCGCGGTCGGCCCGTTCTCGGTGCGCGTGTTCGGCGAGCAGCACGCCGTCATCCACCGTGACATCCCGACGATCGCGAACGTCGGCTACCTCGTCGACGACACCGTGTTCCACCCCGGCGACGCGTACCTCGTCCCCGGAGTCCCGGTGCCGATGCTCCTCGTGCCGACCAGCGGTCCGTGGACGCACACCGCGGAGGCGGTCGACTACGTGCGCGCGGTCGCTCCCGAGCGTGCCGTGCAGATCCACGAGGCGATGCTCAGCGAGATGGGGCAGCAGTCCACCGCACGCTTCCTGGGGTCCGACGGACTCGGGCCGGTCCCGGTGACGATCCTCGCGTCTGGGGAGTCGATCACGGTCTGACGGACAGCCCTGGGAGGCGTCACGTCGGTCGCCGAGGACCATGGCGACATGGCCGACGCACCCACGACCGCAGTCCTCTTCGACATCGACGGCACGCTCGTCGACTCCAACTACGCCCACATCGACGCCTGGTGGCGTGCGTTCACGGCGATCGGCGAGTCCGTCGACGCCTGGCGCATCCACCGGTCGATCGGCATGGACTCCGCGAAGCTGCTCGAGGCGCTGCTGCCGGACGCCTCCGACGACACCCGGGACGCCGCGAAGCAGTACCACTCGGCGTACTACGCGGAGCAGCAGCCCCGACTCCGGCTCCTGCCCGGTGCACGCGACCTGCTCGCCGCCGTGGCCGACGCCGGGCACGCGGTGGTCCTCGCCACGAGCGCGCCGGAGCCCGAGCTCGTGCGACTCCGCGAGCTGCTCGACGCCGAGGGGTGGCTGACCGCGGTCACCAGCTCCGAGGACGTCGAGCAGGCCAAGCCGGACCCGGGCATCATCGCGGTCGCGCTGGAACGGGCCGGAGTGTCCGCCGACTCCGCGGTCATGGTCGGCGACGCGGTGTGGGACGTCGAGTCGGCCGGACGGGTGGGTGTCACGAGCATCGGGGTGATGACCGGCGGCGTGGGCGGCGACGAACTCCGCGGGGCGGGCGCTGCGGCGGTGTACGACGACGCGGCCGCGGTCCTGTCGGCGTTCCGCGCGGGTGACGGGCCGATCGCCACCTTGCGGTGAGCGGCGCCGCGCGGTCATCCGGACCCGCGCGGTCATCGGCACGCGGGCGTGCCAGGATCGTTCTTCGTGATCACGATCGAACGCGTCGCCTGGGACGACCCCCGCGGGGTGGCCCTCCGCGCCACCATGGACGAGGAGATGCACGAGCGGTACGGCTCGGCGAACGCGGCGGAGGACCCTGCCGTCACCGCCGAGCGCAACCGGGTGCTGACGGTCGACCCGGCCGACGTGATCACGTCGCTCCTCGCGCTCGACGAGGACGGCACCCCGCTCGGGCACATCGCCGTCCGTCGTCTCGGCGACGAGGTCGAACTGAAGCGCCTCATCGTCCTGTCGGCCGCACGCGGCAAGGGCGCCGCCACTGCGCTGCTGGCCGAGGGTGAGCGGGTCGCGCGGGAGCAGGGAGCAGCCCGGGTGATCCTGCAGACCGGTGACAAGCAGCCCGAGGCCGTCGCGCTCTACCGCAAGACGGGCTGGGAGCAGATCCCGGTGTACACGCCGTACGCGGAGACCATGCCGTGGTCGTTCTGCTTCGCGAAGGCGCTCTAGCCGAAGAACAGCCATTGCACTCTCAGACTGATAGTGCAATTCTTGTGCGGTGAACACCACCGAACGCACCCGCGCGCTGCGCCGACGCATGATCGTCGAGGCGCGCCGTGCGACCGTCGAGCACGGGTTGCACGGCTTCACGATCGAGCAGCTCTGCGAGACCGTCGGGGTCTCCCGTCGCACGTTCTTCAACCACTTCTCCTCGAAGGACGACGCGGTGCTCGGCATCGAGCAGGGCGCGTCCGCGGCGATGCTCCGCGACTACGCCGAGCGGGCCGTCGTGGCGGAGGAGCTCGACCCGCTCGGGTCCGTCGTCGCGCTCGCCGTCGAGCAGCTCCACGTCGTCGGGCTCGACCGCGCGGACGAGGCGCTCGTCCGCCGGGTGTTCGACCGCGAACCCGCGATGGTCGCGAAGTTCCTCACGGCTGCCGACGCGCAGCTCGCCGCGGTCGCCGGCGCGGTCCGGGACCGCTTCGGTTGGCCGGACGACCCGAGCGACCACCGGGCGCAGCTGGTGGCCGAGACGGCGGCCGCCCTGCTCAAGGTCACCGCCGGCACGTACTTCGACGACACCTACGACGAGAGCACCGGTCCACCGTTCGACGTGCTGCTCACCGACAACCTCCGCCAGCTCAGGGCGGCCATCACCACCACCGGACAGGACCCCACCGCATGACCGCCACCGCGCAGGGTGCCCGGCGCACCCGCCCCGGCACCGACGGACCGCTGCTGCTCACCCAGCGGCGCATCTGGATCATCTTCTCGGCGCTCATCGCCGGGATGCTGCTGTCCAGCCTCGACCAGACCATCGTGTCGACCGCGATGCCGACCATCGTCGGCGACCTCGGCGGAGTGGCGCACCAGGCCTGGATCACGACCGGCTACCTGCTGGCCTCGACCGTCGTGATGCCGATCTACGGCAAGTTCGGTGACGTCATCGGCCGCCGGAACCTGTTCCTCGTGGCGATCGCCCTGTTCACGCTGGCGTCGCTCGGCTGCGCGATGTCCACCGACTTCTGGCAGTTCGTGGTGTTCCGCGCGCTGCAGGGCCTCGGCGGCGGCGGGCTCATGATCCTGTCGCAGGCGATCATCGCCGACATCGTGCCGGCCTCGGAGCGCGGCAAGTACCTCGGCCCGCTCGGCGCGATCTTCGGGCTCTCCGCGGTCGGCGGGCCGCTGCTCGGTGGCTTCTTCGTCGACCACATGACCTGGCACTGGGCGTTCTGGATCAACATCCCGGTCGGGATCGCGGCGTTCGCGGTGGCGTGGTTCGCGCTGACCCTACCGAGCAAGAAGGCGACGCGTCGCATCGACGGGCTGGGCGTCCTCCTGCTCTCCGCGACGACCGCCTGCCTGGTGTTCTTCACCGAGTCCGGCGGCAACCGCGACCACGGCTGGGGTGCCCCCGAGACCTGGGCCTGGGGTGCCGGGTTCCTCGTCGCCGCCGCGCTGTTCGTGTTCGTCGAGTCCCGCGCCGAGGACCCGATCATCCCGCTGTCGTTCTTCCGCAACCGCACGTTCGTGACCGCGACCGCGATCGGCTTCGTGCTCGGCGTCGGCATGTTCGCGGCGATCGGCTTCGTCCCGACGTTCCTGCAGATGGCGTCGGGCACCTCGGCCGCGGTGTCCGGCCTGCTGATGCTGCCGATGATGGCCGGCCTGATGGGGACCTCGATCCTCTCCGGCACGCTCATCACGAAGACCGGCAAGTACCGGATGTTCCCGATCGTCGGCACGATCCTGGTCGGCCTCGCGATGCTCTCGATGACGACCCTCGCGGCGAGCACCCCGATCTGGCTCATCTGCGTCTACCTGTTCGTGTTCGGCGCCGGGCTCGGGCTCATCATGCAGGTGGTCGTCCTCGTGGCGCAGAACGCCGTCCTGCCGGAGCAGGTCGGCACCGCGACGTCGACGAACAACTACTTCCGCGAGGTCGGCGCCTCCCTCGGGGTGGCCGTCTTCGGCGCACTGTTCACCTCGCGCCTGACCGACGCGCTCCGCGACGTGTTCACGAGCGCCGGTGGCAGCGCGTCCGACGCGGCGTCCGCGAGCGCGAGCATCGACCCGACGGCGCTCGCGAAGCTCCCGCAGGCGATCCAGGACGGCATCGTGAACGCCTACGCGGACTCGCTCGCGCCGGTGTTCTGGTACCTCCTGCCGTTCATCGCGGTCGCGCTCGTGCTCGCACTGTTCATCCCGCAGATGCAGCTCGCCGACGTGGCCGGGATGGTCGCCCGCGGCGAGGCCGTCGGCGGTGCCGAGGCCGACGAGCTCGAGCGCGCGCAGCGCGGCCCGGCTGCACCGGCCGCTGCGGCTCCCGCCGGGACGGAGGGCGACGGCCGAGACTCGGCCTGACCGGTTCCCCGCGTCACCACCGACGGACGGGAGGCACGGTGCCAGCTGGCACCGCGCCTCCCGTCCGTCATGTGGTGCTCCGGCACTCGCCGGGACCACGCGCGTCCTGTCACCATCGCGAAAGCGACAGCATGCCGCGGACCGGACGCACGCACCTGTCGCTCTCGCGGCACAGAGGTGGTCGCGTCAGCCGGCGGTGCTGGCGCGGACGACGAGTCGTGTGGGGAGCGACGGCACCTCCGCGGCACCGCCGTCGAACGTCGCGAGGAGGCGGAGCGCTGCAGCCCGGCCGAGGTCCGCTCCCGGCAGGGCCACGCTCGTCAGCGCCGGAGCGGTGACCGAGGACGACGGCAGGTCGTCGAAGCCCGCGACCGCGAGCTGGCCCGGGACGCGCAGTCCCCGGTCCGCGGCCACCCGCAGGACGCCGTACGCCAGGGTGTCGGCGGCCGCGACGACCGCCGTGACCCCGTCGGCGACCCACGGGTCGAGCAGCTCCGACGCCACCGAGGCACCGGCGTCCACCGTGAGGTCCGCGCGCCCGACGAGCGGCGACACCGTGAGTCCGGCGGCGGTCGCAGCACCCTCGAGCAGGCGTCGGCGGAGCGCGAAGGTCGCCGCGCGGGAGGTGCCGTCGAGGTACCCGATCCGGCGGTGCCCGGCACCGGCAAGGTGCTCGACCAGCTCGTGCACGCCGGTCGTCAGGTCGTAGTTCACGGCGTCGGCCCCGCCCGGGGCGTCGAGCTGCACGACGGGCACGCTGGCGGAGAGGTCCTCGCCGGCGGCCGGAGCGTCGACGAGGATGCCGGCCGGTCGGAGCCGCTCGAAGCGCCGCACGTCCGAGGTCTCGGGCTGCCGTCCGCGCTCGGTGACCGAGAGCACGAGCTGGAAGCGGTCGGTCAGGGTGTCCCGGACACCGCGGATGACCTCGGCGAAGAACGGGTTCGACAGGTCGGGGGCGATGAGCACCACGAGGTCGCCACTGCCACGGGCGAGGGAGCTCGCGGCGTGGTCGACGACGTACCCGAGCTCGTCGACCGCTGTCCGGACCCGTTCGGCGATCGGGGCCGAGACGCGGCCGCGGTCCTTCCCGTTGACCACGAGCGAGACGGTGGCGATGCTGGTGCCGGCGCGCTCGGCGACCATCGCGGCGGTGACGCGGGTGGGGGAGGACACCTGCCGATCGTACCGACAGGCCTCGCAGCAACTTGACGTCAAACGCTTGACGTGGTTCCATGTCAAACGCTTGACGTGCCGCGGGAGCTGATTCCTCCGCCGCGGACCCCACCGCGTCAGGCCTCGACGTTCCATCCCCGACGAAGTGGAGACCCCGTGGCAGAAGACCGCGTGCCGGCTCGCGTGCCGAGCAAGATCATCCTCGACTGCGACCCCGGCCACGACGACGCCGTCGCGATGCTGCTCGCCCACGGGAACCCCGACATCGACCTGCTCGCCGTGACCACGGTCGTCGGCAACCAGACCCTCCCGAAGGTCACCCGCAACGCCCTCGCCGTCGCCCGCATCGCCGGCATCACCGGCATCCCGTTCGCCGCAGGCTCGCCCCGACCGCTCCTGCGCGAGATCGAGGTGGCCGAGGACATCCACGGCGAGAGCGGCCTCGACGGGCCGATGCTCCCCGAACCGTCGTTCGACCTCGACGAGCGGCACGCGGTCGACCTCATCATCGACACCGTCATGGCGCACGAGCCCGGGACGGTCACGCTCGTCCCGACCGCCGGCCTGACGAACATCGCCCTCGCGGCCCGCAAGGAGCCCCGCATCGTCGAGCGCGTCAAGGAGGTCGTCCTGATGGGCGGCGGCCTGCACGTCGGCAACTGGAGCCCGGTCGCCGAGTTCAACATCGTCATCGACCCCGAAGCCGCGGACATCGTCTTCAGCGCCGGGTGGGACGTCGTCATGGTCGGGCTCGACCTGACGCACCAGGCACTCGCCACCCCGGAGGTCGCCGCCCGCATCGCCGCCGTCGGCACCGGCCCGGCCGCGTTCGTCGGCGAGCTCCTCGACTTCTTCGGGCAGACCTACCAGGACGCCCAGGGCTTCGACGCGCCGCCCGTGCACGACCCCTGCGCCGTCGCGTACGTCATCGACCCGACCGTCGTGCGCGCCGTGAAGGTGCCGATCACCGTGGAGACGAAGGGGGAGCACACCCTCGGCATGACCGTCGCCGACTTCCGCGCCCCGGCCCCGGCGGACTGCCGCACGAGCGCCGCGACCGAGCTCGACCACGGCCGGTTCTGGGACCTCGTCGTCGACGCCCTCGAGCGCATCGGCGAGACGCCCGACACCGGCTGGACCCCGCGTGCCGCAGCCTCCACCCTCACCGACCCCGACACCGCCGTCACCCCGGAGCACTGACCCCCATGACCACCACCTCGACGAAGAAGTCGATCGGCGCACTGACCGCCGCACTGCTCGCCGCCTGCGTCGCGTTCCAGCTGAACGCGAGCATGCTCAGCCCCGCCCTCGTCACGATGGCGCGCGAGCTCCGCACCGACGACGCGACGATCGGGCTCTCGCAGACCCTGTTCTTCACCCTCGCAGCGCTGTTCTCGTTGTTCCTGCCCCGACTGTCGGACATCGTCGGCCGGAAGCGCGTCCTGCTCGGCATGCTCGTCGTGATGCTCGTCGGCAGCGTCGTGGCCGCCCTCGCCGTCAACGTCCCGATGCTGTTCGTCGGCCGCATGATCCAGGGCGTCACCGGGCCGGTCGTGCCGATCGGCCTGCTCATCCTCCGCAACGAGATCGCCGACCCGAAGCGCTACGGCGCCGCGCTCGGCCTGCTCACCGCGGTCAACGGCGGCATCGCGGGCGTGGACGCCCTCGCAGGCGGGTGGATCGCCACGCACTTCGGCTTCCGCGGGATCTTCTGGGTGATCGCCGTCGTCACGGTGGTGGCCGCGCTCATGGTCGCCGTGTGGGGCGTCGAGTCGAAGCCGTCCGCCGGCACCCGGATGGACTGGTGGGGTGTCCTGCCGCTCGTCGTCAGCGTCGGCGCCCTGCTCACCGCGTTCAACGAGGCGGGCAAGCTCGCGGCCGCGGACTGGGCGCTCGTGGTCGGCGGGATCGTCGTCGCCCTCGTCGCGTTCGGCGTCTTCTGGGCGGTCGAGTCGCGGGTCCGGGAACCCCTCGTCGAGACGCGGTTCCTCAAGCGCCGCGGCACCTGGGCGCTCCTCGTCACGACCCTGCTCACGATGACCGGTGTCTTCGCGGTGGTCAACGGGCTGGTCACGTCGCTCGCGCAGAACACGGAGGTGGGCTTCGGGATGGAGGCCGACCTCGCCTCGCTCGCGTTCCTCACGCCGTACGCGCTGGTCGGCTGGATCGTCGGGCCGTTCGCCGGTCGGCTCGCGCCGACCCTCGGCTACCGGGCCGTCCTCCGCGTCGGCCTCGTCGGGAGCATCGTCGCGACGCTCGTGATGGCCTTCGTCGGCGTGCACTCGCTCCCGGTGCTCGTCGTCGCGACGGTCCTGATCGGCATCACCTACGCGGGCATCGCGAACATCATCCTCAACGGACTGGGCATCGTGCTCTCGCCCGAGTCGAACCCGGGGTTCCTGCCCGGCCTGAACGCCGGGGCGTTCAACCTCGGCGCGGGCATCAGCTTCGCGGTCCTCCCAGCGTTGCAGATCGCGCTCGGGACCGGTGGGTCCGCGGGTACCGCCGGGTACTCCGGTGGCATGCTGCTCGGGGCCGTGATCACGTGCGCGGCCCTCGCCACGTCCTTCCTCATCCCGCGCCCGGCCTCGGCCGAGACAGGAGCAGCCGCATGACCGGCATCGTCGTCGTGGGCAGCCTCAACGCGGACCTCGTGGTCCGCACCGAGCGCTTCCCGAAGCCAGGTGAGACCCTGCAGGGCTCGGACCTCGCGATCCTTCCCGGCGGCAAGTCCGCCAACCAGGCGGTGGCAGCCGGGAGGCTCGGGGGCACGGTGCGCATGATCGGTGCGGTCGGCGACGACGGGAACGGTGCGCTGCTCCGCGACTCCGTCGCGGCGGCCGGGGTCGACACGACGCACGTCGCCGTCCGGCAGGGAACGGCGACCGGCACCGCCGTCATCACGGTCGACGGCGCGGGGGAGAACACCATCGTGATCTCCGCCGGCGCGAACGGCACGCTGACGCCGGACGACGTCCCCGCCGACGCCTTCGCCGACGCCCGTGTGCTCGGGCTCTGCCTCGAGGTCTCGATCGACGTCGTGCTCGCCGCCGCCCGCGCCGCGCACGACGCCGGGGTCACCGTGCTGACGAACCTGTCGCCGTTCGGCGCCGTCCCGCAGGAGCTCCTCGACCTGACCGACGTCCTGCTCGTGAACGAGCACGAGGCGGCCGAGCTCGGCGACCACGGTGTCGCGCGCTCGATCGTCACCCGGGGCGGAGCGGGCTGCACCGTGCACGACGGCGACGCGGACCCGGTGTCGGTCGACGCCGTCCGCGTGGACCCGGTCGACACCACGGGCTGCGGCGACGCGTTCATGGGGGCGGTGGCGCTCCGGCTCGCCGCCGGGGACTCCCTCGCCGACGCGGCCCACTTCGCCGTCGGGGTCGGGGCGTACGCCGCGACGAAGCCGGGCGCGCAGGCGTCCTACCCGACCACCGCCGAGCTGGAGGCGTTCCTGCGGGCGTGAGCCGCGCCTCCCGGCCGCTAGCGTGGTGCCATGCGCGTCGGAGTCCTCGACATCGGGTCCAACACCGGCCACCTGCTCGTGGTGGACGCCCACGGCGGGGCCGCCCCGCTGCCGGCGTCCTCGTTCAAGCAGCCGCTGCGGCTCGCCGAGCACCTCGACGACGCCGGAGCCGTGACGCAACGGGGGATCGACGCGCTCACCGCGTTCGTCGCCGACGCCGTCCGCGTCGCCGAGGAACGCGGTTGCGAGGACATGCTCGCGTTCGCCACCTCGGCCGTCCGCGACGCGGTGAACTCCGACGCGGTGCTCGCCCACGTCGAACAGGCGACCGGTGTCGAGCTCGCCGTGCTCTCCGGCGACGACGAGGCGCGGCTGACGTTCCTGGCGGTCCGCCGCTGGTTCGGGTGGTCCGCCGGACGGCTCGCGGTGTTCGACATCGGCGGTGGCTCGCTCGAGATCGCCGGCGGAGCCGACGAGGCACCGGACGTGGCGTGGTCGATGCCGATCGGTGCGGCCCGGCTCGCGCGGTCGTTCTTCGCCACGGGCGCACCCACCGACGACGACGTCCGACGGCTCCGGCACGAGATCCGGGTGTCGATCGCGCGGGACGCCGGGCTCCTGCTCCGCTCCGGGCGGCCCGACCGGGCCGTCGCGACGTCGAAGACGTTCCGGTCGATCGCCCGGATCTGCGGCGCGGCGCCCTCGGCCGACGGGCCGCTCGTCGCGCGGTCCCTCGACGGCGCCGAACTCCGACGGCAGCTGCCCGCGCTGCTCGGCATGACGGTCGAGGAACTCGCGACGCTCCCCGGGGTCTCACCGAGCCGCGCGCACCAGGTCGTCCCCGGCGCACTCGTCGCCGAGGCCTGCCTCGACATCTTCGACCTGCCGGCGCTCGAGATCTGTCCGTGGGCCCTCCGAGAGGGTGTCATCCTCGAGCGGCTCGACCAGCTGTCCGTGCTGGGCTGAGGGTCACGCGTCCCGGGGCGGTGCGAGCAGCCACGGGCGGATCGCCTTCGTCACGAACGGCAGTACCCAGAACGTCATGATCGGCGTGAGCACGAGCGTCGTGACGAGCACGCGCGGCAACACGGCGAGGTGCCCGAACGCCGGGACGAGCCAGCCGACCAGGTACGTGAAGACGAGGTTCACCGGGAAGAAGCCGAGCCAGATGCTCACCGCCTGCTTCCACCGCGGGGGAGCGCTCGACGCCGGGGTGTCCTGCGGGGCGTCGAACCAGCCCTCGATGCCCGTGCGCTTCTCGACCCGGGACTCCACCACGAGGTCACGGCCGAGGTCGAGCCACCGCAGACGGTCGTCGGAGGACTCCCACGTCGCGAGCTGCTCGTGGTCGGCGAACCGGTACAGCACGTGCCACTCGCGGCTCGTCGCGTGCGAGCGGACCCACCCGGAGCCGAGGAAGCCCGGGTAGCGGTTCGCGAGGTTGACGCCGGACTGCACCCAGCGGGTGGCCTCCGGGATGCGGTCGGGTTCGACGAGGCGGGTGATGGACACGGTGACGGGCGGGCCTGCGCTCACGGATGACGAGGTCAGGCTCCCTGGCTCTTGTGGAGTCATGCTCCCAGTGTCCCCGAAGCGTGTTTCCGGCTCGTGACGGAGCGGGGCGATCCGCGGGCCGCCGCGGGCAGTACGGTCGCGGCATGAGCGAGTTGCAGCGGGGTCGGAACGAGACCCCGACCGAACGGTGGGACCGCAACTGGAGCGACATCCAGCAGGAGCTGCGGATCGTGCAGACGGGGACGCAGATCCTCGCCGGGTTCCTGCTGACGCTGCCGTTCCAGCAGCGGTTCTCGTCGCTGACCGTCCGGCAGGAGACGATCTACCTCACGCTCGTCGTGCTCGCGGTCGTCGTGACCGTCGTCGCGCTCGCCGTCGTGGCCACCCACCGCCTCGTCTTCAAGCAGCGGCAGAAGCACGACCTCGTGCGCGCGGGGAACGTCCTGCTGCTCGTGACGCTCTTCGCCGCGGCGCTGCTGTTCGCCGGGACCGTGTGGTTCGTGTTCGACGTGGTGCTCGGCGGCCGCGGGGGGATCATCGCCGGGGTCGCGGTGTTCGTCGGTACCGGAGCGCTGTGGACGGCGCTGCCGACGGTGCTGCGCCGCACGGCGCGGGACACCGAGGACTAGCTGGCGCGCTTCTTCGCCGGTGCCTTCTTCGCCGGCGCCTTCTTCGCCGGTGCTCTCTTCGCCGGTTCCTTCTTCGTCGTGGTCCCCGAGGTCGACGCCTTCGTCTTCGTGGTGCTCGTCTTCGCGGTGCTCGTCCGCTTCGAGGCGGGCGTCTGCTCGGCCGGCGCGTCGTCGGCGGTGGAGTCGTGCGTCGCGGAACGCGACCCGCTCCGGTAACGCGACCCCGAGCCTCCCGTCCGCTTCTTGTCGACCGACGCCCGCAGGGCGGCCATCAGGTCGATGACGTCACCACCCTCACCCTCGTCGTCGTCCTCGTCGCGCTCACCGAAGGTCTCGGCGGTGTCGACGTCGTCGCCGGACGCGAGCTTCGCGTCGATGAGTTGCTGCAGCTCCTCCTGGTAGGCGTCCGTGTACCGGTCCGGGTCGAAGTCGGTGGACATGCTGTCCACGAGCGAGGACGACATCTTCAGCTCGTTCGCGCTCACCTTCACGGAGGTGTCGAGACCCTTGAAGTCCGCTGCACGGACCTCGTCACCCCACAGCAGTCCCTGCAGGAGGATGACGTCGTCGTTGACCCGCAGGACGCCGAGCCGGGTCTTCTGCCTGAGGGTGAACTGCACGATCGCCAGCCGGTCGGTCTTCGCCAGCGTCTCGCGGAGCAGCACGTACGCCTTCGGGGACCGGGAGTCCGGCTCGAGGTAGTACGACTTCTCGAACATCATCGGGTCGACCTGCTCGACCGGCACGAACTCCAGGACCTCGATCTCGTGCGACTGCTCCTCGGGGAGCTGCTTGAAGTCGTCGGCGGTGAGCACGACGGTCTTCTCGCCGTCGTCGTAGGCGCGCTGGATGTCGGCGTACTCGACCTCGTGGCCGAACTCGCACACGCGCTTGTACCGGATGCGGCCCTTGTCCTCGTCGTGGACCTGGTGCAGGGAGACGTCGTGGGTCTCGGTGGCCGCGTACACCTTGATCGGCACGTTGACCAGCCCGAACGCGATGGAGCCCTTCCAGATCGACCTCATGGCCACATGATGCCCGTCCCTGCACCGGAACGTCCGGAGGGACGGGTTCTCCACAGGTCCGCCGCTGCTGTGCCGGTGCCGGGGAAGGGCGAGCACGATGGGCACATGAGTCAGCTCGACAAGCAGGACCCGCGGACCCAGCACCCCCGCCCGCCGTTCCCCGCGCAGACGCAGGACGGCTCCGGGCTCGCGAGTGCGATGGACCCGGCGCCCGACCACGGCGAACGGTCCTACCAGGGGAGCGGTCGCATGACCGGCTACCGTGTGCTGGTCACGGGCGCCGACTCGGGCATCGGGCGGGCAGCGGCGATCGCGATGGCGAAGGAGGGCGCGGACGTCGCCCTGAACGCCCTGCCGGACGAGCTCAGCGACCTCGAGGACGTCCGCGACGTGATCGGCGACCTCGGACGCAAGGCGGTCCTGCTGCCGGGCGACCTCACCGACGAGGACTTCTGCGCACGGCTCGTCCGCGACGCCGTGAGCACCCTCGGCGGGCTCGACGCGCTCGTCACCGTCGCCGGGTTCCAGCAGGTGCACGAGGACGTCGCCGAGCAGACCACCGAGTCGTTCGACCGCACGCTCAAGGTCAACCTGTACTCGCTGTTCTGGCTCGTCCGGGCCGCGGTCCCGCACCTGGCACCCGGCAGCGCGATCGTCACGACGAGCTCGGTGTCGGCGTACGAGCCGCAGGCGCGGATGATCGACTACGCCGCCACGAAGTCCGCGATCATCACGTACACCAACGGCCTGGCCCGGCAGCTCGCGCCGAAGGGCATCCGGGCGAACACGGTCGTGCCGGGGCCGGTCTGGACACCCCTCCAGCCGATCAGCTACCCGGGCGACGAGATCGCCCACTACGGCGAGGGCACCCCGTTCGGACGACCGGCGCAGCCCGTGGAGCTCGGGAGCGCGTACGTGTACCTCGCCGGGCCAGAGTCGTCGTACACCTCCGGGTCCACCCTGACCGTGGCGGGAGCGACCGGGGTGGCGCTGTGAGCCCGGTCGCGAAGCGGCGGACGGTGCTCGTCGGCGGGCGGTCGATCAGCCTGAGCAACACGGACAAGGTGCTCTACCCGGCGACCGGGACCACCAAGGGACGGGTGATCGAGTACTACGAGCGGGTCGCGCCGTGGATGATCCCGCACGTGAAGGACCGCCCGGTGACCCGGAAGCGCTGGGCGAACGGCGTCGACGGGAAGGTCTTCTTCGAGAAGAACCTCCCCGACTCCGCGCCCGACTGGGTGCGGCACCACACGATCGCCCACAAGGAGCACGACACCGAGTACCCGATCGTCGACGACGTCGCGACCCTCGTCTGGATGGCGCAGCAGGCCGCGCTCGAGCTCCACGTGCCGCAGTGGCGCTTCGGCCCGCGTGGCGGGCACCAGAACCCCGACCGGCTCGTGCTCGACCTCGACCCGGGCGAGGGCGTCGGACTGCCCGAGTGCGTCGAGGTCGCCGTCGCTGCGCGCGAGGTCCTGCAGGGCATGGGGCTCGAGCCCTACCCGGTCACGTCCGGGTCGAAGGGCATCCACCTCTACGCGGCACTCGACGGGCGTGCGACGACGGCCCAGGTGTCCGACGTCGCGCACGAGCTCGCACGGGCGCTCGAGCAGGACCTCCCCGACCTCGTCCTGTCCTCCATGAGCCGCGCCGAACGCACCGGCAAGGTCTTCGTCGACTGGTCGCAGAACAACGGCAACAAGACGACGATCGCGCCGTACTCGCTCCGCGGCCGTGACCGGCCGACGGTCGCCGCCCCGCGCACCTGGGACGAACTGACGCAGCGCGGGCTCGCGCAGCTCACCCTCGACGACGTGCTCGACCGCCTGGAGGCCCGTGGGGACCTCCTGCACCCGGTCGCCTCCGCCTCGCTGGCCGTCGGACGACCCGACGCCGGCCACTGGGACAGCGACCGGACCGCCGACGCGAACCAGGCGAGCGAGGACCGCCTGACGGCGTACCGCGCCAAGCGCGACGCCGCGAAGACGCCGGAGCCCGTGCCCGCCGGGGCACCGACCGTGCGGGACGACGGCACCCCGACGTTCGTGATCCAGGAGCACCACGCCACCCGGGACCACTACGACTTCCGCCTCGAGCACGACGGCGTGCTCGTCAGCTGGGCCCTCCCGAAGGGCGAGCCGACGGACCCGGGGAAGAACCACCTCGCGGTGCAGACCGAGGACCACCCGCTCGAGTACGGCTCCTTCGAGGGGACCATCCCGAAGGCCGAGTACGGCGGTGGGACGGTCACGATCTGGGACGACGGCACGTACGAGCTGGAGAAGTGGCGCGACGGCGAAGAGGTCATCGTCACGCTGCACGGCCGGACCGGGGGAGCGCGACGGTTGGTGCTCCTGCACACCCGGGGGCGAGGACGCGGACGCGACGGCGACGAGAAGAGCTGGCTCATCCACCGCACGAAGGACCAGCCCGACCGCGAGCCCGGCAGCACGGCCGGCGCGACGCGCGGGGCGGGGCCGACCCGTGCCTCCCGGCCGGCAGTGCACGCGGCCAGCCCCGCGACCGAGCGCCCCGAGGAACGCCGCACCATGCAGGCGACGCTGGCGAAGGGCGAGCCCCGGCTCGACCCCGCGGACTGGGCGTTCGAGCTGAAGTGGGACGGCGTCCGGGCGCTCGCGACCGTCCGGGACGGCCGGGTCACCCTCCGGAGCCGGAACGGCAACGACCTCACCGCCCAGTACCCCGAGCTGCAGGACCTCGCCGAGCGAGCCGCGGTCGACGGCGTCTACGACGGGGAGATCGTGGCGCTCGACGACCGCGGACGGCCCTCGTTCCAGCTCCTGCAGAACCGGATGGGCCTCACGAAGACGCGCGAGGTCGAAGCGGCCCGTGCGACGACGCCGGTGCGCCTGCTGCTGTTCGACGTGCTCGAGGCCGACGGCCACGAGCTCACCCGCCACGGGTACGCCGCCCGACGTGAGGCCCTCGCGACGGTCGTCGAACCCGGCGGCGTGGTCGACGTCCCCGACGCCGTCGAGGGGGACTTCGCCGCCGCGCTCGCCGAGTCCGAGCGACGAGGGCTCGAAGGGGTCGTCGCGAAGAAGCGCAGCTCGAAGTACGCCGAGGGTCGGCGCTCGGAGGCCTGGCTCAAGGTCAAGCACCACGCCACGCAGGAGGTCGTGGTCGGCGGGTGGCGCCCCGGTGCAGGGCGGCGGGCGGGCGGCATCGGCTCCCTGCTGCTCGGTGTGCCGGGCGCCGAGGGGCTCGAGTACGTCGGCAAGGTCGGGACCGGGTTCCGCGACCGCGACCTCGACGAGATCGCCGGGGTGCTCGAGCCGCTGGCCCGCGACGACTCCCCGTTCGTGGACGTCCCTCGCCCGGATGCGCGTGACGCGCACTGGGTCCGACCGGTGCGGGTGGGCGAGGTGCAGTTCGCGGAGTGGACCGGGGACGGACGGCTCCGCCAGCCCTCGTGGCGTGGATGGCGTGCGGACAAGGACCCCGACGACGTCGTGCGCGAGTCCTGATCGCGCAGATGCACACGCATGGGGTCCGCCCCGGGCGAACAACCGTCCCCCGTTCGACGCGTCTCCGGGGGACGATCGCGGGACCACCCTCTGCCGAGGGTCCTGCGACTGTTACGTTCGCCGGGACGGAAGGGCGTGACCATGAGCGCGAGCAACTACCTGCCGCCGTTCACGCCGGAGGAGCGCGGATCGGCGGCGAGCCCGCGACCGCAGCACGTCCCGGCGCACCCCGAGGGCGGCACTGCGGACGGTGAGGTCACCTACGCCGACTTCCTCGGCGACGAGGTCGACGACTGAGCCCCGCCTCCGCAGCGGAACCCGCGGGTGAAGGCGACCCGTGCGCCGGATCAGGGAACGCACGGGCCGCCGTCCGAGCGCCGTGGCCGGCGTTCAGGGATGACCGGCCACGGCGCGCTGACGCCAGCCGCGGTGAGCAACTGGCAGGCTCACTGCTGAGACGGGTCGGCGGACCGGTTCGTCACACCTGATCGGAAGTTTTTCTGGGCCCGCTTGTCCGGGCCGGCTTTCCTGGCCGCGGTCGCTGGGCAGCTCAGGGCGCGGGCGCCGGGCCGTCGCTCGGTTCGGCGTCGTCCGCCACCGGGAGGTCCTGTTCGACGAGGTCGTCCTCGTCGGGCTCGGTCACGTCGGCCGCAGCGGCCTTCGCCTCGTCGATCGCGTCCTGGGAACGGCGGAGGAGTTCGTCGTCGTGGTGCGTCATGCTCGCGAACCTACGCGGGCGTCCCTGTGTCGGCCTCCCGGCGGGGGAGCGGCACGGAGGGCATCGGCGTCCGCGGGGCCCGCGACGAGTCGAGGTCGACGGCGGAGGTCGGCGCCGGCGTGGACGGCATCGCAGGGGCAGCGGGAGCGCCGAACGCATCGGCCGCGTCGAGCACAGCACGGGTGGCGGCGGCCGCGGTCCGGAGGGCATCGGCGGTCGGCATGGCGCGGTGTGCTGCGGTCCGGACCTCGACGCCCCACGGCTCGTCGAAGCCCAGGTCGCGCACGGTCCGGACGAAGCCGGGCAGGTCCCACGCCCCGGAGCCGGGCAGGTGCCGTGCGCCGCGGGCCTCCTCGGCGAGGGTCATGCCGGCCGGCGTGTGGAGGAGCCCGTCGCTCAGCTCGACCGCGGCGAGCACGGCGGGCGCGACGCCCTCGTGCACCGATGCCAGGGTCGAGCCGCCCCGCAGAGTGTGCATCGCGTCGAGGAGCAGACCGCCGTTCGGGTGCCCTGCGGCGGTCACGAACCGAGCGGCACGTTCGACCGTCGGCAGGTTCGACCACGGCTCCGGCTCGAGGACGAGCTGCGCACCGAGCTGCTCGGTCCGCACCGCGAGCGCCACCCAGTCGTCGATCATCGCTGCGGGGCGGATCGTCAGGGTCGTGTCCGCCCCGACGACGACCTGCCACGCACGCAGCGCCGCGGTCGCCTCGAAGACCACACCGCGATCGGCGTCCTCGTCGGCGGAACGGTCGTCGCTCGACCACCAGCGGTCGAGTGGGCCGAGCTGCACCCAGACGATCCCGGAGCCGTCGAGGATGCGCCGGAGCTCCGCGAACCCGATGGTGGCGCGGACCTCGTGCAGGTCGCCGACGGTGAGGGAGAGTCCCGCGAACCCGGCGGCGCCGACGGCGCGCACCCGCTCGCCGATCGGTTCGTCGCCCGCCCAGGTCGAGGACGTGGCGAGCAGGTCGTGTTCGAGCACGGCGGCACCTCCGGTTCCGGACGGCCCGCTGCTCCCCGGCACCCGGCCCTGTCCGTGATGTTGCGACGTCGCTGACCCCTGACGTCACATGAGGTCTACGCTGCAGACCTGCGAGCGCTCCCAGTCCGTCGACACGTGCGCGAAACGCGGCGGAACCCCGAGTGTGGAGGGGCGTCGCGGCTCGCTCAGACGATGACGGTGCGGACCGACCCGACGCCCGCGATGCGCCCCTCGACCTCGTCGCCCCGGACGAGCGGACCCACGCCGTCCGGCGTGCCGGTCATGAGGAGGTCGCCGGGAGCGAGCCGGACCGAGCGGGACAGTTCTGCGATCGTCTCGGCGACCGACCAGATCTGGTCGGCGAGGTCGCCGGCCTGCCGGAGGGTGCCGTTCACCGTCAGCTCCACGGTCCCCTGTGTCGGGTCCACCCCGGTGGCGGGGACGAGGACGCCGACCGTGGCAGACGCGTCGAACCCCTTCGCAGCGTCCCACGGGCGGCCGAGCCGCTTCGCCTCGGCCTGGAGGTCGCGGCGGGTGAGGTCGAGCCCGACGCCGTAGCCCCAGACGACGCCCAGCGCGTCGGCCACCGGGACGTCCACCGCGGCGGCGCCGATCGCGACCACGAGTTCGACCTCGTGTTCGAGCTGCGCGGTCAGCGGCGGGTACGGGGTGTCGGCACCGTCACCGACGACGGCGTCCGCGGGCTTTGTGAAGAAGAACGGCGGCTCACGGTCCGGGTCGTGGCCCATCTCCCGGGCGTGCGCGGCGTAGTTCCGGCCGACGCAGAAGACCCGCCGGACGGGGAACCGGCCACCCGTGGTCGTCGGGACGGTCGGTTGCGGCGGGGCCGGGATGACGAGGTCGCTCACCCGTCCACCCTGGCACGGCGCTGCTCGGCACGGCCCGGCGTGCTCCGGCCTGCCTGCTCAGCCTTCGGCGAAGGAGGCCTCGGTGCGGAGCTTCCGGGCGCGGGCGCGTTCCTCGCGCTCGCGGCGCTCGATGCGCATCTCCTCGAGTTCAGCGAGGGAGCCGTCCGATCGGATGATCGGTCCGTAGTGCGGATCCTGCAACAACCTGCTGGTGCTGCGTTCCAAGCGCGCGAGGATCTCGAAGAAGCGTTCGTCTTCCATGTCAGTGATCACGTCGTGCCTCTCTCCGTCGTCGCCGAGTCGCTTGGTACTCGTGCATGTCCAAGGCTCGTTCCATCCAGTCGTCGTCCGGTGTCGACCACGAACGACTCAGGACCGCCCGAGCCATCAACGCTGCGGCGTCGTGGTCGCACTCGGCGTTCGAGAGCGCCCGCTCGGCGATCCACGACCAACGCTGCCACCAGTGATCGTGGTGGGCCAAGTACTTCGTATGTCGCCTTGCCCGTACCCCTTCGACGATCGTGACCACCAGGCTCGCCACCGCCACCACGGCGCCGATCACCGCCACCGCTGCGCTCGTCCACCCCACGTCCATGTCCTGAGCCTGGCGGCCCAGGACCGGCCACGCGACGGGCGTGACCGGTCCTGTGGAGGGGGATCCGAGCCTCCAGGTCGGTGCAGGAGACGCGTCCGGCGCGGGCGCCGCGCCAGACCGCGCGGGCCTGCGGACCTGCGGACCTGCGGCTCAGTCCTGCCGCTCGGTCCGGCCGCTCAGTCCTGCGGCCAGCCGGCGAACTCCCACCCCGCGACCGACGGGTGGTCCTCACCGCGCGTGTAGGCGTACTCCCGCGCCGCGTCACGAGCTGCACTGAGGCGGTCGAGCAGCTCGGCGTGCACCGACGCGTCGACCCGGGTGAGTGCGTCGTGCGCCAACGCGAAGCGGTCCATGTCGTTCCGCACGAGCATGTCGAACGGCGTGGTGGTGGTGCCCTGCTCCTGGAAACCGTGCACGTGGAGGTCGTCGTGCCCGTGTCGGCGGTACGTGAGCTGGTGCACGAGTGCCGGGTACCCGTGGAACGCGAAGACGGCCGGCGTCCCGGGGAGGAACACCTCGTCGTACCGCTCGTCGGAGACCGGGTGTTCGTGCTTGCGCGGGTCGCCGATCGACAGCAGGTCGACGACGTTCACGACCCGCACGCCGACCGAGGGTGCGTGCTCGCGGATGATCGCGGCGGCCGCCAGCGTCTCGACCGTGGGGACGTCGCCGGCCCCGACGAGCACGACGTCCGCCCGGCCGACCGAGGTCTCGGTGCCGGCCCACTCCCACACGCCGAGTCCTGCCTCGGCGTGTGCGACGGCGTCCTCGAGCGACAGGAACACCGGCTCCGGGTGCTTCCCGGCCACGATGACCTCGATGCGGTTCGTGGTCTCGAGCGCGTGGGCCGTGACGGCCAGCAGGGTGTTCGCGTCGGCGGGGAGCTTGATCCGTACGAGGTCCTGCTGCTTCGACGCGACGACGTCGAGGAACCCGGGGTCCTGGTGCGAGAAGCCGTTGTGGTCCTGTCGCCAGACGTGCGACGAGAGCAGGATCGTGAGGTTCGACACCGGCATGCGCCAGTCGAGGTCCGCGGAGGACTCGAGCCACTTCGCGTACTGCCCGACCATCGAGTCGATGATGTGCGCGAACGCCTCGTACGTGTTGAGGATGCCGTGCCGACCGGTCAGGACGTAGCCCTCGAGCATGCCCTCGAGGACGTGCTCGGACAGGACCTCGATGACGCGGCCGCGCGCCGAGAGGTGTTCGTCGCCGGGCGCCCGGTCCGCTCGCCAGACCCGGTTCGTGACCTCGAACACCGCGTCGAGCTTGTTCGAGATCGTCTCGTCGGGGCCGAACAGGCGGAAGTCCGATCCGTTCCGCTCGACCAGGGCGGCGAGCCACGGGCCGAGGGTGCCGGTCGCCGAGGCGGGCTCACCGGCGGGGACGCCGTGGTCGGCGATCGCGGGGAGGTCGAGCGCGGTCCGGATCCGGCCGCCGTTCGCGAACGGGGTCGCGCTCATGCGGAGGTCGCCCTCGGGACGGATGGATCCGAGGATGCCGATCGGCCGGCCGTGCTCGTCGAACAGCTCCTCCGGGCGGTAGGAGCGCATCCACTCCTCGAGCCGGCCGCGGTCCTCGTCGTTCGTCCGCACGTCGGGCAGCGGGATCTGGTGCGAGTGGAAGGTGCCCTCGTTCGGCCCCGTCCAGCCCTTCGGGGTGCGGAGGACGATCATCGGCCACCGCGGGCGGAGGTCGGCAGCACCCGCGGGCTGTCCGGCCGCGGCCCGTTCCGCCTGCGCACGAGCGGCTGCCTGGACGTCGTCGATGCGGGCGAGCGCCCGCCGGAGTGCGGCGTCGAGCAGGGCGTGCACGGCGAACGGGTCGTGGTCGACCCGGGAGGAGTCGACCGTGATCGGCTCGTAGCCGAGCCCGCGGAAGTACGCGTCGAGGTCCTCCCCGGGGATGCGGGCGAGGACGGTCGGGTTCGCGATCTTCCACCCGTTGAGGTTGAGGATCGGCAGGACGGCGCCGTCGGACACCGGGTCGAGGAACGTGTGCGCCTGCCAGGACGCGGCGAGCGGCCCGGTCTCGGCCTCGCCGTCGCCGACCACGCACGCGACGACGAGGTCCGGGTTGTCGAGCGCCGCACCGTAGGCGTGGGCGAGGGAGTACCCGAGCTCACCGCCCTCGTTGATCGAACCGGGGGTCTCCGGCGCGGCGTGCGACGGGATGCCGCCGGGGAACGAGAACTGCCGGAAGAACCGCTGGAGCCCGTCGGTGTCCGGCGTGATGTCCGGGTAGAGCTCGCTCCACGTGCCGTCGAGCCACGCGTTCGCGTTCATCGCCGGGCCGCCGTGCCCCGGCCCGCAGACGTACAGCAGCTGGCGGTCCGTCTCGGCGATGAGCGCGTTGCAGTGCGCGTAGACGAGGTTGAGCGCCGGCGAGGTCCCCCAGTGTCCGAGCAGGCGCGGCTTGATGTCGTCCGGCTCGATCGGCCGGGTGAGGAGCGGGTTGTCGAGCAGGTGGATCTGCCCGGCGGTGAGGTAGTTCGCGGCGCGCCACCAGGCGTCGATCGCCCGGATGCGGTCGGTGGTCGCGATGGGTGCAGGGGACATGCGCCCACGGTACGGAGGGGCGGGTGGAGATTTTCCAGCAAACCGGCCAAACCGTTCGGCGAGGGGTGCCGAATGCAAGTCACCAGGGCGAAACGCCCAAGAAGCTCCCCGGTCACGTACGGCCGGTACACGTCTCCCGCACAGTGAGGGAGGCAGGGCCACCGGCCGGAGCACCGACACAGCAAAGGAAGCATCATCATGCGCAAGAGCCTGAAGACCTCGATCACCCTCGCCACGACCGGCGCGCTCGTCCTCGGTGGCGCCGCGTTCGGTGTCGGCGCCGCGAACGCGTCGACGCCCGCGATCCACACCGTCTCCTCCAGCTCGTCGAAGATCCCGGCGCCGGTCGCGTCGGTGCCCGAGGTCCTCGGCGGCTCCACGGCGGTGAAGCTCGACTCGGGCTTCACCGACGCGCTGACCGCGCTGAAGCTCACCCCTGGGGTGTCGGGCAACGCCAAGCTCGAGGACGGGTCGGTGTCGTTCCCGATCACGGCCGGTTCGGTGACGTACTGGAACCCGGACGGCTCGTACCGTCCGTACGTGCAGGGGCTGCTCAACCACGACGACTCGGGGCTGACGCTCAAGGCCGGTGACACGACGGTGACGCTGGAGAACTTCGTGGTGAACCCGGGGTCGTCCAAGCTCTACGGTGACGTGCTGGTCAACGGCAAGGTCGCCGCGGCGAACGCGTACCTGTTCGAGCTCTGGGGCGGCACCCTCAAGCCGCTGCAGCTCGAGGGCGACAACGCGATCCTGACCGGCACCACGGTCCACGTCTCCGAGGACGCCGCGGGTCTGCTGAACAAGACGTTCGGCACCGACGCCGTCAAGCGTGGCCTGCTCGTGGGCACCGCGACCATCACCGCCAAGATCAAGTAACACCCGGAACGACTCCGAGAGCGTCGTCCCCGACAGGGGACGGCGCTCTCGTGCGTGTGGGCCGGCCTGGAGGCGCAGATCACCTCAGCGACGACGGCGCCACCAACGAGGTTGCCGGGTGTCGGACGCCGCAGCCCGTGCGGCCGCCGCGGCCGCGTCGGACGCGGCTCGAGCCTCCCGACGGGCGTGCCACGCCGACACCGCTGCATCGACGTCGCGGAGCGGTGTCACCACGGGCGGGCCGCCGAGCAGCTGCCGTCGAGCTTCCTTGACCCGGGCGTTGAAGTCCTCGAGGACGTCGCGGACATCGCCCTCCGTCGAGAGCGCGTCGAGCTGGTCGTCGAGCTCGGCGTCCTCCTTCCGGAGCGCGAACGCCGGCGGCGCGATCCCGCTGATCTGTTCCCGCTCGATCTTCGAGCGGATCCACCAGTCGGGGTCGTGGCGGCCGTCGTTCGAGGGGAGCGGCTTGCCGTGGTACGGGTTGCCCTCGAACACGCCGCGGCGCTCGGCCTCCTCGATGAGGGCCCGGGCGTGCTGCCCGACGTCCTTCGCCTGCAGCAGCCGTCGCTCCTCACGGACCTCGTCCGGGTCGAGGGACCCGCGCTCGATCTCGCTCTCCACGAGCCGCTCGTACCGGTAGCGAGCGGCGCGTCGGAGTCGGTCCATGCGTGCGTCGACGTCGTTCATGACCCCTCCATGATCACGCTGTGCGGTCGGACCCGCCAGTGTCGTCCCCGTCCGCCGAGTCGCTGTCAGCCGTCTCGGCACGGACCTCCTCGATGGTGAGCGCGGCCTGGATCAGTGCGAGGTGCGAGAGCCCCTGCGGCAGGTTCCCCATGAAGGAGCCGTCCTCGCTGATCATCTCGCTGTACAACCCGACGTCGTTCGCCTGCGCGACCATCGCGTCCATGAGCCCGGCCGCGTCGTCCACCCGCCCGGTGCACGCCATCGCGGCAGCGAGCCAGAACGAGCACGCGACGAACGGCGACTCCTCCTGCTCCATGCCCGAGTACCGGTAGACGAGCGGACCGCGCTGCAGCTGCTCCTCGATCGCGCGGATCGTGGACGCCATGCGCGGACCGCGGTCGAAGGCGCTCATCGCGTGCAGCAGGATCGAGGTGTCGAGCTTGTCCGAGCCCGGGTACATCACGTAGTACCCGCGTTCCTCGTCCCAGCCGTGCTCGGCCACCCACTGCTCGATGAGCTCGCGGTTCTCGACCCACTTGTCCCGCGGGCCGTCGATCATGCCCGCGTCGTGCAGCTCGGCAGCGGCGTCGAGGGCCTGCCAGCAGCCGATCTTGCTCGTGACGTAGTGCTGCGTGTCCTGCAGCTCCCACATGCCGGAGTCGGCTTCCTCCCACCGGTGGCACGCGTCGTCCGCGAGCCGTTCGAGGACGGCGGCGGTCTTGCGGTCGAGCACGTTCCCGGCGCGGACGTACTGCCGCAGGATCTCGAAGACGTCGCCCCAGACGCCGAGCTGGAGCTGGTCGCCGGCGCGGTTGCCGATCGTCACCGGCCCGATGCCCTGCCACCCCGGCACGTCGCGGTCCTCGACGCCGTCGCTCTTCGACCCGTCGAGCTCGTAGAAGATCGGCATCGACGAGTCGTGCTCGGCGATGGTCCGCATCACCCAGGACACCGCCGCGTGCGTCTCCTCGCGCAGCCCGAAGCGGGTGAGGGCGTGCACCGTGTACGACAGGTCGCGGACCCAGGCGAAGCGGTAGTCCCAGTTCTTCCCGCCGGTGCGGTCCTCCGGGAGGCTCGTGGTCGGCGCCGCCGCGATCGCCCCCGTGGGGGAGTAGATGAGCAGCTTGAGGGCGAGGGCGCTCCGCTGCACGGCGTCAGCCCACGGCCCGTCGTAGTGGAAGGCCTCGGACCAGGTCGCCCAGTTGTCGATCGTGCGGTCCATCGCGGCGAGGGCCGCCTCGGGCTTCGGCATGAAGATCGGCTCGTCGTGGGTGCCGACGATCGTGAGGATGTGCTTCGAGCCCTCGGTCGCGGTGAACCGGCCGGAGAAGCGCGGCCCGTCGTCGTGCACCGGCTCGAAGCCCTGCTCGACGATCGCGATCGTGATGCCGTCGACGCCGATCACGGCGCCGTTCGCGGTGTCGAGCCGCTTCGGCTCAGTGGTGCCCAGCAGCGTGCCGGGCACCACGGCCCACTCGAGCTCGACCGACCCGCGGACGCCCTGGACACACCGGGCGACTTCGGCCCACGGCAGCCGACCGGCGACACCGGTGACCATCGCGTCGGACACCGTGACCTGCCCGGAGGGCGTGGTCCACGTCGTGACGAGGACGTTCGTGCCCGGCAGGTACTCGCGGGAGACCTCGGCGTCGCCGACCGGCCGGAGTGCGACG
This sequence comes from Curtobacterium sp. 458, assembly GCF_030406605.1. NCBI lineage: Bacteria > Bacillati > Actinomycetota > Actinomycetes > Micrococcales > Microbacteriaceae > Curtobacterium > Curtobacterium sp. 458. Next base: position 658,282 of record NZ_CP129104.1, on the reverse strand, counting down.
TGCCCGCCGTGCTCGGCGTCGAGGATGCTCGCGAACACCGGCGGTGAGTCCATCGACGGGATCGGGAGCCAGTCGATCCGACCGTCGAGCGCGATGAGGGCCACCGTGCGCCCGTCACCGACGGCGCCGTAGGACCGCAGGGGCACGTACCCGTCGGTGCGTTCCTCGTTCTCGGTCGCATCAGGGGTGTCCCGGGTCCGCTCGCTCATGGGCCCAGCCTGCCCCGGCGGTGGTGGCGACCATCAGCCGGACGTACCCCGCTGTGGAGACCCGAGTCGTGCCTCCAGGCAGTGCAGGAGCCGTCAGGCGACGTCGGCGAGTCCCGTCGACGCCACCAGGCGGTCGAGGAGGAGCCGCCGGAACGGCACGGACGACCACCCGTGATCGGCGCCCTCGACCGGGGTGAACGCCGCCCCGGGCAGGACCTCGCCGTAGCGCTCGCCGTAGGACAGCGGCACGATCTGGTCCGCCGTACCGTGGAACACCTCCGCCGGACCGGTGTAGCGGTCGATCCCCGCGTACACGTCGAGCCCGGCGGTCACCTCGTCGATGAACGCCGTACCGAGCGCCATCCCACCAAAGTCGAAGAAGCCCTGCTCGCGTGCCGGCGCCAGCGGCTGTCCCTGGATCTCGTCCTTGCTCGCGATGTCGTCGACGACCACGCCGGCGGGTGACCACAGGGTCAGTGTCGCGACGAGGTCCGGCTCGCGTGCGGCGGCGAGGGCGGACTCGACGGCTCCGAGGCTGTGCGCGACGACGTGAACGGGGCCGTCGACGTCCGCGGCGAGCGTCCGGACCATGGTCGTGACCTGCTCGACCTCGTCGCCGATGGTGATGTCCGCGAAGTCGCCGTCGCTCGTTCCGTGGCCGAGTCGGCTGTACGAGCGGACCGCAGCGCCGTGGTCGGCGAGCCGTCGTGCGGTCTGGACGAGGAGCTGCTGCCCGCCGGTGTCCGTGCTGCCGAACCCGTGCACGAGGAGCGCCGCCGGGCGCCCGGGCTCGTCGGCGCCGAGCTGCCAGCCGCGGAGCGTCCGGCCGTGGTGCTCGAGACTGATCGGCTCCATCAGTTCGTCCGGTCCGCGAAGCCGGCGGGGAGGTCACCGGGGGCGGTGTCGACGACGGTCTCGTCGTCCTCGCCGACGTGCTCGAACAGCGTGATGTACGCGAACTCCGGCACGACGTAGATCGGGTAGGTGGGGCCCTGGTCGCGGTACTCGCGCATGCGGTCGAGGTGGTCGTTCTGGAAGAGCACCGTCTTGCTGCCGTCCTCCTCGACCCAGTGCGGGAAGAAGATCGTGCCGTGCAGCACCCGCTCGCCCGGGACGACCGTCACCACGACGCTCGTGCCCGTGGGTTCGTTCCACGAGACCTTGTAGACACCGGCGGTCAGCGCCACGAGGTCGACGTGCTGGTCCTTGACCCAGCGGCCGCCGACCATGCCGGAGTGGATTCGGTAGTCGATGGTCGTCGCGTTCTTGACGTACATCTCGTACCGCCAGCCGTTCGCGTACGTGTAGATGAACCGGTGTCCGACGATGCCCGAGAGGTCCTGCTCGGGCACGGGGTGTTCGACGCTCGTCGTGATCTGCATGCGTCGAGTTTGCTCCAGTGATGCGTTTGTTGCACACGTATTTCCGGTGAGTACCCTGGGAGGGTGACGATCAGTCCGAGCGACCCCGACCTGCCGGCAGTCGCGCGTCGGCTGAGCGCCGAGGTCGGCCCGTTCCGACGGTCGCTCCTCAACACCGCGCGACGCTCCGTCGACCTGCCCGACATCCCCGACGCGCAGATCGAGGTCCTCCGACGGCTCGACGTCGACGGGTGGTCGAATCCGACGGCGCTCGGCCGGGCGCTCGGGCTCGCGCGCTCGACCGTCAGCAACCTCGTCGCCGCGATGGAGCGCGACGGGCTCGTCGAACGGCGGCTCGCGCGCGGTGACGGGCGGAGCACCGAGGTCGGGCTGACCGACCTCGCACGGCAGCGGCTCGCGGTGTACGACGCCTCGGCGGAGCGCGTGCTCGTCGCCGCGATGGAGGCCCTGTCCGACGGTGAGCGGCGGGTGCTGCGGGACGCGGGACCCGCGCTGGAGCGGCTGCGGCAGCAGCTCGAGACGCGAGCGGACTGAGCCGTGCCAGGGCGTGTCGCCCTTGCGCACCCCGGGCGTGTCGCACTACTGTCGTGCTCCTGCCCACCGGCAGGACCGCCCGTCCCGGGCACCACGGAAGGACCGCGCATGCGCGCCGTACGGCACCTCGAACAGCGGGTCGAGCCCACGCTCGACACGCTCGTCGTGCTGCCCGGACGGCAGTACGCGAGCCAGTCCCTCCGCAACCCCGCGTAGGCACGCGACCGTCACCCGACGCCCCGCGTGCCCACCCGGCCCGGGGCGTCCTCCTCCTGCTCTCCGCGCACGGTCCACCCTCGGGGCGGACCCGTCCGCCCGCAGCGTCGTCGTCCCGGACCGCCACCGAAGGCCGTCACCACGGCCGCGACACCGTCACGGAAGCGAGACGAACGATGCAGAAGATCACCGACCGATTGCTCAGCTGGGCCTCGGTGCTCGAGGAGAACACCGAGCAGCAGGCCCGCACGACGGCGCGGATGCCGTTCGTGTTCCCGCACCTGGCACTCATGCCCGACGCCCACCTCGGCCTCGGCGCCACCGTCGGCTCGGTCATCCCCACCCTCGGCGCGGTCATGCCGGCGGCCGTCGGCGTCGACATCGGCTGCGGCATGATCGCCGTGCGGACGCAGTTCAACGCGGCCGACCTGCCGTCCGACCTGCGGACGCTCCGCGAGCAGATCGAGCGGGCGATCCCGCTGTCCGCCGGCGCTGCGAACCGGAAGATCGTCGCCACGGCCGAGCCGCGCATCGCCGAGCTCGAGACCCTGGCCGAGGCCGCCGGCTTCGACCCGGCACGCGCGCACGGCGGGTGGCGGAACCAGCTCGGCACGCTCGGGTCCGGGAACCACTTCATCGAGGTGTCCCTCGACGAGGCGGACCGGGTCTGGCTGTTCCTGCACTCCGGCTCCCGCGGGGTCGGCAACAAGATCGCGCAGCGGCACATCGCCGTCGCGAAGAAGCTGATGCAGCGCTGGTGGATCGAGCTCCCGGACCGCGACCTGGCCTACCTCGTCGAGGGCACCGCCGAGTTCGACCGGTACATCGCCGAGCTCCGGTGGGCGCAGCACTTCGCCCTGCTCAACCGCGAGGAGATGATGGACCGCGTCGTCCGCCAGCTGGCCGAGGTGCTCGGGACCGGGGTCGACGAGCAGGAGCGGATCAACTGCCACCACAACTTCACGCAGCGCGAGACGCACTGGGGGAAGAGCGTCTGGGTGTCCCGCAAGGGTGCGATCCAGGCGTCGGCCGGACAGCCCGGGCTCATCCCCGGGTCGATGGGCACCGCGTCGTACGTCGTGGAGGGGCTCGGCAACAAGCCCTCCCTCGAGTCGTCGCCGCACGGCGCCGGCCGACGGTTCTCACGGTCCGCGGCCCGGAAGGCCTTCACGCACGACGAGCTGCGGGCGGCGATGGCCGGCATCGAGTACCGGGACACCGACGCGTTCCTCGACGAGATCCCGGCGGCGTACAAGGACATCGACCAGGTGATGGCGGACGCCGCGGACCTGGTCCGCGTCCGGCACACACTCCGGCAGGTCGTCAACGTCAAGGGCGACTGACGGACGGGAGGCCCGTGGCGGCGCCGCCACGGGCCTCCCGGCGGCAGGCGGACCGGTCCGGCGACCGCGCCGCCCGGACACGGCGGCGGCGGACGGGCACGCTGGATCGATGAGCGGAACGGCGGAACGAGCGGTCGAGGACGCCGGGCGACAGGCCCGACGGGTGGCGGACAGCCGCTGGTTCGAGCTGCTGGCCCGCGGCGGCTTCATCGGCAGCGGTGTCGTCCACCTGCTGATCGGGTACCTCGTCGTCCTGCTCGGGATCGGCAGCGCGGCCGGCGGGAGCGAGACCGACCAGTCCGGGGCGCTGCAGCAGATCGAGCGTGTCCCCGGCGGGGTGTTCCTGCTCTGGGTCGTCGCGGTCGGGACGGCGGCGCTCACGATCCGGCTCGTCGTCGAGGCCGTCGTCGGCGGTCGGAGCGACAGCGCCCGCGCATGGGGTGCCCGGGCGAAGAACGCCGGCAAGGCCATCGTGTACGGGGCGGTCTCGGTGTCGGCGGTGCAGTACGCGATCGGCGCCGGGACGAGCTCGAGCGGTTCGTCGAGGAGTGCTGCGGCGAAGGCACTCGCGACGCCGGGTGGGGTGTTCCTCCTGCTCCTCGTCGCCGCCGTGGCGATCGGCATCGGCGTCGCACTGGTCGTCGAGGGGGCCCGGCGCTCGTTCTGGAAGCAGCTCGTCCGGCCCCGTCAGCCGATCGAGCACGCCGTGACGGTGCTGGGGGTCGTCGGGTACGTCCTCAAGGGCGTCGCGGTGATCGCCGTCGGCGTGCTCGTCGCCGTGGCGGCGTTCCGGAGCGACCCGGACCAGGCGACCGGGCTCGACGGCGCCTTCGACGCGCTGCGCGGCGTGCCCGGTGGGACGGTCGTGCTCGTCGTGATCGGCATCGGGTTCGTGGCGTTCGGCGCCTACAGCTTCTTCCGCGCCCGGTACGCCCGCCTCTGAGGCAGCGGGCGGTCGTCACGGGGGCAGGTCTCCACTCGGGCCCGGATCGCTACGAGGGTTCGTCTTCGACCGGGTCGGCGGGCTGGGACGTCTCCCTCGGTTCCATCCCGGACGCGAAGAACTCCCCGACCGACACCGCGAGTCCGACGGCCGTCCCGACGACGATCGCGGCGCTGCCGACGGCCACGTACACCCAGTCGCCGAGGCGTGTACGGAGGGACGGTCGTGGCTTCGGCGTCATGGGCCCCCTCCTGTCGTCGGGACGTCCCGGACGATGGAAGCCCAACGATCCGCTCGTCGCGCCGCGGGGGCAAGCCGTCCGGACCAGGAACCGGGTGAGAGTCCGCACACCTTGTCGGACGGGCACGGAGCTTGTTGGACGGGCACGGAGCCGACCGCCGGTAGGCAGGACCGATGGACACCGTGACCACCGGACCCGTGACGGTCTTCTGCGACGACAAAGCCGTGCTCGCCGAGAGCATCGTCTGGAGCCCGGAGGAGCAGGTCCTCCGCTGGACGGACATCACCCTCGGCACGCTCACCACCGCCGCTGCCGACGGCACGGTCCGGAGCGTCGTCCCGCTGCCGCCGCCCCTCGCGAGCTTCCAGCCCCGGGCCGCGGGTGGGTTCGTGGCGGCCCTCGGGGACACCGTGGTGCTGACGGGCCCGGACGGCGCGGTCGAACGCGAGCTCGTGCACGTGCAGCACGCGACGCCCGGCATCCGGTTCAACGAGGGCAAGTGCGACCCGTTCGGCCGCTTCGTCGTCGGCAGCATGGACCTCGGTGGCGAGGACCCGGCCGGGGCGCTGTACGCGGTCGAGCCAGACGGCTCCGTCCGGACGCTGCGTGGCGGGTTCGGTGTCGCGAACGGCTTCGAGTGGACGGCGGACGGCTCCGCGATGTTCGTCACGGACACGAGCACGTCGACGATCTACCGCGCGTCCTACGGTCCGGACGGGCAGCTCGGCGAACTGGTGCCGTTCATCAGCGGGGCCGCGCACGACGGCCTCGTGCGGGACCACGAGGACTGCCTCTGGACGGCGGTCTACGGCGCGGGCCGGGTCGAGCGGTGGGGGCCGGACGGAGCACACCTCGAGACGGTGGAGGTCCCTGCCCCGAACGTGACCTCGGTGGCGTTCGGCGGCGAGGACCTGTCGACGCTCTACGTCGGGACCGCGCGGGAGAACCTCGCGGAGGAGGACCTGGAGCACCACCCGCACTCGGGCGCGGTGTTCGCGGTGCCGACCCGCGTGCACGGCTTCCCCGCGTACACGTTCAGCGGCTGACGGGGTGGGGTCCGCCGGGCGGACCGCCACCGCGGGTATCCTGGGCGACCGTTCGACCCGAGGAGACACCGTGGACGACGACCGCACGCCGCACGACCGCACCACGCACGCCGCCGACCGCGCTGCCCGCACTCCCGACCGCGCTGCTCACGCACCCGACCCGGCGAGCCGCCTCGCCGAGGCCGAGGACGCCGACGTCACCGTCGAGGTCGACCGCATCGCCGTCGACGGCACCTACGTCCGCGTCAGCTCCATCGGTGAGCCGGGCGACCGCGCCTTCGTGCTCGTCGCCGGACTGGGCATCGCAGCGACGTACTACGAGCGGCTGGCACCGCACCTCAACGAGAACGGTCCGGTGCACGCCCTCGACCTGCCCGGCTTCGCGGGCGTGCCGCACTTCCGCGGCAAGGTGTCGATCGAGCGCTACGCGGACGCCGTCGAACGGGTCATCGACGAGCTCCGGCTCGAGGACCCGGTGCTCGTCGGCCACTCGATGGGCACCCAGGTCGTGACGGAGGTCGCGGCCCGCCGTCCGGGCATCTCCGACCTCGTGCTCATCAGCCCGGTCGTCGACTCCCGCGCCCGCACCGTTCGGCAGTCGGCGTTCCGGTTCCTCCGGTCGACGGTGCACGAGCCCGCGGCGGTGCGCTGGCACGGCATCACCGCGTACGTGCTCTGCGGATGGCACTGGTTCTCGAAGGTGCTGCCGCGGATGATCGCGTTCCCGATCGAGGAGCGCGCCGCCGAGGTGCAGGCCCGGACGCTGATCGTGCGCGGCGAGCACGATGCGATGGTGCCGCGCGACTGGGTCCGCCGTCTCGCGCGGGTGTTCCCGTACGCGGTGCTCCGCGAGGTCGTCGACGGCGCGCACTCGGTCATGCACGCACAGGCGGACGCGGTCGCGCGGCTCGCGGTGGACCACGTCGCCGGTCGCATCCCCGACCGCGGGGTGTCCTCGCTCCAGCGGGTGCGCGACGACTCGACGTCCTCGGACCTCTCCCGGCTGAGCCCCGGGGACGCCTGGCTCCTCGTGAAGTCGCGCTTCATCGAGCTGTTCGGCATGGCGCGGAACGACGACGAGGCGCTCGAGGCCGCGAAGTCCGCGCACGCGGTCGCGATGGCGGACGGGGACGGCGTCCCGGTGGACCCGGCCGACCGACGCGAGGTGGTCGACGAGGTCGCCCCCGAGGCGCGCGACGCGCGCTGACGCCCAACGCGACCGACGGCCGGACGGGAGCGCGCCCCGCTCAGCGGCGACGCGGAGCGTCGCGCGCGGCGCGCCGAACGCGACTGACGGACGGACGGGAGGCGCGGTGCCAGCTGGCACCGCGCCTCCCGTCCGTCGGTCGGTCCGGCCCGTCAGGGCTGGATGCGTCCGATGAGCATGTCCGGCGTGAGCGAGTGGGCATCGGCGAGCACCTTCCGGGCCTCGTCGGTCTTGTCCCACACGTTCCAGAGGAGGACACCCTTCACGACCTGGTCGTCGTCGAGGTAGTAGACGACGCCGGTCACGGTCGGCTCGCGCCAGTCCTCGACGGTGTGGAGTGACGAGGTGACCTGCCCCACGGCCTCGTAGCCCATGTCGAACACGTCCGAGTAGAACATCGGCGTGTGGTCGTAGGTCTCGTCGGCGTCCGCGAGGTTCCGCCCGGCCTGCCGGCCCTGCTGCTGCGCGTTGTCGACGTGCTCCACGCGGCGTGTGCCGAGGATCCGGTCCGGGTACTCGGCCACGTCGCCCGCGGCGAAGACCGACTCGTCGTCGGTCCGGAGCGTGGAGGACACCAGGATGCCGTCCCGGACGGTGAGCCCGGCATCGGTGGCGAGCTGCGTGACCGGCTCGATGCCGAGGCCCACGACGACCGCGTCGGCCTCGACCGTCGATCCGTCGTCGAGCGTGAGCACGACACCGTCGGCGGTCTGGGTGCCCGACTCGACGCGGCGACCCAGGCGGAGGTCCACCCCGGCGTCGACGAACCGCTGCTGGAACGCCCGGGCGAGGTCGTCGGGGAACATTCTTCCGCCCACGACCTCGTCGGGGTCCACGAACGTGACCTCCGCCCCGTTCTGCGAGATGCCCGCCGTGATCTCGGTGCCGATGTAGCCACCACCGACGACGACCACGTGCGCGCCGGCGTCCGCGAACTCCCGGAGCTTCCGGTAGTCGGCGGCGCTCCGGTAGTCGAGCACGCGGTCGGAGGGCTCGAGTCCATCGAGTCCTCGTGGCTTGCCGCCGGTCGCGATGAGCAGTCGCTCGTACCCGTGGGTGTCGCCCTGGTCGGTCGTGACGGTCTTCGCGTCGCGGTCGATCGACGTCACCCGGGTGCCGAGCACGAACGTGGCGCCGGTCTCCTCGGTGTGGAGGTCGACCTTCTCGTCCCAGCTGAACTCGGGGTCGGTCCACAGCTTCTTCGAGAGCGCCGGCCGGGCGTAGGGCCGGTCGACGTCCTCGCTGATGATCCCGATCGACCCGTCGGCGTCGAGTTCGCGGATGCCGCGCGCAGCGGAGTCCGCGACCATCCCGCCGCCGACGATGAGGTACCGGAAGTCGGTCATGTCGTGCTCCTAGATCGTGGCGACCGAGCCGGAGTCGACCCGGTAGTTCGCGCCATTGACGAAGCTCGCGAGGTCGGAGCAGAGGAACGCGACGACGTTCGCGACCTCCTCCGGTTCCCCGCGGCGTCCGAGTTCCATGTACGGGCGTTCCTCGTCGAGGAACGACGAGACGGCCTCGTCGAACGACGTCCCGAGTTCCTTCGACCGCTTGTCCATCATCGCGTCGGTCATCGGCGTGTGGATGAACGCCGGGCTGACGCAGTTCACGAGCAGGCCCTCAGACGCGTAGCTGCGCGAGAGGCCCTTCGCGAACGAGAGGACGCCGGCCTTCGCAGCGCAGTACGGCAGTTCGTCGTCGTACGGCTGCGAGGCGTCCTCGGACACCAGGTAGACGATGCGACCCCAGCCGCCGCTCCGTAGGTCGGAGATGAACTCGCGCGTGATCCGCACCGGCCCCATGAGGTCGATGTCGATCGTGTCGAGCCAGCCCTGCTCGTCGATCTCGTGGAACAGCCCCTGGGCGCCGGTGACGCCCGAGGACTGCACGAGGATGTCGATCTCGCCCACGGCCTCGCGCACCCGGTCGTGCAGGGCGGCGAGGCTGTCGGCCTTCGTCACGTCCGCGGCGAAGGCGAACAGTTTGCCGTTCGGCGCCTCGAGCTGGTCGGCGCTGGTGTCCAGGCGGCTCTGGTCGAGGTCGGTGACGACGACGGTCGCGCCCTCGGCGAGGAGGATCCGCGCGGTGTTCCAACCGATCCCGGAGTCCCCGCCGAAGACGAGCGCGGTCTTGCCCTGGATGCCGAGGTCCATGCGCTGCTTACTCGTGGTCGGAAGCGCTCGCGACCGCCGGTGTGGTGGCCGAGGCCAGCGGCGTGCTGGGGGAGCGGTTCTCCGCGGAGACCATCCAGGCCAGCTGCTCGAGCCGCTCGATGAAGCCGTGCAGCAGGTCGGCGGTGGTGGGGTCTTCCTCGTCGACCTCGTCGTGCACGTCGCGCATGGTGCCGGTCGCCTGGTAGAGGCGCAACGTGATCTCGTCGATCGCGTCGTGCGTCAGGATCTCGCCGTCCGGGAAGGCGTCGAGGTGGGTCGAGGCGGCGATGGTGGCCGAACGGCCGTCCGGCACCACGTACAAGGCGCGCATGCGCTCCGCCATGTCGTCCGCGAACTCGCGCGCGGCGTCGACGATCTCGTCGAGCTGCAGGTGGAGGTCACGGAAGTTCGTGCCCAGGATGTTCCAGTGGGCCTGCTTGCCCTGGAGGTGCAGGTCGATGAGGTCCACGAGGACCGCCTGGAGGTTCTTGGCGAGCTTGTCCGATGCGTGCATGATCGGCTCCTTCCACGTCGGTGACCACTCCGGTCTACGCGGGGTCGCCTCAGTGCTCCCTGGTCGTCCGTCCCCCGGGCTCGCTCCCCGGACGTCCGGGCGCGTTCAGTGCGCGGCGACGGGGTCGACCTGGTCGACCGCGCTGCGCATGTCCTCGAGGAAGCGCGCCACGACGCGCGCGTCGTCGGCGGGCAGGCCCTCGGCGATCGCCATCATGCGGCGGTGCATCACGCCGAGGGTGGCGCGGACCTCTTCGTCGGTCTCGGTGGTCGGCACGATGACGAGGGCCCGGCGGTCGGTGGGGTGCGGTTCACGACGGACGTGGTTCGACTTCACGAGGCGGTCGATGAGGATCGTCGTCGAGGCGGACGAGATCTTGAGGTACGCCGCGAGGTCCTTCGGGCTGACCTGGCGCCCGGAGCGCTGGGCCTGGAGGAGGAACCGGACCGCGAGCAGGTCGGTCTCGCCCATGCCCATCGAGTCACGGGTGCGTCGGCGCATCGCGGTCTCGGCGGAGCGGTAGCGACGCAGGGCGTTGAGGACGGCGACGCCGCGCTGCGTTGCGTCGTCGTCGGGGAACCAGTACCCGGACGCCTCGGTGATCTCCTGCGTGGACATGCGGGACAGCGTAACCCGTCTCCTTACTAGAGCGTCTAACGACTCTGTGGATGGGGGACAGGCGCATGCGTCCGCATGCTGTGCTGGAGACGGACTGGAGGCGCGGTGCGGGCTGGCACCGCGCCTCCAGGCTGCAGACGGTCGCGTCGGGGCGACCCGCGATCGCTACGCGGCGACCGGCTCCGCGGCGGTCGCTGCGAGCGCGCGCAGTGCGCCCTGCACGAGCGAGACGACCTCGTCGTCCTCCTTCGGGTGCGTCTCGGCGAACCGGACGACCGACTGCGGGATGGCGACCTTGACGTCCTCGAGGACCTTCGCGCCGGCGATGCCGGCGACCTTGCGGGCGTCGTCGTGCGCCCAGACCCCGCCGTACTGCCCGAACGCCGAACCGATCACGGCGAGCGGCTTGCCGGAGATGGGCGAGGCGCCGAACGGACGCGAGGCCCAGTCGAGCGCGTTCTTCAGCACGGCCGGGATCGAGCCGTTGTACTCCGGCGTGACGAGGAGCACGCCGTCGGACGCGGCGAGGGCCTCGCGGAACGCGACGGCGGCGGCGGGCGGGGTGTCGCCGTCGATGTCCTCGTTGTAGAAGGGCAGGTCGGTGATCGCGTCGTACGTGGAGAGCTCGACGCCCTCAGGAGCGTGCTGCTCCGCTGCCTCGGCGAGCTTGCGGTTGATGGAGCCGGCGCGGAGGCTGCCGACCAGGACCAGGACGTTCGTCATCAGCGTTCCCTTGTTCGTTGACGGAAAGGTGTCACGTACAACCAATCAGGTCACCGGGGCCGCTATTCCCGTGCGCAGCCGGCGTCGGTATCGTCGGCCGCGTGAGCACCCCGAGGACGCCCGCCAGCACGCCCCGCACCCCCGATGCCGACTGGTGGCGTGACGCCGTCGTCTACCAGGTCTACCCGCGGAGCTTCGCGGACGCGGACGGCGACGGGCTCGGGGACGTGGCAGGGATCACCTCGCGGGTGCCGTACCTCGCCTCGCTCGGCGTGGACGCGGTGTGGCTCTCGCCGTTCTTCCCGTCGCCGCTCGCCGACGGCGGCTACGACGTGGCCGACTACCGGGCGGTCGACCCGCGGCTCGGGACGCTCGACGACTTCGACGCGTTCCTCCGTGCCGCGCACGAGCACGACCTCCGCGTGATCGTCGACATCGTGCCGAACCACACCTCCTCGGCGCACGCGTGGTTCGAGGCAGCGCTCGCCGCGCCGCCCGGTTCCCGGGAACGTGCTCGGTACGTCTTCCGTGAGGGCGCGGGGGAGTCCGGCGAACTCCCGCCGAGCGACTGGGTGTCGAACTTCGGTGGCAGCGCCTGGACGCGCGTGCCGGACGGGCAGTGGTACCTGCACCTGTTCGCGCCGGAGCAGCCGGACCTCGACTGGTCGAACCCCGAGGTGCGGGCCGACTTCGAGGAGACGCTGCGGTTCTGGGCGGACCGCGGGGTGGACGGGTTCCGTGTCGACGTCGCCCACGGCCTCGCGAAGGACCTCTCGACGCCGTACCGCCCGTCGAACGAGCAGGCGTTGCCGCTCGACGGCTCCGACCCGCTGTACGACCGCGACGAGGTGCACGAGATCTTCGAGGGGTGGCGCCTCGTGCTCGACGAGTACGACCCGCCGCGGGCCGCCGTCGCCGAGGCATGGGCCCCGGCGCCGCGTCGCGTGCTCTACGCCCGGCCGACCGAGCTCGGACAGGCGTTCAACTTCGACCTGCTCGAGGCCCCGTTCGACGCCGAGGTGTTCCGGACGATCATCTCGCGGAACATCGCAGCGGCGGAGGAGTCCGGTGCGTCCTCGACGTGGGTGCTCTCGAACCACGACGTCGTCCGGCACGCCACCCGCTACGGCCTGCCCGAGGGGACCGACACCGACGCCTGGCTCATGACCGACGGCACGACGCCGGCGCTCGACCGGGAGCGCGGGCTCCGGCGGGCACGGGCCGCGACGGTGCTCCTGCTCGCCCTGCCCGGTTCGACCTACGTGTACCAGGGCGAGGAGCTCGGGCTGCACGAAGCGCCCGCGATCCCGCACGACGAACTCCAGGACCCGAAGTGGATCCGGACCGGGCACACCGTGAAGGGCCGCGACGGCTGCCGTGTACCCATCCCGTGGACCACGTCGGGGCCGTCGTTCGGGTTCGGTGCCGTGGCGCCGCACCTGCCGCAGCCGGAGGACTTCGGGGCGAGTTCGGTGGAGGCCGAGGACGGCGAACCCGGGTCGACGCTGAGCCTGTACCGTGCAGCGCTCGCGGAGCGGGGCCGACTGCAGCGCGGCGAGGAGCTGACGTGGGTCGACGGTGCGACGGCGTCCGCGGCTTCGGTCGCGTCTGGGTCGGCGGCTGCGTCCGTCGTCGCGTTCGACCGGCACGACGGGTGGCGGTGCGTCATGAACTTCGGGACGGAACCGGTTCCGCTGCCCGCGGGGCGGGTCCTGCTCGCGTCCGGGCCCCTCGGCGACGGGCTGCTCCCCGGGGAGACGACGGTCTGGGTGGACCCGGCCCGCTGAGCGCGCGTCCGCGCCGTTCCTGCACAGGCGCCGCGCTGAGCGGGTCCGTCCACCGACCGGCCGACGGACCCTCGGCGGCCGTGCCCTGCTCGCGACGATCGGGGCATGACAGAACCCAGCACCACCAGATCTCGGATCCTCCGACGGCTCGTGGGGACGGCGAGCGTGTGCACCGCCCTCGCCGTGCTCGCCGCCCCCGCTCTCGTCTCCGCCTCCTCGACCGCCGCCGAGCTCACGTTCCCCTACGACCACCGGTTCACGTCGCCCGCAGGCGGTTCGCTGCACGGCGACGCGACGATCACCGACGGTCGTCTGCGCCTCACCACGGACGACCGCAAGCAAGCGGGAGCGTGGTCGACCGACGACACGTTCCCGTCCGACACCGGGCTCGAGATCGAGTTCACGTACACGATGCACACCGCGAAGGACGATCCCGGCGCGGACGGCCTCCTGCTCTTCCTCGCGGACGGGGCCGCTCCCCAGGGCGTCGGCTCGTTCGGCGCCGGGCTCGGCTACACCTGTCGGAAGGAGTCGACCGAGGGCGGCAGCCGGCAGTGCGACCTGCCCGGCGTCCCCGGCGGCTTCGCGGCCGTCGCGCTCGACCACTACGGCAACTTCTCGGCGCGCATCAACGGTTCGGGCCCAGGAGCGAGCCCGCAGCACGTGGTCATCCGCGGCTCCGGCGACGGGGTCGAGGGCTACCGCTACATCGCCGGGGCGCCCGCGCCGACCGGGGTCCTCGCACCAGCTGACGAACCACGGCGCGTCCGGATCACGCTGCTGCCCGGCGACGCCGGTGAGCTGACGATGAGCGTCCGCCTGCAGGAGGGGGACGAGATGCGGCCCGTCCTCGCGGACGTCCCGCTGCACGGGGACGGACAGGCACCCCTGCCCGCGACCCTGCGGCTCGGCTTCTCCGCCGCGACCGGCAGCCACGTCAACGTCCACGAGATCGAGGAGTTCTCCGTCCGCAAGCCTGCCGACCTCGCCGTCGAGCAGGACCTGCCCGCGCAGCTCGCACCCGGCGCAGCGGTCGAGTACACCGCGACCGCGCGGAACGTCGGTGTGAACGCGAGTGCGCCCAGCGCGTTCGCCGTGGACGTCCCGGACGAGCTGCAGGACGTCACCTGGCGGTGCGCCGGGGCCGACGGTGCCGCGTGCGGAACGGCGTCCGGCACCGGCGACGTTGGCACCGACCTCGACCTGCCCCGGGGCTCGGCCGCGGCCGTCACGATCAGCGCCACGGTGGCCGAGCAGGCCGCGGGGACGCTGGAGAGCACCGCGACGATCGCTGCCGCGCCCTCCGTGTCGGACGTCGACGAGTCCGACAACACCTCACGCGCGACGGCGACGGTGGACGGCGTCGCACCGGTCGCCCACGTCGAGACGGACAAGCGCGTGGCCCCGGCCGACGGCGTCGAGCCCGGCGACGAGGTCGAGTACACCGTGACGGCCCGCAACCGGGGTCCTGCCGTCGCCGAGCACGTCGGCGCCGTGGACGTCCTCCCCGGACCGCTGCGCTTCACCGGCTCGCCGGACGACTGCGCCGCCGAGGGGCAGACGGTCACGTGCCACTCCGGACGCTCGCTCGCGGCGGGGGAGACCACCGCGTTCCGCATCCGGGCCGAGCTCGACCCGGACTACCGCGGCGACGGCTCCGACATCCCGAACGTGGCGACGGCCACGTCACCGACCGACCCCGACGGTGGTGACGAGTCGGAGGAGGTGGTCATCGGCGTCGTCGATCCGGCCGGCCCGGAACCGTCCGTGTCACCGCAGCCGTCGGTCTCGCCGGAGCCCACCGGCACGCCGACCGACGGTGACGGCCGACCCGGAGCCGACCGATCGCCCGTCGCGGCGCCGGACGGGTCCGACGCTCGTGCCGGTGGACCAACGGCGCTCGCGTACACGGGTGCTGCGGACCTCGCGATGGTCGCGGCGCTCGCCGGGGTCGTGCTCGCCGCCGGAGGCGCCTGCTGGTGGCTCGCGCGTCGGCGGCACCGCCTCGTGACCGGCGCCACCGACCGGGTCCCGGCACCCGGTGTCGGCTCCGGGTCGGACGTCGATCCGGTCTGATCGGGCGCGGCCGCCCGACCGGGTTCGAGCATCCTCAGCGCGGACGCCCGGCCCCGGTCGGGCGTCCACCCCGCCGGCGGTAGGATCGACCGTACGATCCGCATGCCTGAAAGAGGTCCTGTGTCCGACTCCGTGGACGACGTCTCCACCATGGACGACGCCACCCGTCGCGCACGGTACTGGCCGATCCCGGTCCTTCGGGCCGTCCCCGCTGCGGTCGTCGCGCTCGTGATCACCTTCTCCTCGAACCACGCCGCCGGCTACGGTCTGCTGCTGTTCGGCGGGTACGCGGTGGTCGAGGGCATCGTGCTGGCCGCCGGCTCGCGTCGACTCGACGGCGACGGGCGCGCTCGCCGGTCGACCCTCGCGCAGGCGATCATCGCGGTCCTCTGCGGGATCGCCGCGCTGGTCCTCAACGGCGGCGGTCTCCCCGCGTTCATCACGATCGTCGTGGCGTTCGCGGTCCTCACCGGCGCGCTCGAGCTCACACAGGGACTGCGCGCCCGCGGCCGGTCTCCGTTCGCCCGCGACTGGACGACGGTCGGCGGCCTGACCCTGCTGCTCGCCATCGCCTTCCTCGTGACCCCGCCCGACTACTCGAAGCAGCTCGGTGGCATCGACGAGGCCCAGGGCACCCTCGACGCGCCGATCATCCTGGTCGGCCTGCTCGGCGCCTACCTCGCCGTCACGGCGGTCTTCCACGTGATCGCCGGACTCTCGCACAAGTGGGGCACGGCCGCTCCGGCAGCCGCCCCGGACGGAGCACCACACGCATGACCACCCCCAGCCGCCGCGACCGTCTGCGCCCGGCCGAACTCCTCGGCATCTCGGCGATCATCGCCGTGTTCGTCGCGCTGGTGGTCCTCATCTCGACCCGTGAGCCTCACCTCGCCGTCATCTTCCTCGGTGTCGCGTTCATCGTGGTCGTCGTCGTGCTCGCGATGCTCCAGCTGGCGTCCACCAGCGACCAGGACGACAACGACATGCTCGGTGGGCACAAGACCCCGGGCGAGAGCGACGGCGACGACTTCCACTGACCGCAGGCGTCCGGCCCCGTCCTGGGTCGTGACCGGTCCGTCCCGACACGCCCGGACGCTCGATCCGGACACTGCGCTGTCATGATCGCGGGTCCTGCCGACACTCCTGGTCGAAGGAGGTGGGATGTGGACGTGGAGACGAGGACCGAGACGGACGAGCAACTCGTCCGGGCGATCGGGCACGGCGACCAGCAGGCGCTCGCGAGGGCGTTCGACCGGTACGCGGCCACCCTCACCCGGTACGCCTGGGCCGTCGTCGAGAGCCGCCCGGACGTCGAGGAGGCCGTGCAGGACAGCTTCCTCACCCTCTGGCAGCGTGCGTCGACCCTCGAGCTGCCGGCCGACACGATGTTGCCGTGGCTGCTCGTCGTCTGCCGGAACCACGCGCTCAACGTCGGTCGGAAGCAGGCGCGACGCCGCGGGGTCGAACTCCCGGAGGAACTCCCGGCACCCGATGACCACGCGGAGGCCGCCGAGCGACTCCGCTGGGTCCGTGACGAGATCGCGGCCCTGCCCGAGACCGACCGACGGATCTGCGAGCTGTGCCTCCTCGAGGGACACTCCTACGCCGAGGCGGCACAGCTGCTCGGCCTGAGCGTCGGTGCGGTCACCCAGCGGGTCGCACGGTCCCGCGCACGACTGCGGAAGGCGGTGATGCACGATGAACACTGAACCCCCCGAGGGAGACGACCTCCAGCGGATGCTCGTGGCGATGAAGCAGAACGTCCTCGAGCGCGCCACCCCGCGTTCCCGGCGTCGCCGCATCCGTCCGGGCATCGCGATCGGTGTCGTCGGGCTGCTGGCGCTCGGGACCGCATCGGGCGCGGTCGCGGTGTCGCTGTCCCAGCAGGACCAGCCGGTCGCCGCACCCACCGCGACGCAGGAGCCCGCGCCGGCTCCGTCTGCGACCACTCCGACGTCCGCGCCGATCACGACGACCCCTGCGCCCCGCCCGACACCGACGAGCACCGCGACGGCGGCGAGCGAGCCGGACGTCCGGATCCCGGGAGACTGCTACCTCCTCGTCCCCGATGCCGACTACGCCCGCTTCTTCGGCGCTGCTCGGCAGACGTCCACGATCTGGACGGCCGACGGCGGCGAACGCGAACCGGACGGCAACGACCGCATCCAGAAGCTCCGCGACCCGGCGGAGTCGCTCGCCTGTGGGTGGCAGAACGAGGGCGTGGCGGCACACATCAGTGTGACGGTCCGACCGGTGACGTCGGAGCTCAACGAGTACGCGGCGAGCAACGTCGACAGCTTCGATCCGACGTGCGTCGACCGTCTGGGGGGTCGGGCGTGCACCTACCGTCCGGGGACGGACAGCGGTGTCGACGTGACCGGTACCTACTTCACCCGCGGGAACCTCGCGATCGAGATCGTGCAGACCGACTTCCCGACGAACGGGCTCCTGCCCGCGATCGTCGGGGAGATCTGGGGGGACTGACGGCCTGGAGGCGCGTGGCGGCGCCGTGCCGTCTTCCCTCGCAGGCTCGGTCAGCGCGGCACGCGCAACGCTGGAGCGTTGCCACCGAGCGTGCCGCGCCAGTCCGTCGGTCGGGTGACTACCCGACGCGCGCCGCGACGATGTCGCGGGCCAGCGTCTGCGTCGCGCGGTTCGGCTCCGGGGCGGTGCGCATCGCGAGGCCGATCCGCAGCGGCGGTACGTCGTCCTCGAGTTCGAGCACCGCGCCCTCGTGCCGCACCCCCGAGTCCGGCACCACGCCGACCCCGAGACCGGCGGCCGCGAACCGGACGACCGCCGGCATGTCGTTCATCTCCGCGACGATCCGGCGCCGGATGCCGCGCTGCTCGAGTGCCTGGTCGAGGATCACCCGGTTGCCGAACCCGTGCGCCGTGTCGACGAACGGTTCGTCGGCGAGCTCCGCGAGTGACACCGACGCCCGACCGGCGAGGGGGTGGTCCGGCGCCGTGAACACCCGGAACGGCAACTCCCGCAGCGGCTCGACGACGACACCGCTCGGCGGGTTCGGCAGACCGGAGTACGCGAGGTCGATCCGCCCCGCCACGAGGTCCTGCACGAGTCCGGTCGTCCCCGACGGCGACGTCATCAACTCCACCGCGACGAGCGGGTGCCGCTGCCGGAACCGTCGCAGCACCCCCGTGAGGTCCACGATGTCCATGCTCGTGAAGATCCCGAGCCGCACCCGTCCGCGCAGGTCGGCGTCGTCCACCGTCGCGAGGTCGCGCATCCGGTCGAGGGACTCCAGCACGGCCCGGGCGTGCGGCAGCAGGTCCTCACCCGCGGTCGTGAGCACGAGGGTGCGGCCGGTGCGATCGAACAACCGGACGCCGAGCGACCGTTCGAGCGACGCGAGGCCGGCGGACACCGTCGACTGCGCTGCCCAGAGGCGTTCGGCCGCACGGGTCACGCCACCCTCGTCGGCCACGGCGACGAACTGTTCCAGCAGGCGGGTCTCCATGACCCGATCATCGACCAGATCGATGGTGATCATCAAGAGCGTCCGTTGGACTCGATGCTCAACGAGGCAGAGGATCGGACCATGTCAGTCATCGAGCACAGCACGGGATCCGTCCGGACGACCCGGGTCGCCCCCGCCCCGCGCGGTCGGCGGGCCCACACGCGACGTCGACACGGCGCCGGCTTCTGGGCCGTCGCGTTCGCCTTCCTCTCGGTGATGGCCTTCGCGACCGTCCCGGCGCCCCTGTACGTCATCTACCAGGCGCGGGACGGCTTCCCCACGATCACGACGACCGTGGTGTTCGCGGCGTACGGCGTGGGCGTCGTCGGCTCCCTCTGGCTCGCCGGACACCTCAGCGACGTCCACGGGCGGAAGCCGCTCATCCTCGTGTCGATCGCGCTCGAACTCCTGGCGGCGGTGCTCTTCCTGGTGTGGAACGACGTCACCGGGCTGGTGGTCGCGCGGCTGGTGACCGGCCTCGGCGTCGGTACCCTGACCGCGACGGCGACCGCGCACCTCGGCGAGCTGCGGGTCCGGGCGACCGGCTCCGAGGCGTCCGCGAAGGGTGCGAGCGTCGCCGCCGGAGCCGTCAACCTCGGTGGGCTGTCCCTCGGTGCCCTCGTCGGTGGCGCGCTGGCCGAGTTCGTCGGACAGCCCCTCATGGTCCCGTACGTCGTCTTCGTCGTCGCGCTGACGATCGCGTTCGTCGTGGTGCTCGTCGCGCCCGAGACCGTCGACCGCCCGGCGTCGCGGGTGTCGTACCGCCCGCAGCGCCTGCAGGCCCCCGAGGGCAAGGGTGCTGCGTTCTGGGCAGCCGGCACGGGGGCGTTCGCGGCGCTCGCCGTCCAGGGCCTCTTCACCTCGGTCGCGCCGACGTTCCTCGCCACCACGTTCCACGTGACCGACCGGCTCGCGGCGGGCGCGACCACGTTCGGGGTGTTCGCCGCGAGCGCCCTGAGCCAGCTCGTGTTCGCCCGGCTCTCGCAACGGGGGCAGATCCGGCTCGGCGTCGTGCTCCTCGTCAGCGGGCTCGCGGTGCTGGCCGTGGCCGCCGTGCTCCTGCAGGTCGGGGGCTTCATCGGCGGCGGGGTCGTCGCGGGTGCTGGCGTCGGGCTGCTCTTCCGGGCGTCGATCGCCAGCGCGGGCGCCCTCGTGGGGCCGGAGCGTCGGGGCGGGGTGCTCGCGGCGACGTTCCTCATCGCGTACGCGGGCCTCACCGTCCCGGTGGTCGCGGTCGGCGCAGCTCTGCTGGTGCTCCCGACGATCGTCGTGCTCGTCGGGTACGTGGTGCTCGTGGCCGTGCTCGCGGTGTTCGCCGGGCAGCGGCTCGCGGCGCGGGCGTAGTCGACACGGCCCGTGACGCGGGCCCGGCCGACGCGGGAGGTCGGCGGGTCGGAAGGTCGGCAGGTCGCCGGGTCGGCGGGTCCGACCCGGCCTGGAGGCGCGGTGCCGGTCCGGCATACTGTCCGCATGTCCCAGAAGCGTCGCCGGTCCGTCATCACCGGTGTCGCCGCCGTGGTCGCCGCCGGGCTCCTCGCGGGCGGGCTCGTGCTCACCGCGGAGCGCGGCGTCGACGAGCCGGTCCTGGACGGAGGCGCCGCGTCCGGCGGTCCGTCGACCCCGGGGGCCACGCTGCCGAGCGACGGCGTCGTGGTCATCACGCGCGACGGCCCCGACCTGCCCGGTGCGGACGTCCTCGACCGGTGCGAGACCGACGGCCGACAGGTCGTGGCGCAGTACGACACCGACGCCCTCGGCCGCGTCGTCCTCCAGTGCGGCAACTCCGGGCAGGGCTACGAGCACATCCGGGC
Organism: Curtobacterium sp. 458; assembly: GCF_030406605.1. Lineage (NCBI taxonomy): Bacteria > Bacillati > Actinomycetota > Actinomycetes > Micrococcales > Microbacteriaceae > Curtobacterium > Curtobacterium sp. 458. The sequence continues at coordinate 637,995 of NZ_CP129104.1, read as the reverse complement.
CCGGCACGACCAGGACTGGACCGACGTCCTCGGCGGGCGGGGTTCGCGCGACTGGGACGACGCCATGCTCACCGCGGTCCGGACAGCGCTGACGACCCCGCGCTCGGGCTACCCGCAGGACGCCGGCGACGGCAAGGTCTGCTTCGCCGCGCCGGTGTCGTTCGACGACGGATCACGCCCCGAGCGCGAGCCCTTCGTCAAGGTGATCGTCTCCGCGACGACGGACCGCGTCATCACCGCCTACCCGACCCGCACCGACGGCTGCTGACCCGCGCGTCCCGCGCCGCCCGGGTGTGTGCACGAAACGCGCGCGTTCCGACGACGCACCCGTCGTTCGACACGTGCATCGTCGCTCTGTGCTCCCGCATCGACGTGCCAGGAACGCGTGCGACGAAACTCGCCGAGATCGACGCGCGGGACGTCGGGACGCGCGCGTTTCGTGGCAAGCGGGAACCCGGCGGGACGCCCGGGTGCGCGGGCTAGGCGTGCACCTCGTGCTCGTGCCGGCGGTGCGACGCGGGCTCGAGCTGGAACGTCGAGTGCTCCACGGGGACGTCGAAGTGCTGCGCCACGCACTGCTGCAGCTCGTCAAGGATGCGCGGCGCGTGGGCGGTCGAGAAGCAGTGGTCGTCCACCACGACGTGCGCGGTGAGGTTCGGCACGCCCGTCGCGACGAGGGTGGCGTGCAGGTCGTGGACAGCGATGACGTGGTCGAGCTCGAGGATGTGGCCGCGGACGGCGTCGAGGTCGAGGCCCGGCGGCGTCGACTCCAGCAGCACGTTCGCGGTCTCGCGCAGCAGCCGGAGCGCCCGCGGCAGGATGAGCAGCCCGATCAGGATCGCCGCCACCGAGTCCGCACGCTCCCACCCGGTGACCATGAGCACGACCGCCGCGAGGATGACCGCGACCGAACCGAGGGTGTCGTTCAGCACCTCGAGTCGGGCGGCCCGTGAGGTGAAGCCCTCGCCCGAGGCCCGGAGCAGCACCGCGTAGGCCACGAGGTTGCCGACGAGTCCCACCACGCCGAAGACGAGGAGCGGACCCGAGTGGATCTCCGCCGGGACGAACAGCCGCTGGATGGCGGAGATGATCACGAAGACACCGACCGCGAGCAGGATGGCGGCCTGGGCCGTGGCGCCGAGCACCTCGGCACGCTGGTACCCCCACGTGCGCTGTGCCGTCGGGCTCCGCCGGGCGAGCCGGGTGGACACGAGGCCGATGCCGATCCCGCCCGTGTCGACCACCATGTGCCCGGCGTCGACGAGCAGCGCCAGTGACCCGGTGACCACGGCGCCGACGACCTCGGCGAGGAGGATGCCCGCCGAGATGCAGAACGCGACGAGCAGGGCACGCTCCGAGGCGTGTCCGTGCGTGTGCCCGTGGTCGTGTCCCATGCCGACATCGTAGGAGCCGCGACCGACGGCGTGCCAGGATCGGGGCGTGGTCCGGTCGCCGTACGAACTGAGCACGCCCGCCGACGTCCTGGCCGGGCTGCACCCACGACTCCGCACCTACTTCGGCGCGGTGCCACCGGGTCACGTGGGCCGGGGCACGGGGGTGTTCGACGTCGTCGGCACGCCACGGCGGTGGCTCTGGCCGGTGCTCGCCTGGTTCGCCCGCGACGCGGTGATGTTCCCCGTGTGGGAGCTCGACGTGCCGTTCACCGTGGAGAACCGGCCGGTGCGGGTCGGGCGCGGACGAGGGGCAGAGGGGCACGTCGCGGTCCGGGCCCACCGGACGTTCCGGTTCCGCACCGGCGACCGCACGATGGTGGACGCGATCACCGCCGGCCCCGACGGCCTCGTCGACCACCTCGGGCGTCGCGGGCGCGTCAGCGCACGACTCCGGGCGGAGGTCGACGCGGGCGGACCCGACGCGGGCGCCCTGCGCCTGGTCTCCACGCACGTGACGTTCCGGGCGCTTGGACGCGAGTGGGGCCTCCCGGCGGTGATCGCTCCGCGTGTGACGCTCGTCGAACGATTCGATGACGATGCGGGTCTCCAGCGCGTGTCCCTGGTGCTCCGTGCGCCGTTCGTCGGCACGCTGTACCGGTACGAGGGGGCGTTCCGCTACTCCGTCGTGCCGGAAGGAGGACGCTGATGGCAGCACCGGGACCGGGCCCGAAGGCCCGGGTGGTCGTCGCAGGAGCGAGCGGCTTCGTGGGGCAGTACCTCCGTCGCGCGTTCGCGGACGAGGGGTACGAGGTCGTCACCGTCGGACGGACCGGCGACGCCGTGTGGGGCAACACCCTCCGGATCCGTGAGCTCGTCGACGGCGCGGCGATGGTCGTCAACATGGCGGGCAAGAGCGTCAACTGTCGGTACGGGCGGCGGAACCGTCGGGAGATCCTGCGCTCGCGGGTGGAGACGACGCTCGAGCTCGCCGAGGCGATCCGCACGAGCGAGCACCCGCCGCCGCTGTGGGTGAACGCCTCGACCGCGACGATCTACCGGCACGCCGACGACCGCCCGCAGGACGAGCACACCGGGGAGCTCGGCGAGGGGTTCTCGGTCGGCATCGCGAAGGCGTGGGAGCAGGCGTTCTTCGGGGCCGACCTGCCGTCCACGCGGCGGGTCGCACTCCGGATGGCGATCGTGTTCGGCGACGGGAGCGCCCTCGTACCGCTGCTCCGACTGGCCCAGGCCGGGCTCGGCGGCCCGCAGTACGACGGCGCGTGGTTCCCGACCCCGGCACGGCTCCGTGCGGGCACCTACCACGAGCACCGCCGCACCCGGGGACGGCAGAAGTTCTCGTGGGTGCACATCGACGACGTCCTCGGCGCGATCCGCTTCGTCCGAGACCGCCAGGACATCGAGGGACCGGTCAACGTGTCCAGCCCGAACCCGTCGGACAACCGGACGGTGATGGCGACGATCCGGGACGCCGTCGGGCGCCGCATCGGGCTCCCGACGACGCGGTGGATGCTCGAGCTCGGGTCGTTCGCGATCCGCACCGAGACCGAGCTCGTCCTGAAGAGCCGGTGGGTGGTGCCGACGCGGCTCCTCGAGGCGGGCTACGAGTTCCGGTACCCGGAGCTGCGGGGGGCGCTCGCCGGGATCATCGCGGAGCGTCGGCAGCACCGGGGCTGAACGCCGGAGCCGCCGCGCCAGCGGCGCCCGGCACGGCGGCCAGCCCAGCCAGCGCACCCGGCACGGCGCCCGGCCCGCCCGGCACGGCGCCCGGCCCGCCCGGCACGGCGGCCGCGACCGCCGCTCCCGCGGCGGCCGACCCGCCCGCAGCCGGCCCGCCCGGCAGCGCCCGTGCCGCCGGCCGCGACGACCACAGCACAGCCCCGACGACGACCGCCCCCGCCACGATCTCGACCGCGTCCGGTACCTCCCCGAACGCCACCCACGACGCGAGCACCCCGATCACCGGCACGAGCATCGAGAACGGCGCCACCGTGCTCGACGGGTACGACGCCAGGAGACGGGACCAGATGCCGTACCCGACGAGCGTCGCCACGAGCACGATGTAGAGCAGCCCGAGGTCGGCGGGCAGGGCCGATGGCGTGAACACGGTGCCGAGCGCCCGCCCGATGCGCGCCGGCCCCTCGACCGTCAGCGACAGCACGGCCATCGGCACGGGCGGCACGATCGACCACCACAGTGTCAGGTGCAGCGGGTTCGACGCCCCCGCCCGCCGGGTCGCGACGTTGCCGATCGCCCACCCGAGCGCCCCGCACAGCGCGAGCACGACGGGCAGCAGCGCCGCCGCCTGCGCCCGGTGCACGGCGATCGCGGCGAGGGCGCACACCGCCACCGTCACCCCGATGACCTGCCGTCCGGTGAGCCGCTCGCGGAGGAACACCCCCGCGAGCACCACGGTGAACGGCGCCGACGCCTGGAGCACGAGCGATGCGAGCCCCGACGGCATCCCCGACGCCATGCTCAGGTACAGGAACGCGAACTGCAGCACGCCGAGCCCCAGCCCGACGAGCAGGAGCCGTCCGAACGGGATGCGCGGGCGCGGCACGAACAGCACGGTCGGCACCGCGAGGAGCGTGAACCGCAGCGCCGCGAGCAGGAACGGCGGGAAGTGGTCGAGGGCCAGCGCGGTGGCGGGGAAGTTCAGTCCCCAGGCCACGGCGACGACGACGGCGAGGAGACGATCACGGGCGAGCACCCTCCAACGATGGCTGCGGAGAAGCTGTAGCACCAGCGAACAGTTCGACACCGAGGTTGTAGGGTCCCTGCATGGTCGACTTCGACGTGCAGCTCCTCGCCGTCCTCCGGGAGCTCGCCGAGCGCGGCAGCGTCACCGCCGTCGCCGAGGCCACCCACCGAACGCCGAGTGCCGTCTCGCAGCAGCTCCGCACCCTGCAGCGACAGGTCGGGACACCGCTCGTCGAGCGCAGCGGCCGCGGTGTCCGCCTCACCGACGACGGGCGGGTGCTCGCCGGGCTCGCCGCCGGCATCGCCACCGCGGTCGCCGAGGTCGACGCGGCCTGGCGCGACCACGTCGGCGGAGCCGTCGGCCGGGTGGACCTCGCGATCTTCCCGTCGGCCGCGGAGCTGCTGCTGCCGGGCCTCCTCACCCGGATGCGCGAGCACCCCGGCATCGAGCTCGTCCTGGTCGACGTGGACGTCAGCGAGGACGAGTTCGGCCCGCTCGCCGCCGACCACGACGTCGTCGTCGGGCACCGGCCGGACGGGGCGCCACCGGCGGGTCGGTCCGGCCTCGAGACCGTCCCGCTCCTCCGGGAACCGCTCGACGTCGCGTTCCCGCCGGACCACCCGCTCGCCGGACGCCGACGGGTCGGGATCGACGACGTCGTGGGGGAGACCTGGATCGGTGTCCCGGAGGACTACCCGATCGATCGCGTGCTCACCGCGCTCGCCGCGGCGACGGACACCCCGCCGAGCGTCGCGTTCCGGACCATCCACCTACCGGTGATCGAGAACCTCGTGGCCGCCGGACACGGCATCGCGCTCGTGCCGCGGTACACGTCGGGCACGCGCGCTGCCGGACGGTTCCACCTGGCGGAGCTCGCGGACGTCCGAGCGGGACGGCGCATCGATGCGCTCGTCCGTCCGGACCGTGCGGTCCGTCCCGGCGTGCGCACCGTCCTGGAGGCACTGGTCGCCGAGGCGCGGGACGTCACCACCTGAGGTGGTGACGTCCGCGGCGGGGCCGACCCGTGCCTCTCCCCACCGGCACGGCCTGCCCGCCGCTGGCGCATCGGCCAGGAACCGGCGGCGTGGGCCCAGGCCGGCGCGTCAGCGCACGACCACCCCGAACGCCGACGGCCGCCTCCGCAGATCGCGGAGACGGCCGTCGGACTCGGAGGTCACACGTCGAGGTGGTCGACCAGCTCGTCCGCCAGCCCGGTGTAGGTGGCGGGCGTGAGGTTCGTCAGCCGGGCCTTCGCGCCGTCCGAGATGTCGAGGCCGTTCACGAACGCGACGAGGTCCGCCTGCCCGATGCGCTTGCCGCGGGTGAGCTCCTTGAGCATCGCGTAGGGGTCCTCGATGTTCGACTGCCCGGCCGTGACCTCGGCGCGGATGACCGTCTGGATCGCCTCGCCGAGCACCTCCCAGTTGCCGTCGAGGTCCTCCGCGAGCCGCGACTCGTTCACGGCGATCTCCGACAGCCCGCGGCGGAGGTTGTCGAGCGCGAGCAGCGAGTGCCCGAACGCGACGCCGATGTTCCGCTGCGTGGTCGAGTCCGTCAGGTCGCGCTGCAGCCGGCTCGTCACGAGCGTCTCGGACAGCGTGGAGAACAGCGCGGACGAGATCTCGAGGTTCGCCTCGGCGTTCTCGAACCGGATCGGGTTGATCTTGTGCGGCATCGTCGACGAACCCGTCGCACCGGCGACCGGGATCTGCGTGAAGTACCCCATCGAGATGTAGGTCCACACGTCGGTCGCGAGGTTGTGCAGGATGCGGTTCGCGTGCCGGACGCGGTCGTACAGCTCCGCCTGCCAGTCGTGCGACTCGATCTGCGTCGTCAGCGGGTTCCACGTCAGGCCGAGGCCCTCGACGAACTCGCGCGACAGCGTCGGCCAGTCGGCCTCGGGGTCCGCGGCGAGGTGCGCCGAGAACGTGCCGGTCGCGCCGCTGAACTTGCCGAGGTACTCGGTCGCCTCGACCTGGGCGAGGACGCGCTCGAGGCGGTACACGACGACCGCGAGCTCCTTGCCGAGCGTGGTCGGGGTGGCCGGCTGGCCGTGCGTGTGCGACAGCATCGGCACGGCCTTGAGGTCCTCGGCCATCGTGCGGAGCGCCGCGATGACGGCCTTGAACGCCGGGAGCCAGACCTGGTCGACGGTGTCGCGGACGGTGAGGGCGTACGACAGGTTGTTGACGTCCTCGCTCGTGCACGCGAAGTGCGTCAGCTCGGCGATCGCGTCGAGCCCGAGCTCCGAGAGGCGACGACGGACGAAGTACTCGACCGCCTTGACGTCGTGCCGGGTCGTGGCCTCGATCTCGCCGAGCTCCGCGATCTGCTCCTGCCCGAACGTCTCCGCGACGCGGCGGAGCGCGGCCTTGTCGTCGACGCTGAGCGGCGACGTGGTGAACATCGCGTGGTCGGTCAGGAAGACCAACCATTCGACCTCGACCACGATGCGTGCGCGGTTGAGGCCGGCCTCGGAGAGGTGCTCGCCCACCGTGTGCACGATCGGGTAGTACCGCCCGTCGAGCGGGCTGATCGGCTGCGGGGGAAGGGGGGTCATGGGGCTCCCTGACGGACTGCCGGCTCGAGCTGTCGGAAGAGCGCCCGGCAGGCCCGCTCGACGGTCGAGAGCACTCGGTCGAACTCGTGCCGGTCCGCGTAGTACGGGTCCGGTACGTCGGTCTGCTGGGGCCAGGCGTCGTCGTACCGCAGGAGGAGCGTCACCTTCGCGGCGTCGTCCATGGTCGGTGCCCACGAGCGCAGGACGCGTTCGTGGGAGCGGTCGAGTGCGACCACCAGGTCGAGGTCCGGGAACCGGTCCGGGTCGAACTGGCGGGCGCGATGCCTGCTGCCATCGTATCCGCGCGCGGCGAGGGCCGCGATCGTGCGCTCGTCCGCGGGCTCGCCGACGTGCCAGTCGCCGGTGCCGGCGGACTCGACGACGAAGCGGTCGCTCAGCCCGGCGTCGGCGGCGAGCTGGGCGAAGACGATGCCGGCCATGGGGGAGCGGCAGATGTTGCCGCTGCAGACGAACGAGACGCGGAACGGGGCGTCGGCGTCCTGTGTCATGGGGACATCATGGCGCAGTGCGGTGACGTCGGCGACACCCGTGATCCTGCCGGGAGGCACGGTGCAGGTCGACGGGGCCGGCGTCGTCGGGCGGTCGGTCGGTTCCGGCGCGTGCGCGCTCACACGCCTGCGCGGTGCGGTCCGGTGCCCCGTCGGCGCGGGCGCCGGCGCGCTCACGCCCGCTGGCGGCTCAGCACCGGCCGGACGAAGAGGCCGATCAGCCAGGCGAACACGGCCAGCACGAAGGCGCCGACGATGCCCCAGCCGAACGACTCGACCTGCAGGCCGAAGCCGATGGCGGTCGAGATGCCGGCGACGATGAGCAGGAGCACCGCGTTCACGACGAACGAGATGAGCCCGAGGGTCAGGATGTAGAGCGGGAACGCGACGACCCGGATGATCGTGCCGATCACGGCGTTCACGAGACCGAACACGAACGCGACGAGCAGGTAGGTGAGGACGGTCGCGGTCGTGCCGCCGTCCCCGAACGCGGTCACGGAGACGCCGCTCACGAGGAGGGTGGTGAGCCAGAGCGCGAGGGCGTTGACGACGAGGCGGACGAGGAATCGCATGCGCCCATGATGCCGTCGTGCAGCCGCGAGGGTGCCGCTAACCTGCTGTGATGAGCGACGAGCGCGTCCACATCCGCCCCGACATCGCGGTGCTCCCCGCCTACAAGCAGGGTCGACAGGCCGCGGCCGACGCCTTCAAGCTCTCCAGCAACGAGAACCCCTTCGCGCCGCTCCCCGGTGTCGTGCAGGCGGTCCAGGCGCAGACGGCGTTCAACCGCTACCCCGACGCCACCGCCCTCGCCGTGCGCGCCGAGCTCGCGCGCCGCTTCGACGTCACCGCCGAGGAGGTCCACGTCGCACCGGGGAGCGTCGCGATCCTGCACGAGCTCGCGAAGGCCACGAGCGGCCCCGGCGACGAGGTCGTGTACGCGTGGCGGTCCTTCGAGGCCTACCCCGGAGTCGTCACGGTGGCGGGGGCGACGAGCGTGCAGGTGCCGAACCGGCCGGACGGCGGGCACGACCTCGACGCGATGGCGGCCGCCGTGACGGAGCGCACGCGCATGGTGATCGTCTGCACGCCGAACAACCCCACGGGGCCGATCGTCACCGCGGACGAGTTCGAGCGCTTCATGGTCTCGGTGCCCTCGACCGTGCTGGTCGTCCTCGACGAGGCCTACGCCGAGTTCGTCACCGACCCCTCGGCGGTCCGCGGCGGCGCGCTCGTCGGCCGGTTCCCGAACCTCGTCGTCCTGCGCACGTTCTCCAAGGCGTACGGGCTCGCCGGCCTCCGGGTCGGGTACGCGGTCGGGCCGCAGTACGTGCTCGACGCCGTCCGTGCGTGTGCGATCCCGCTGTCGGTGACGGCACAGGGCCAGGCCGCGGCGCTCGCGAGCCTCGAGCGCGAGGACGAACTGCTCGAGCGCGTCGCCGAACTCGCCGCCAGCCGGGACCGCATCGTCGCGGCGCTCCGGGAGCAGGGCTGGCCGGTACCGGACGCCCAGGGCAACTTCGTGTGGCTGCCGACCGGTGCCGGGACCGCCACCGCGGCCGAGGCGTTCGAGGCCGCCGGCATCATCGTCCGGGCCTTCCCGCCCGAGGGGATCCGCATCTCGATCGGCGAGCACGAGGCTGTGGAAACGCTCCTCGAAACGGCGCGGTCGCTTGTGGGGGACCTCACATCGGCACGTTGAGCGCTGCCGCTACGCTGGCCCGCATGTCATTCCGCGCCGCGGCCCCCGCGACGACCACCGTCCGGCTCCTCGACCCCGAGGGCCGGTTCGTGGAGACCGACGAGAACGCCGAGTTCGCCGCCGCAGCGCGGGCGATCCCGGACGAGACCCTGCTGGCGATGCACCGCCGCATGGTCCTCACCCGTCGGTTCGACCACGCCGGTCACAACCTCCAGCGCACCGGGCAGCTCGGCCTCTGGGTGCCGAGTCACGGGCAGGAAGCCGCGCAGACCGGCTCCGTGTTCGCGCTCCGCGCCCAGGACCACGTCTTCCCGTCGTACCGCGAGCACGCCGTCACCACCGAGCGTGGTGTCGAGCCGATGGAGATCATCGCGATGTACCGCGGCCAGACCCACGGCGGATGGGACCCGGACGAGCGCGGCAACACGCACATCTCGACGCTCGTGATCGGCTCGCAGACGCTCCACGCCACGGGCTACGCGCTCGGCCAGAAGCTCGACGGGGTGGTCGGCACGGGCGACCCCGACGTCGACGCATGCTCCATCGTGTACTTCGGTGACGGCGCGACCAGCCAGGGCGACGTGAACGAGGCGTTCGTCTTCGCCTCGTCGACGAAGGCTCCGGTCGTGTTCTTCCTGCAGAACAACCACTGGGCGATCTCGGTCCCGGTCACGGTCCAGTCGCCGACCCCGCTCGTCGACCGCCCGCGGGGCTTCGGCATCCCGAGCGTCCTCATCGACGGCAACGACATCCTGGCGTCCTACACGGCGTCCGTCGTCGCGACCGAGCACGCCCGGAGCGGGCAGGGCCCGGCCTTCATCGAGGCCGACACCTACCGCATCGGCGCCCACACCAGCTCGGACGACCCGAGCCGCTACCGCGCCGACGGCGAGCTCGAGGACTGGGTGCGCCGCGACCCGATCGTCCGCTCCGAGGCGTACCTCCGCTCGAAGGGCGCGACGGACGAGCAGTTCGCGGCGTTCGACGCCGAGGGCGAGGACCTCGCCGCCGACGTCCGCCGCCGGACGGTCGAGCTCACCGCGCCGCCCGTCGACGTCATGTTCGACCACGTCTACCGTGAGCCGCACCCGCTCGTCACCGAGCAGAAGGCCTGGCTCGCGCAGTACGAAGCCGGCTTCGAGGGGAGCGCCCACTGATGAGCACCACCGAGCAGCTCTTCGACTACACGCTCCGCGCCCACCCCGGCGCCGGCGAGGTCCCGAGCGACCCCACCCCCACGCTGACAATGGCCAAGGCGCTCAACGCCGGGCTCGCCGCCGCGATGCAGGCCGACGACAAGGTCCTGCTCATGGGCGAGGACATCGGCCAACTCGGCGGTGTCTTCCGCATCACCGAGGGCCTGCAGGACCGCTTCGGCCCCGAGCGCGTGCGCGACACCCCGCTCGCCGAGTCCGGCATCATCGGCACCGCGATCGGTCTCGCCCTGCGCGGCTACCGGCCCGTGGTCGAGATCCAGTTCGACGGCTTCGTGTGGCCCGGCTTCGACCAGATCACCTCGCAGCTCGCGAAGATGCAGAACCGGCTGCCGGCCCACATGTCGCTCCCGGTCGTCATCCGCATCCCCTACGGCGGCCACATCGGTGCCGTGGAGCACCACCAGGAGTCCCCGGAGGCGTACTTCGCCCACACCGCGGGCCTCCGGGTCGTGAGCCCGAGCACCCCGAACGACGCCTACTGGATGATCCAAGAGGCAGTGGCGTCGAAGGACCCGGTCGTCTTCCTCGAGCCGAAGTCCCGGTACTGGCCGAAGGGGCAGGTCGACCTCGTCGACGGCCACGTGCCGATGCACACCACGCGCGTCGCCCGCACCGGCACCGAGGTCACCCTCGTCGGCCACGGCGCGATGGTCGCGACGCTCATGCAGGCTGCGGAGATCGCCGAGTCCGAGGGCACGAGCTGCGAGGTCGTGGACCTCCGGTCGATCTCCCCGATCGACTGGGAGCCGCTGCTCGCCTCGGTCGCGAAGACCGGCCGACTCGTCGTCGCGCAAGAGGCCTCCGGCTTCGTCAGCGTCGGCAGCGAGATCGCGGCGACGGTCGCCGAGCGGGCGTTCTACACGCTGCAGGCCCCGCCGCTCCGGGTGTCCGGCTTCGACGTGCCGTTCCCGGTGTCGAAGCTCGAGCACCTGCACCTCCCGGACGCCGACCGCGTCCTCGAGGCCGTCGACCGCGCCCTCGCGTACTGACCCCCGTCCGACCCCGAACGACGTCGAAGGAGCCGTAGTGGCCGCCGCCGAATTCCCCCTGCCCGACGTGGGCGAAGGCCTGACCGAGGCCGAGATCGTCCAGTGGCGCGTCGCCATCGGGGACGAGATCGCCGTCGACCAGGTCCTCGTGGAGATCGAGACGGCGAAGTCGCTCGTGGAGCTCCCGTCGCCGTTCTCCGGCACCGTCACCGGCCTGCTCGTCGCCGAGGGCGACACGGTCGAGGTCGGCCGACCGATCATCCGGGTCGACTCGGACGCGCTCGCCGGTGGCCAGCCGGGAGGCGCGGCCCCCGTCGCCGACGCAGCCCCGGCCTCGCCCGTGGTCGCGCCCACCCCGTCGGTCGCGCCCGCCCCGGCGGCACCGGCTCCCACTGCGTCCGCGCCCGTCGCTGCGCCCGCGGCACCCGCCGCCGCCCCGGCGGCAGCCGCCACGCCGGTCGCTCCGGCCGTGCCGGCGGCCGCGGCACCGACGTCGGTCGCCGACGGCGCGGGCGTCGTCGGGACCGACGAGACCTCCGGCGCGGTCCTCGTCGGCTACGGCTCGGCGACCTCCGCACCGTCCCGCCGGAAGCCGGGCGCCCGCCGGGCCGCGGCCCTCGCTGCGGAGGCGAGCCGTGCCTCCAGTGCGGACGCCGCAGCGCTCGCCGCAGCCGCTGCGGACCCGGGTGAGGACTCGACCGCGGACGCCGTCGCGAGCCAGGGCACCCGCCCGCGGAAGCAGAGCGTCGCGACCAACGTCCTCGCGAAGCCGCCGATCCGGAAACTCGCCCGTGACCTCGGGGTCGAACTGAGCGAGATCGTCGCCACGGGGCTCTCGGGTGAGATCACCCGCGACGACGTCATCCGGCACGCGAAGCAGGCCAGCGTGTTCCGCAACATCGAGACGCCCGAGTGGGGCGAGGTCCGCAGCGAGACCATCCCGGTGAAGGGCGTCCGCAAGGCCATCGCGACCGCGATGACCACCTCGGCGTTCACCGCGCCGCACGTGTCGCTGTTCGTGGACGTGGACGCGACGCACACGATGGAGTTCGTCAAGCGCCTCAAGGCCTCGCCGACGTTCGCGGGGGTCAAGGTCTCGCCGCTGCTCATCGTCGCGAAGGCCGTCATCTGGGCGGTCCGTCGCAACCGCTCGGTGAACTCGACCTGGACCGACCGCGAGATCATCGTCCACCACTTCGTGAACCTCGGCATCGCCGCGGCGACCCCGCGCGGGCTCATCGTGCCGAACATCAAGGACGCGCAGGACATGTCGCTGCTCGAGCTGGCGCAGGCGTTGGAGGAACTCACCCTCACCGCCCGCGACGGCAAGACGAGCCCGGCGCAGATGGCGAACGGCACCGTCTCGATCACGAACATCGGCGTCTTCGGCATGGACACGGGAACGCCGATCCTCAACCCGGGCGAGGTCGCGATCGTCGCCATGGGCACGATCAAGCCGAAGCCGTGGGTCGTCGACGGCGAGGTCCGGTCGCGCATGGTGACCACGATCGGTGCCTCGTTCGACCACCGGGTCGTCGACGGCGACGTGGCGTCGCGGTTCGTGCACGACGTGGCCTCGGTGCTCGAGGAGCCGGCGCTCCTGCTCGACTGAGGCTCCGCGTGCGGGATGCCGCACGTGGCGAGCCGAGTCGCGCGGATGTCGCGTGGTGTTCACGCGGATGTCGGTGGTGCGGGTGAGGATCGGAGCATGGTCCACCAGCTCCTGGTCCCCCCGCAGGAGATCCGAACGGATCGCCTGCTCCTGTCACCGCTGACGCCCGGTGACGTCGACGACGTGCACGCGCTCTTCTCGGACGCCCGCACGTGGCAGCACCTGCCCGCGGGTCGGCACCGCTCCCGGGCGCAGACGGTCGAGCTCGTCCAGGCCAAGATCGGTGGACGCATCCGGCACGGCCTCGGTTCCTGGGCTGTCCGCTCGGTGCACGACGGCACGTTCCTCGGGGTCGCCGGGGTGGACATGACCGCCGGTCACGTGTGGAACCTCGGCTACCGGTTCGTCCCGGAGTCCTGGGGCAACGGCTACGCGACCGAAGCCGCTGCCGCCGCGGTCCGGGCGGCGCACGACACCGCGGCGGACGTCCCCGTCACCGGGCGCGTGCTCACGAACAACGCCGGGTCGGCCGTCGTGCTCCGGCGCTCCGGACTCTCCCTGGTGTGGCAGGGCACGACCTCGTCGCCGACGCCCGCCGGGGTCGAGCGCCAGGTGTGGTCGGACCGGGCCCTCAGCAGCGAGCAGCACGACTGGCTCGTCGCGCACGCCTGAGCGGGGCGTCCGCCACGTCCCGTCACGGCGCCACGCTGCGCCGTCGAACCACGGGTACGACGTCGAACCAGGCGCGGCGGTCGGTTCGACGTCGGTTCCGTGGTTCGATGCCGCTGCCGTTCCTGCTCGGGGGCACGCGCCAGGTCGACGGTCAGTCGGCGAGCGCGTCGCAGAGCTGCGGCAGCTGCGAGCGCAACGACCACTGCACGGTGTTCCAGTCGTGCCCGCTCTTCGGCGCGGGCATGAACCGCGTCCGAATGCCGGCGCGCGCTGCGGCGGCACCGAGCAGCCGAGCGTTCTCGGTGAACTCCCGGTCGCTCGACCCCGCCGTGAGCCAGAGGTCGTGCCCGCGGTAGGGTGCGTGGTCGGCCATCAGCGCCCGGGGTGCAGCGGCCCTCCACCGTGCGACGGACCCGCCGAACGCCTGGTCCGCGCTGTGCTGCGGCGACTGGTCGATCGGCTGGAGCTCGCTCGAGATCGCCAGCGCCGCCGCGAAGTCGGACGGGTGCCCGGTGAGGAACTGCACCGCGCAGGTCGCCCCCTGCGAGAAGCCGACGAGCCCCCAGTGCGACCGGTCCGGCGTCACCGGCAGGTGTGACTCCGCCCACGCCGGGACGTCCCGGGTGATGTAGGTGTCGACGTCCCCGAGTCGGGAGTCGACGCACATCGTGTTCCGACCGGGCGCGGAGAGCTGGTCGACGGAGAGCACGATCGGCGCACGACCGTGGTGGGCCCGGGCGTAGGCGTCGAGCACGGTGCCCATCTGCCCGGCGGTGAACATGTCGCTCGGCGCACCGGGTTGACCGGCGAAGGCGAGGACGACGGGCAGCGGGCGGGGGTCACGGACGAGGGCGGCCGGCGGGAGGTACACGATCGCGGGCCGGGCGTCGAAGTGCGACCGGCGTCCGGGGATCGTCACCGTGCGGACCTCGCCGACGGCCGGCATCGTGGCGGCGGGGGCCGCGTCCGTGTCGAACGCCGGGTACGGGTCACTCTGGACGACCGTGCCGAGCGTCGGGTACTTGGCGAACTCGACGTTCACCCCGAGCGCCGGCACGAGGAGTGCGGCGGGCACGAGGACGACCGCGACGGCCCGACGCCAGCGCCCGCCCTGCACCAGGGCCGTGACCGCGAGCGCGAGGGCCGCTGCGGCGAGCGCGCACCACATCCGCGTCACCGGGCTGAGCGCCACGCCGAACAGGTTCAGCACGTCGCTCGTCACCCAGCAGGCGAGCAGCACGACCACCGCCGCGGCAGCCGCGATCCCCGCCCGCAGCCCGACACCACGCCACGCGGCGCGGGAGTGCCAGGCCGCCGCCCGTCGCCGGACCGCGGGGAGCAGGACGAGCAGGGCGACGACGACGAAGGCGAGGTCGATCGGGACGAGCTTCGACGGCGCCTGCAGCTGGGTGGCGAGGAGCCACTCGGTGACGGTCACGAGCGACCGGCGGCAGCGGGCGGCGTCGTGGCCGGCTGCTGCTCCGGAGCGTGCGACCGCCGGTGCGCCTGACGGAGTGCCCACAGGTGCTTCGGCCGCAGCCCCGGCACGTACGCCGTGGCGAGCGCACGGGCGACCCGCGGCACGTGCAGCGGCGTCGGGACCACGAGCCAGAGCGGCTCGTGCCGGGCACCGAACTTCTCCTTGAAGCGCTGGAGCGACCGGAAGCCGTACACCGGCTCGAGGACCCGGGCGAGCACGGCGGAACCCCGGGTGACGAGGACTCCGGCGCCCGGGTGCACGGCGAGCGGCGTCCCGGACAGGCTGATCGTGGTGAGGCCGGCGTCGCGTGCACGGAGGGCGGTCCGGGCGATGAGGAACTCCATCACGCCGGGCATCCCGTCCTCGCCGCGGCGCATCACGTCGAGCGTCCACCCGGTGAGGGCACCGCGCTCGTGCACGGGGAGCCAGCTCGTGACCCCGACCACGCGGTCCTCGGCGTCGATCGCGAGCATGAGCCGCACGTCCGGGTCGTCGAGCTCCCGGAGTCCGCCGAGCGTGAAGCCCATCTCCGGCAGCCGTCGGTCGGCCGCCCACCGGGTGCAGATCGCCTCGACCTCGCTGCGGTGCTCGGGCGACAGCGCAGCGAACGTCGTCCACTCGTCCCGCACGCCCTCGCGGTCCGCGCGGTTCGAGGCGGTCCGGAGGTCCTGGCGCTTCTTGCCGCTCAGGCTGAACGCGGTGACGTCGAGCACGGCCTCGACCCCGACCGGCACGGACGTCCAGCCGTCGGCCGCGAGGATCTCCCGCACGGGTTCGTGCACGCTCGTGAACGCGGGCACCCAGCCGTTGCGCTCGCAGGCCGCCGCGAAGGCACCGAGCACCTCGGCGCGGTCCGCAGCGGCGCACACCGGGTCCGAGACGGTCAGCGCGACGTCGCCGTGCACGCGGTACGCGACCGCGCCGAGGCCGTCCGGGTGCACCCAGGTGGCGTTGCCGTGCCAGGTGCCCATGTGCCCGAGGCTGCCGGCGTCCCCGTCGCGGAGCATCTCGACGAGCGCAGCCTGCGACCCGTCGACGGCGCGGAAGCGTGCGCGGACGAGGCGGCCGTGCAGCCCGAGCACCACGACGACGACCGTGGCGGGCACCAGCCACGCGCCGAGGAGCGTGACCTGCCACTCGAGGGCGTCGAGGCCCAGCCCCTGCCACTGCACGCCGCCCTCCTGCATCGGCTCGATGAGGAACGCATCGGCGAGCACCGCGGTCAGCGTCACGAGGACGCCGACGGCGATCGTCACGCCGAGTCGCCGGCCGTGCTGGACGAGCCAGGCTGCGATCAGCAGGAGGACGCCCACGGCGGCGACCGACCGGTCGCTCATCGCGTCCGCGAACGGCGACAGGACGCCGTCGGCCTGCGGGACGACGAGGGTCACCAGGGTGCCGGCGCCGAAGGCGCTCAGGGTCGCGACGACGAGCGTCCGCGGTGGCGGCACCGCGCGTCCGGTGCGCTCCACCGGCCGGGAGGCACGGGGCGCGACGAGCACGCCGGCTGCGGTCCCGAGGAGGGTCGCCAGGGCACGGGCCAGGTCCGACCCGTGGCCAGCGAACAGCACGAGCGTGAGCACGACGGTCCAGAGGACCGCGCGGACACGCCACCGCGACTGCGTCGGCATCGTGGCGGACGCCGCGCCGAGCAGCGCCACCGCGACCGTGGACGGCGCGGTGAGGGGCTGCCCGACCGCGGCCTCCGCATGCGCCTCACCGAGTGCCGATCCGAGGCTCACGACGGCGAGCGTGATGCCGGCGGCGAGCAGGGGTGCGGCGACCCCGACGAGGACCGTCCGGACCGAGCCGAGCCGGCGTTCGGCGACGAGCGTCGCGAGGACCACGGCGACGAGGGCGAGGCACGCCACCGGCGGGTGGTGCGGGAAGTCCGGCTCGGAGTGCATCATCCGCGCCGAGACGATCAGTGCCGTCGCGACGATCGCGACGACGACGGTCCCCGGGAACGAGCGGAGCCGGGAGAGGACGGGAGGGAGTGCCACGTCCTCATCGAAGCGGCGGACGGGGTGCCGGCACATCGCTCCGGGGCGTGATCCTCGGGTGGCCGATCGGCCATCCGGACCTCATCCGCCCGACGGCGTGTGGTCGGCGGGGATGCGGAGGTGCAGCGCGTACCCGTCGCCGGGCTGCGGGCCGGCCTCGAGCGACCCGCCGAGCAGCGACGCGCGTTCGCCGAGTCCGATGAGGCCCAGCCCCGAGCCGGGCAGTTCGAGCCGTTCGGCACGCGCGGGGCCGTTCACGAGGTCGACGAGGACCACGCCGTCGTGCATCCGGGCACTCACCCGCACGGCGGCGTCGGGTGCGTGCTTCCGGACGTTCGTCAGCCCCTCCTGCACGAACCGGTACACCGCGCGCTGCACGGGCTGTCCGAGCGACTCCGGCAGGTCGACGGTCGCGGTGGTCTCGAGGCCACTGTCGGCGATGAGCCGCGGGAGGTCGGCGAGCACCGGCTGCGGGGCGATCTCCCGCGCGGTCCCGCCCGAGGCGCGCAGCACCTGCACCATCTCGCGGAGTTCCTGCAGCGTCACGACGCAGAGCTGCCGGATCGTCCGGGCGAACCCCCGCTCGGCCTCGTCCCGTCCCGCGACCTGGACGGCCCCGGCCTGCACCGCGATGAGGGTCACCTGGTGCGAGACGACGTCGTGCATCTCGCGCGCGAGGAGGGCGCGCTCGCGGGACAGCGCGACCTCGGCGGCCTGCCGTCGTTCGTCCTCGCGGGCGAGCCGGACCTCGGCGAGCTGCTCGGTCAGCCGCGCGCGGGTCCGGACGAGCAAGCCGATCGCCAGCGGCCCGAGCGCGAAGATCACGGCGTAGAGGATCGACACGACGAGCTCGTCGAGGCTCTGCGGCGGGCCGACGAAGCCGCTGAAGCCGACGAACTGCACGGCGGCGGCGACGAGCATGAGCCAGCGTCGGTCCGTGCGCTCCCCGAGCGTGAAGAGGGCGATGCTCGCGGCGACCACGGCCGAACCGACGAACAGCCCCGGCATGGTGAGCGCGAACGCGAGGACCGGCAGCCGGCGGCGCAGGAGCAGCGCCGCGGCGGCGAGGAGCGACAGCCCGGTCTCGACGGAGGTCGCGCCGGAGATGTCGAGCACGGCGTCCGCGACGGCGGCCACGACGAACAGGACGTCGACCACCCACCAGGGTGCCCGGTGGGTGCGCGCCCAGCGCAGGCCGACGTCGACGAGGCGGTCGAGCCTCCCGTCCGTGGCCCGGAGGGCCTGCACCAGCCGCGACCGGTCCCGGTGCTCAGCCATCCAGCAGTCCCGCCTCGGCTGCGCGCAGTGCGAGCTGCACCCGCGTCGGGACGCCGAACGCCACCAGGAGTGCGCGGACGTCCTCCTTGACCGTGCCGGTGCTCACCCCGAGCCGTCGCCCGATGTCCGGGTTGCTCGCGCCGTCGGCGATGCACCGGAGCACCTGGCGCTCGCGGTCGCTCAGCGGCGGGACCGCGACGGGGCTCCTCGTCGCGAAGAGCCGACGGCGGTCGACCCCGGGTGCGAGGACCACACCGCCGCGGGCGAGGACGCGGACGTACTCGGCGAGGGCCTCGGGGTCGGTGTCCTTGAGCAGGAACCCGGCAGCGCCGAGCTCCATGGCGCGCCCGATGTACTCCTCGGCGTCGAACGTCGTGAGCATCGCGACGGCCGGAGGCTCGGGCAGGGCGTGCACCTCCCGCAGGACGTCGAGACCGTTCACGTGCGGCATCCGCACGTCGAGCAGGACGACGTCCGGGCCGTGCTCGGTGACCACCCGGACCGCGTCGACGTCGTTGGCGGTGGCGACGACGTCGATGTCCGGCGCCGCCCCGAGGATGAGTTCGAAGCCGTAGCGCACGAGCGTCTCGTCGTCGACGATCACCACCGAGGTCACGGCCGTCATCATGTCACGGGCGTTGGCGTTCCGATGCGGACTCGCTACTGTGATGGGAACTGGTCATGTCCGCGCATGACCACCCCTCGTACCACCAGGACAGCAACGGAGCAGACCGAGCGATGACGACCCGCATCACCGAGGGTGCCGAACCCAAGCACCAGCAGCTGCGGCGCATCCTGCTCGACCTCGCGACCGCGCGGCTCGCTCCCGGCGCGGCGATCCCGTCCGAGCGGCAGCTCATCCAGGAGTACGGCGTCTCGCGGATCACCGTGCGCGAGGCCCTCGGCCAGCTCGTCAACGAGGGTTACCTCGAGCGCGTCCGCGGCAAGGGCACGTTCGTCGCCCACCGGCCCGTGCAGTCGACGCTGCACCTCGCGTCCTTCACGGAGGAGATGCGGGCGCTCGGGCACGTCCCGACCACGGTCGTCCTCGTCCGTGAGGAGCGCGTGCCGCCGACGGACACCGTCGCCGCGCTCCGGCTCGCCGAGGACGAGACCGCGTACCACCTCAAGCGCCTGCGGATGGCGGACGGGGCACCGGTGTCGATCGACGACGCCTGGCTCTCGGCGTCCGCGTTCCCCGGGCTGCTCGACCACGACCTGTCCGGGTCCGTCTACTCCCTCGCGGCGACCGAGTACCGGACGCCGATCGACCGGGCGCAGCAGACCGTGGCGGCGAAGCCGGCGGCCGACGACGTGGCGACGCTGCTCGGCACGAAGACGGGCGCCCCCGTGCTCGAGTTCGACCGGGTGTCGTACTCGGGGGACCGCCCTGTCGAGCACAGTCGCTCGTGGTACCGGTCGGACCGCTACCGCGTGCAGATGGAGGTCACCGCGACGGCGCCGCAGGCGGTCGCGTAGCCGCGCCGGTCGCATCGTGCCCGCGAAGGCGACAGTCTGCCGCCCGGACGGCGGGGCAGACTGTCGCTTTCGCGTGTTCGTCGGAGCTGTACCGCGACCTACGCCTCGAAGAGCGCGTCGCCCTCGCGGACCGTGGTGCCGACGGCGCCCTGCGGTACCGAGTCCGGCGCGGAGCCGAGCACGACGACGGGGCAGATCGGCGAGTAGCCGGCGGCGGAGATCACCGACGGGGTGAACCGGACGACCGGGTCACCCGCCGCGACCGTGTCGCCCTCGGCCGCGAGGAGCTCGAAGCCCTCGCCCGAGAGCTTCACGGTGTCGATGCCGACGTGCACGAGGACGTCCGTGCCGGAGGCGCCCTGCAGTGCGAACGCGTGCGGGTGCAGCTTGACGATCGTGCCGTCGACCGGGGCCACCGCGGTCACCGGCCCCTCGACGCCCGTCGGGTCGACAGCGACCCCGGCGCCGACGAGCTGCCCGGCGAACACCGGGTCCGGCACGTCCGCCAGTGCGACGACCGGACCACCGAACGGCGTGCGGACCGCCGTCACAGCTCGTCCTGGATGTCCTGCGCGAGGTTGTCCGCGATCGGGCCGACGATGACCTGCCAGCCGGTGCCGCCGCCGACGACGGCCTGGGCGCCGGCGGCCTGGAGGGCGGCCTTGTCCACGAGGTCGCCGTCCTCGACCTCGACGCGGAGGCGCGTGATGCAGCCCTCGACCTCGTCGATGTTGTCGGCACCGCCGAGCGCGGCGATGATGTCGGCTGCCTTGATGTCGGCCATCGTTTCCTCCTCGTTAAGGGATCTCGCACCAGGTTGACATGCGTCCGGTCCGGTATCAGACTACGGAACTGGTCATGACCGGACAGGACCGGCCAGGTGTCTCCGCCGAGCGTACCTGCGCCCGGCGGTGCGACTCAAGCCACCCCGAAGCCCCCCCCGCAGCTCCACCCGACGACGAGAGGAACTCCGATGAGCGCCACCACCGCCACGGACGTGCCGGAGAAGAAGACCCCGAAGAAGCAGTCGAAGCTCTTCGCCAACGCGCAGCGCCTCGGGCGGAGCCTGCTCCTGCCGATCGCGGTCATGCCCGCCGCGGGCATCCTGAACCGCATCGGTCAGCCGGACCTCCTCGGCGCGATCCCCGGCTTCGAGACCGGCGCGGGCGTCATCTCCGCCGCAGGTCAGGCGATCTTCACCTGGCTGCCGCTGCTCTTCGCGGTCGGCATCGCGATCGGCTGGGCGAAGAAGTCGGACGGCACCACCGCCCTCGCCGCGGTCGTCGGCTACATGGTCATGTACCAGGTCTTCGCGGTGATGTCGCCGATCGTGCTCGCGGGTGTGAAGGACGCGAACGGGAACCAGGCGACGATCAACTTCGGCGTCCTCGGCGGCATCGTGATGGGTCTCGTCGCCGCGAACCTCTGGACGCGGTTCCACCGGACGAAGATGCCCGACTTCCTCGGGTTCTTCTCGGGGCGGCGTCTCGTCCCCATCCTCACCGCAGCCGCGGGCCTGGTCATCGCGGTCCTCATGTCCTTCGTCTACCGCTACTTCGACATCGCCCTCACGGCCGCTGGCCAGGCCGTCTCGGACAACGCCGTCATCGGTGGCGGCATCTTCGGGTTCGCGAACCGCATGCTGATCCCCGTCGGCCTGCACCAGTTGCTCAACTTCTTCCCGTGGTTCCAGCTCGGCAGCTTCAACGCCAACGGCACGATCTGGCACGGTGACATCGCCCGCTTCCTCAACGGCGACCCGACCGCGGGCATCTTCCAGACCGGCTTCTTCCCGATCATGATGTTCGCCCTGCCGGCCGGTGCCCTCGCCATCTGGCGGAACGCGAAGCCGCAGAACCGCAAGGTCGTCGGCGGCATCATGCTGTCCGCCGCGCTCACCTCGTTCGTGACGGGCATCACCGAACCCCTCGAGTACTCGTTCATGTTCGTGGCGTTCCCGCTCTACGTCATCCACGCGTTCCTGACCGGCACCTCGCTCGCCCTCGTCAACGCGCTCGGCATCCGAGACGGGTTCTCGTTCTCGGCGGGCGCGATCGACTACGTGCTGAACTTCGGCAAGGCGGACGGTGCGATCTGGCTCATCCCGATCGGCCTCGGCTACGCGGTGATCTACTACTTCCTGTTCTCGTTCGTGATCAAGAAGTGGAACCTCCGCACGCCCGGCCGCGAGGAGGACACGATCGCCGAGAACACGATCGACGCGGCCACCAAGGCGTAGCTCGGTCGCTCCGCGACGCGACCGACCGACGGACTGGAGGCGCGGTGCCAGCCGGCACCGCGCCTCCAGTCCGTTGTCTGACCGTTCGCTCACGCGACTGATTTTGACAACCGTTATCAAGAAGCGGTAGCGTCGAGGTCATGCAGCAGCGTCTCCTCGCCCTCCCGCTCATCGCCGGCGCCGCCGCGCTCGCCCTGTCGGGCTGCGCGACCAGCTCCGCCTCCGGCAACGGGAGCTCGGACGGCACCATCCGGGTGGTCGCGTCGACCAACGTGTACGGCTCGCTCGTCCAGGCCGTCGGCGGCGACGACGTGTCGGTGACGAGCATCCTCGACGACCCCTCCCAGGACCCGCACTCGTTCGAGTCGAGCGCGAAGACGCAGCTCGCGGTGTCGAAGGCCGACCTCCTCATCGAGAACGGCGGCGGGTACGACGACTTCATGACCACCCTCGCAGACGCCTCGAACACGAAGGCCGACACGATCAACGTGGTGAAGCTCTCCGGGCTCGACAAGGGCGGCGACGCCGAGTTCAACGAGCACGTGTTCTACGACTACCCGACGATGGTGAAGCTGGTGGACGACGTCGCCACCCGCCTGGGCGACCTCGACAGCTCGGGCAAGAGCACGTTCGAGGCCAACGCGAAGACCCTCACCGGCAAGCTCGACCAACTCGAGTCGCAGACCGCGTCGCTCAAGACGCAGTACGACGGGGAGAAGGTCGCGTACACCGAGCCGGTCCCGGGCTACCTCTTCGACGCGATCGGCCTCGACAACGTCACCCCGGAGAAGTTCTCCGAGGCGATCGAGGAGGGCGACGACGTGCCGCCGGCCGCCCTCAACGACACGCTCAAGCTGTTCAGCAGCAAAACCGTGAAGCTCCTCGCCTACAACGAGCAGACGTCGAGCGCGGAGACCGAGCAGGTCAAGCAGGCCGCCGAGAAGGCCGGTGTCCCGGTGGTCGGTGTCACGGAGACCCTCCCGAAGGGGGATGATTACGTCTCGTGGCAGCAGGCGAACATCGACGAGGTGAAGGCGGCGCTGGCGAAGTGACCGTCCAGGCCCCCGAACGGACCGCCGCTGCACCACGCAGCGGCGGTTCCGCCGTGCTCACGCTCCGCGACGCCGGGCTCTCCTACGGCTCGCGGAAGCTCTGGGACGGCCTCGACCTCGACGTCGCGCCGGGGGAGTTCGTCGCGGTCCTCGGACCGAACGGCGCCGGCAAGACCTCGCTGCTCCGGACCGTCCTCGGCCAACAGGCGCTGACGAGCGGCAGCATGACGTTCCTCGGCCAGCCCGTCCGCCGCGGTCACCGTCGCATCGGCTACATCCCGCAGCAGCGGCTGATGGAGGCGGGGACGCCGCTCCGCGCCCGGGACATGGTCGCGCAGGGCGTCACGGGGCACCGGTGGGGCGTCCGTGCGGCGTCCCGTGCCGACCGTGCCCGGGTCGACCGGATCCTCGACGAGGTCGGCGCGACGGCGTTCGCGGACGCCCCGGTCGCCGAGCTGTCCGGTGGCGAGCAGCAGCGCACCCGCGTCGGGCAGGCGATCGCGGCCGACCCCGCGCTCCTGCTCTGCGACGAGCCGCTCATCTCGCTCGACCTCCGGCACCAGCGCGGCGTGACCGAGCTCATCGACCGCCAGCGCCGACAGCAGGGCGCCGCGGTGCTGTTCGTCACGCACGACGTCAACCCGATCCTCGACGTCGTCGACCGGGTGCTCTACATCGCCGGCGGCCGCTTCCGGATCGGTGCCCCCGACGAGGTCCTCCGCACCGACGTGCTGAGCGACCTGTACGGCACACCCGTCGACGTCGTGCGCACCATGGGACGCATCGTGATCGTCGGCGCGAACGAGGCCGCGCACGACCACCACTGCGACCCGGACCCGCACGCGCCGACGACGGACGAGGGGCGGATCTGATGGACGTGTGGTCGCAGGTCTTCTCCTTCCAGGACTACGGCGAGCTCCTCGTGCTCGTGCAGAACTCGATCTGGGCGGGCGCGGTGCTCGGCATCGTCGGCGGACTCATCGGTCCCTTCGTCGTCGCCCGGAACATGCCGTTCGCGGTGCACGGCATCTCGGAGCTCTCGTTCGCCGGTGCCTCGGCGTCGCTGCTCCTCGGGGTGAACGTCGTCACCGGATCGCTCGTCGGGTCGGTGATCGCGGCGCTGCTCATCGGCGTGCTCGGGTCCCGGGCGCGGGAGCGCA
Source organism: Curtobacterium sp. 458 (assembly GCF_030406605.1). Classification (NCBI taxonomy): domain Bacteria; kingdom Bacillati; phylum Actinomycetota; class Actinomycetes; order Micrococcales; family Microbacteriaceae; genus Curtobacterium; species Curtobacterium sp. 458. The sequence goes on along the minus strand of NZ_CP129104.1, from coordinate 613,927 downwards.
ACTCGATCATCGCGGTGCTCATGCCGTTCGGCCTCGGGCTCGGCATCCTCTGCCTCGCGCTCTACAAGGGTCGCGCGGCGAACAAGTTCGGCCTGCTCACGGGCCAGATCGTCTCGGTCGACAACCCCCAGCTGACGTTCCTGATCGTCATCGCGGCCATCGTCGTCGCCACGCTGCTGGTGATCTGGCGCCCGCTGATGTTCTCCTCCGTGGACCCGGACGTGGCGGCCGCGGCCGGGGTCCCGGTGCGGACGCTCGCGATCGTGTTCATGCTCGCGCTCGGCCTCGCCACCGCGGTGTCGGTGCAGATCGTCGGGGCGCTGCTCGTGCTCTCCCTGCTCGTCACCCCGGCCGCCGCCGCGCTCCGTCTGAGCTCGCACCCGGTCGTCGTGCCCGTCCTGTCGACGGTGTTCGCCGTGACGAGCGTCGTCGGTGGCATCCTGCTCGCCCTCGGCGGAGGCCTGCCGATCAGCCCCTACGTGACGACCATCTCGTTCGCGATCTGGGTGGTGTGCCGGATCGTCGGAGCGCGGAAGGACAAGCGCGGACGCGACCGCGTCGCACGACGCGAGCGGACCGGCGGAGGTGATCCGGGCCTCCGGTCAGGTGCCGGAGCAGCAGCGAAGATCGGAGTCAGCGCGTGAACGCCGTGCAGAAGCCCAAGCGGAACACCTGGCAGCGTGAGGCCGTCCGCGGCGCGCTCGACTCGACCGAGGGGTTCGTGAGCGCGCAGGCGCTCCACCAGCACCTCCGTGAGGGTGGCTCCACGATCGGCCTCGCGACCGTCTACCGGGCGTTGGCCGACCTGGCGTCCGATGGGGACGCTGACTCGCTGCAGCAGGACGGCGAGTCGCTCTACCGTGCCTGCACGACCGCCGAGCACCACCACCACCTCATCTGCCGGAACTGCGGGCGGACCGTCGAGATCGAGGCGGACCCGGTCGAGCGGTGGGCGCAGGAGGTGGCAGCGCAGCACGGGTTCACGAACGCGAGCCACGTCGTGGACATCTTCGGCGAGTGCGCGGCGTGCACCGCGGCGCGTTCTGAGGCGTAGCCTGCGCGGCATGCACGTGATCCTGGTGCCCGGGTTCTGGCTCGACGCGAGTGCGTGGGACGACGTCGCTCCGGTGCTGGTCGAGGCCGGCCACTCGGTGCAGGCCGTGACCCGCGCGGGCGACTCGCTCGACGAACAGGTGGCGTCGCTCGTCGCGGTGCTCGACGAGGTCGCGACGGCTGACGAGCCGGTCGTGCTCGCGGGGCACTCCGGCGCCGGGCCGATCGCGTACATGGCTGCGGACCAGCGGCCGTCGCTCGTGGCGCACCTGCTCTACGTCGACACGTTCCCCGGCCCGGAGGGTGGCTGCGTCAACGACGAGCTGCCCGTGGTCGACGGGGTCGTGCCGCTGCCGTCGTGGGACGTCTGGGAGGCCTCGACCCTCCGCGGCATGACCGACGAGGTGCGCGCTCGGTTCGAGCGCGTCGCGATCCCCGAGCCGGCGTCGGTGCCCTCCGACCCCTTCCACTACAGCGACCCGGCGCGGCACGCGATCCCCGCGACGGTGATCTCGTGCGAGATCCCGGCGGCCGACCTGGCGCAGATGGTCAACGACCACCAGGCGTGGGCGGCCGAGCTCGTGGCGACGGAGGAGCTCACGATCGTGGGACTCGACACGGGGCACTGGCCGATGTTCACGGCGCCGCGGGAGCTCGGCGAGCTCATGGTGCAGGCGCTCGCGCCGAAGCCGACCGACGGGCCGTAGGGCGCGGGGCGCGGGGGCGGCGGCGCGCGCGGTGTCGGTGTTGGTGTCGGTGTCGGGTCTTGGTCGCTCGACATGCCGCCTGCGTCCTGCGGTGGTCGCAGGAAGTGTCGCTCGGGCGGAACGTGAGCGGCACGTCGTGCGACCAAGCGCCCCGACGCGCGGCGGGCCGCAGCCTGCGCGCCGGACCCGCACCGTGCCTCCAGGCCGACCCGGACCCACCCGCTCCGGCTTGCGACACGCCCGACGCTCGCGTAACGTAGACCCCTGGTCCTCCGCGCCCGCGCGGAGAACAGCTCGTTCCAAGCCCTCCGACCGTCGCGAATGCCGCGGTCGCGCGGTGTCCGCCGGCCCTTCGACAGGGTCATCGGGCCTGGGCGGTGCGCACAACCCCCTCGCCGGTCCCCGGACCAGCGCGTGCGCACCAGGCAAGTGACCTTGGGTGCGGTCGTCCGACCGCACGGTACTCAGGAGGAAACCATGGCAGCAGTGTGCCAGGTGACCGGCGCCACCCCCGGCTTCGGTCACAACATCTCGCACTCGCACCGCCGGACGAAGCGCCGCTTCGACCCGAACGTGCAGAAGAAGACGTACTACGTGCCCTCGCTTCGTCGTAACGTCACGCTCACGCTCAGCGCAAAGGGCATCAAGGTGATCGACGCACGCGGCATCGAGTCCGTCGTCAAGGATCTCCTCGCCCGTGGGGAGAAGATCTGATGGCGAAAAAGGGTCAGGACATCCGTCCGATCATCAAGCTCCGCTCCACGGCGGGGACCGGGTTCACGTACGTGACCAAGAAGAACCGTCGGAACAACCCCGACCGTCTCGTGCTCAAGAAGTACGACCCGGTGGTCCGCAAGCACGTCGACTTCCGTGAGGAGCGCTAAGCATGGCGAAGAAGAGCAAGATCGCGAAGAACAACCAGCGCGCCGAGGTCATCGCGCGCTACGCCGAGCGTCGCCTCGAGCTGAAGAAGGCCCTCGTGGACCCGAACGGTACCGACGAGTCGCGTGAGGCCGCCCGCGTCGGCCTGCAGAAGCTCCCGCGCGACGCGTCGCCGGTGCGCTACCGCAACCGCGACGCCATCGACGGTCGCCCCCGTGGCCACCTCGGTGAGTACGGCATCAGCCGTGTCCGCTTCCGCGACATGGCCCACCGTGGCGAGCTCCCCGGCATCACGAAGAGCTCCTGGTAAGCATCCGCTTCCCGTCGAACGCCCCGTCACCTGTTGGTGGCGGGGCGTTCGTGCTCCCTCGGCGGGGCGTTCGTGCTCCGTGGGCGGGGCGCCGGTGTTCGCTCGGTACGGGCTGTGAGCGGGGTACACGGACCGTCACATCGGTCACATCTGCCCCGCCAGACCCGCGACAGGCCCGGAAATCCGGGCGAGTCGGCCGGAAACGCCCTGGGTGGCTGGTAGGTTCGACCCCGGTTCCACGGGCATCGCGCCTGATGGCCCGACCGATACCGAAGAAGTCCGAGGAGGACATCCAATGGCTGACAAGTCCCTGAACCGTACCGAGCTCGTCGCTGCCGTCGCGCAGGAGTCCGGCCAGAGCCAGGCCACCGTGAACGGCGTCGTCGACGCGCTGTTCAGCGTCGTCTCGAGCTCGGTTGCCGACGGCACCAAGGTCACGATCCCCGGCTGGATCGCCTTCGAGAAGACCCACCGCGCCGCCCGCACCGGCCGCAACCCGCAGACGGGTGAGGCCATCGAGATCGCCGCGAGCGACTCGGTCAAGGTCAGCGCCGGCTCGAAGCTGAAGGCTGCTGTCAAGTAGGACGGTTCTGCTGGTGGGAGGGACGGCTGCGGCCGTCCCTTTCGCATGTCCGGGTGGCTGTCCACCCTCCACCGGCCCGGAGGCGCGGATCACCACCCACAGGTCGCCCCGGCGGATTCTGTGGCCGGGTGGGCAACGCCTAGGCTTGACGGGTGAACCGGATCGCGCGCACCATCGGCCCCGCCGTGCTGCTGCTCGCCGCGTTCTTCTCGCTGCTGGTCGCGCTGGTGATCGGTGGCGGAGCGAACCCCGCGCTCATCGCCGACCCGGGTGCCGTCGTGCGCTTCGGGCTGCCGATCGCCCGGGTCGTGGTCGACCTCTCCGCAGCAGCGACGATCGGTGGGCTCGCCCTCGCGACCGTCGGCTTCTCGCGCACCGCGCCGGAGTGGGACCGCGCGATCGACGTCGCCGCCGCTGCCGCCGGACTCTGGACGGTGTCGAGCGTCGTCACGACGTTCTTCACGTTCCTCAGCGTCGCCGGGTCGCAGGTCTCGCTCGACGAGCAGTTCGGGCAGTCGATGGGGGTGTTCCTCACCGGCACGGACCTCGGGCTCGCGTGGCTCGTGACCGTCCTCGTCGCGGCGTCGGTCACCGTGCTCTGCTTCGCCGTGCGGGCGCGGGGCATGGTCGCCCTGACCGCCGGGGTCGCGATGATCGGCCTCGTCCCGCTCGCGCAGCAGGGGCACGCCGCCGGCACCGCGAGCCACGACGCCGCGGTCACCGCGCTCGGGCTGCACCTCGTCGGCGCTGCGCTGTGGGTCGGCGGGCTCGTGATGGTCGTCCTCGTCCGGCCGGTCCTCGGTGGCGAGCGGCTCCCGCTCGTCATCGGCCGCTACTCGAGCATCGCGCTCGGGTGCGTCGTGCTCGTGGCGGTGTCCGGGGTCGCGTCCGCGCAGATCCGCGTCGGCGCGTTCTCGAACCTCGCGACGCCGTACGGCGTCCTCGTGCTCGTGAAGGTCGGCGCGATCGTCGCGATGGGTGTCCTCGGAGCGGTGCAGCGCCGTCGGGCCATCCGATCGCTCACCGAACGCCCGGGCAGCGGCCGGACCTTCTGGGCGCTCATCGTCACCGAGCTCGCGGTGATGGGCGTCGCGTCGGGGTTCGCCGCGGCACTCGGACGGACCGCGACCCCGACGGACCAGATCGCGCTGAGCAAGACGACGGACCCGACACCGGCCGAGCTCCTCACGGACGACCCGCTCCCGCACGCTCCGGGGTCGTGGGGCTGGCTGACCGCGTGGAACATCGACCTCTTCTGGCTCATGGCGGCCGTCCTGCTCGCCGCGACGTACGCAGCCGGGGTCGTGCGGCTGCGTCGTCGCGGGGAACCCTGGCCCGTCCGGCGCTCGGTCGCCGCGGGCATCGCCGTCGTGTGCCTCGTGGTCGCGACCTCGGGCTCGCTCCACACCTACGACCGCTTCCTCGTCTCCGCGAACGTCGGCGCCCACGTGCTGCTCGGACTCGTCGTCCCGGCGCTCGCCTGGGCGGCCGCGCCCGTGCAGCTGATCCGGGCGGCGGTGCACCAGCGACGCGACGGCAGCACCGGCGTCCGCGAGTGGACCGACCTCCTCGTCGACAACGCCGTCGTGCGCTACCTCGTCCAGCCGTTCCCGGCGTTCCTGCTCCTCGCCGCCGTGTGGTGGGCGTACGCCGCGACGCAGGTCCTGCGGTGGTCGGTGAGCGACTCCACCGGTCGCACCGTGATCGACGTGGTCTTCCTGCTCGTCGGGCTGCTCGCACTGCCCGGCCTGCTGACCCCCGTCGCAGCCGGTGCACGGCGCGCGTCGACGTCGGCCGCCGTCGTGCGGATCATCGGTGCCGTCGTGGTCGCAGCGGGTCTCGTCTCGCTCGGCATCGCGGTGCAGGGGCCGCTCGGGCTCCTGCAGGCGTCCTGGTTCGGGGCGATGGGCCGGACGTGGGGGCCCGACCCGTACGCGGACCAGGCGCGTGCCGGCACGCTGCTCGTGGCGTCCGGGGTCGCGGTCGTGGTGCTCGTCGTCGTGGTGGTGCTCGTCCGGCTGCGGCGGGACCGGGCCGCGACGGACGCCGAGGTCGGGGCGTCGGTCCCGTCGATCGTGCACGACGGGGCGGCCGGGTCGAACCTCGGAGCCGACGTCGCGCCGGGCGATCGCGGGGTTCGACGTCGGGACCGAGGTTCGACGTCGAGCCGCGTCGCAGACCCCGAGGACGACTTCGACGACGTGAGCGATGACGGCGAGGCCGCCCGGGCCGGCCACGCCGACGAGGCGGGTGCGGAGGCGAGGGCGACCCGTGCCTCCCGGCCGAGCAGCGACCACGGGGCGGACGCGCCGTGACCGTCGAGCTCAGCGCCGAACAGCGCGCGGTCTTCGACTACATCGAGCACACGCGCGACCACGTGTTCATCACCGGCCGCGCAGGGACCGGCAAGTCGACGCTGCTGAACCACCTGTCCTGGCACACCGAGAAGCAGGTCGTGATCTGCGCGCCGACCGGTGTCGCTGCGCTGAACGTCGGGGGGCAGACGATCCACTCGCTGTTCCGGCTCCCGATCGGGCTCATCGCCGACGCCGAGCTCCGGCAGGGGCCGGACACCCGCAAGCTCCTCAACACGATCGACACCCTCGTGATCGACGAGGTCTCGATGGTGAACGCCGACCTCCTCGACGCGATGGACCGCTCGCTCCGGAAGGCGCGCGGTCGGCAGTTCGAGGCGTTCGGCGGCGTGCAGGTCGTCATGTTCGGCGACCCGTACCAGCTCCCGCCGGTGCCGGGCGACGGGGACGAGCGCGCGTACTTCACCGACCACTACCGCTCGATGTGGTTCTTCGACGCGAAGGTCTGGCTCGAGGCCGAGCTCCACATCGTCGAACTCGCGACCGTGCACCGGCAGCGCGACGACGCCTTCGCCGCGATGCTGACCGCCGTGCGGCACGGGCGGGTGACGGCGGACATCGCCGGACAGCTCAACACCGCGGGGGCGCGGCCGGCGCCCGACGACGCGATCACCCTCGCGACGCGGAACGACACCGTGGCGCGGATCAACAAGGCGGCGCTCGATCGACTGCCCGGGAAGGTGAAGACCGCGCGGGCCGACGTCAACGGCGACTTCGGTGGGCGGAACTTCCCCGCGGACGAGGCCCTCGAGCTGAAGCCCGGGGCCCACGTGATGTTCCTCCGCAACGACCCCGACCAGCGCTGGGTGAACGGGACCCTCGGCGTCGTGACGACCATCCGTGACACCGTGTGGGTCGACGTCGACGGGGAGTCCTTCGAGGTCCAGCCGTCCGTGTGGGAGAAGTTCAAGTACTCCTACGACCCGGACAAGAAGGAGCTCAAGAAGGACACCGTGGGGGAGTTCCAGCAGTTCCCGCTCCGGCTGGCCTGGGCGGTGACGATCCACAAGTCGCAGGGCAGCACCTACGACCGCGCCGTGGTGGACCTCGGGAACCGGGTGTTCAGTGCCGGCCAGACGTACGTCGCGCTGTCGCGGCTGACCTCCCTCGAGGGGCTGTACCTGACGAGACCCCTGCGTCCGCAGGACATCATCGTGGACCTCGACGTCCGACGGTTCATGTCCGAGGCGCCGCGCGTGGTCGCGACCGAGCTCGAGGCGCCGAAGCCGGCCGACGGCTGACGGCTGACGGCTGACGGCGCGCGCCCGTGGGACGCGCCCGGTGCGCGCATACGGGCCGCGCCCGGCGCGCGCACACGGGACGCGCCCGGTGCGGTCCGCGCTCCGGCGCCCGGTGCGGTCCGCGTTCGCACAACCGAAGTCCGTCCGAACCACCCCGATCCGTGGTGCGGATCGACTTTGGTTGTGCGCAGCCGCAGCCGCAGCCCCAGCCGCAGCCGCGCGCCCCCGACGACGACGCCCCGCCGACCTCGAGGGTCGGCGGGGCGTCAGGAGTGCGGAGCGTCAGCCGTGGGCGGCCTCGGCACGCAGCGCGTCGAGGTTGTCGCGGTCGGCGCGGAGCGCGCGGAGGTTCTCGCGGTCGGCAGCGAGTGCCGTGACGAGCAGCACGAAGCCGACGATCGCGTTGAAGCCGTTGTCGACCGTGTTCAGCGCGAACACGTTGGCCGAGGTGTTCATGAACAGGAAGCCGTAGAGCGCGAGCACGAGCAGCACGACGCCCGCGACGAGGTTCAGGTTGCGCGACCCGATGGTGGTGCCGAGGCCACCGATGAGCATCGCGGCGGCGAGGAGCGTCCAGACGAGGCACAGCGCGGGGTTCACGAGGAACACGCCCCAGAGGTAGCCGCCGTCGTTGCCGAAGAAGGCGTGGCCACCCTCACCAGCGAAGAAGAAGCCCAGGATGCCCCAGAGCGCCAGGATCGCGCCGACGGTCAGGGCCAGGCCCCGGTTCGGAGAAGCGGTGATGCCCGGTTCCTTGACTGCCACTTCGGTTTCCTCCTCGTACACGGCGGGCGACGAGTACGCCAGCGCGTTGCCAGCAGGCCGTCGTTCCGCCGCGTTCCCAGCGTTCGACCTGCTCGTCAACGGTATCGTGTCGGACCCCGACCGACCGAATCGGACGGCCTGCCCGCCCCCGTCCGCTGGACGCCCGCGGAAGCGGCCGACGAGCCGGACGACGACCCCTGCCAGCAGTACCCCGAGGAGGACCAGACCGGTGACGCGAACACCTGTGCCAGGCCCAGTCGTCTCGCGGCGGGGACGGTGGGCGCTGCTCGCGGTTCTCGGGTTCGTGATCGTGCCTCTCGTGTACGCGGTCGCCGTCCTGACGCCGCTCGGTCAGCGGGCGGAGGACGCCGCACTCGGCGGCGTCCGGGAGTCCGACCTGTTCGGGTCGGACACGGCACTCAACGTGATCTCGGTGCCGGTGATCCTGTTGCTCGTCGTCGTGATGGTCGCCGTCGCGTTCGCCCGGCGACGCCTGGCGGTGGGGCTCGGAGCCGGTGTCGTCGTGCTCGCGTCGGCAGCGACCTCGACGCTCGTCAAACATATCGCCGTGCGCCCGGAGATCGCCCAGTCGACGACGCCGAACTCGTTCCCGTCGGGGCACGCGACGATCGCCCTGGCCGCACTGTTCGGCGTGCTGATGGTCACGCCGAGGCGCTTCCGGCCCGTCGTCACCCTCGTCGGCGCCGCGTACGCCGTCTTCGTCGCGAACCAGACCGTCGTCTACGGCTGGCACCGGGTGAGCGACATCGTGGGTGCCTCGGCGATCGCGCTCTTCTGGGTCGGCGTCGTCCGTGCCGTCGGGCCTCGGGTGGACCGGGGCGAGCGTGGCGACCGTGACGGACGACGCGGCCCCCGGCGGGTCGTGAGCGCGGTGCTGCTCATCGCCACCGGACTCGCGCTCGCGGTCGGCATCGCGGCGCTCGTCGTCGGGGTGTCCGGCGCGGCACACGACCACGCAGCGATGCTCGTCGCGGGCCGGCTGGCATCGAGCGTCAGCATCCTCGCCGTCATCGCTGCGGTGTGGTTCGCGGACGGGATGCACACCGCGCCCCGCACCGACGCCCCGTTCTCCTAGCGCTCGCGATCGTCACTGCTGTGGCGCGAGTCCGAGGTGTTGCGCGCGCGGACCCTCGAGGACGACGCCTGACCCGACAGTGCGCGGCCGGTGTCACGCTGAGCACGCTCACTCGTACCGCAGCGCGGCGACCGGTGCACTCCGCACCGCGCGGGCGGCCGGGCCGACGGCGGCGGAGAGCCCGGTGACCACCGCGCCGGCGACCACGGTCACGATCACCCACGCGGGGACGACCGGGGTGATCAGCTGCGCCTCCGGGGTCGCCCCGAGGAGCGTGTACGCACCGGACCAGCCGTACGCGGTGCCGAGCAGCACGCCGAGCAGGACGGCGACGGCGATGGTCATGGCCGTCTCGGTCAGCACGAGCGCCCGGACCTGTCGCCGCGACGTCCCGATGACCCGCAGCAACCCGAGCTCCCGCGTGCGCTGGGCGATCGTGAGCGCGGTCACGACGACCACCCCGGCGGCGGCGATGACGCCCGCGGCACCGGTCAGGCTCGCGAACAGCACCGCGAGCTGGTCGAACTGCTCCTCGATGTCGCGGTAGTACACTGGGTCGGCCGCGGACTGCTGCTGGAGCATCCGCGCGTAGGTCCCGAAGCCGACCGCGAAGGTCACCATCAGGGTCACCGCGATGAGGAGCCCGACGGTCGCCCGGGCCGTCCGACGGGGGGACCGCAGTGAGTTCCGCGCGGCCATCGCCCCGATGACGCTCCGGGAGGCGCCGGCCGCGACGAGTCGGATCGTCGCGGGCACGAGCACGGGGGTGGCGATGACCACTCCGGTGAAGGACACGGCTCCGGCCGCGACGGCGAGGAGCAGCGCACTCACACTCGTCGCACCGAGCACGATCGCGGCTCCGATCCCCGCAGCACCGACCACGAAGAGCGCCGAGGCGACGAGCCAGCGCGATCGTGCGCCCGAGCCCTCGGGCACGCTCTCCTCGGCGGCGGCGTCGAGGGCACGCAGCGGTGGGATCGTCAGCACCGCACGGGATCCGAGCCGGTACGCGGCCGTGGTGATCGCGGCGACCAGGACGGTCACCGGGACGACGGCGACCGGCAGGAGCAGGCCGACCCCCGGCAGGACCGTAGCGACGGCGGCGAGTGCCAGCGCACCGTTCGCGACCACGACGCCGAGCACGGCTCCGACGACCGAGCCGACGACCCCGGCGACGAGGCCCGAGCGCGTGATCTGGCTCCGCAGCTGCGCACCCGTCGCCCCGAGCACGCGCTGCAGGGCGAGGCTCCTGGTCCGGCCCGCGATGACGGTCGCGCACGTGTTCGAGGCGACGACGGCGCTGACGTACAGCGCGATCCCGACGAAGACCCACGCGACCACGGGCAGGATCATCGCGACGGTGGCGGACTGGCCGGTGCGCTCGCCGAGTTCGACGACGCGTTCGGCGGCGGCCGAGCCCGTGACGACGAGCGTGCCGAGCCCGGTGGACAGCGCCGCGACGCCGAGCGTGGCACGGTCGTCGCGCAGCGACAGCGGCGACCGACCGGATGACCGGCGACGGACCCCGTCACGGTGTCGTGACGAGGTCACTTCCCGTCCTCCGTGTTGGGCGTCCACGCGAGCCAGCGGGTGCCCCTCGAGGTCATCGACCACGCGCCGCACTTCGTGACCTCCTGTGCGGCGTAGGGATCCGGAGCCTCGTCGAAGGTGAGCGACGGAGCGGACATGCGGGGTACCTGCTCACAGCGATCGGCGGTGACGCCGTCCTCCGTGGTGAAGAGCATGCTCTTCGGCGCCGTTGCCGGGTCGGAGCTCTTCGTCCCGACGACGGTCGAGATGTCGGTCGCGTCCGCCGGGAGCCAGCTCGGAGCGTCCCGGAGATCCGCACGACCGTCTGCGTGCGACCTCGCCTCGCCGTGCGCGGCGTCGGAGAACTGCGCGCAGCCGCTGAGGCCGAGGGCCCCTGCCGTGACAGCGCCCAGTGCGAGGACCTTCGTGATCAAGGAGTGCACGGGAGCCCTTTCCGTCGAGGTTCGCTTCCATGCTGCCGAGGCCGCCGGCATGTCACATCCCACTGCGGGATGACCTGCGTCGGTCCTGCAGATGACAGCGTCGACCTGGCGGGAATGGACGGGCGTGCGCTACGTTGTACCCAGCAAGTCGATGCAAACGTATCGAAATGGCGAAGGGCAGCACACCATGCAGTTCGGGATCTTCACGGTCAGCGACGTCACGACCGACCCCACCACCGGGACGACCCCGGACGACACCCAGCGGGTGAAGGACATCCTCACGATCGCCGAGCACGCGGACCAGGCCGGTCTCGACGTCTTCGCGACGGGCGAGCACCACAACCCGCCGTTCGTCGCGTCGAGTCCGACCACGATGCTCGGCTACCTCGCCGGACGGACGAAGCACATCACGCTCTCGACCTCGACGACCCTCATCACGACGAACGACCCCGTGCGCATCGCTGAGGAGTACGCGATGCTCCAGGTCATCTCCGACGGCCGCATGGACCTCATGATGGGCCGCGGCAACACCGGCCCCGTCTACCCGTGGTTCGGGCAGGACATCCGGCAGGGTGTCAACCTGGCGATCGAGAACTACGCCCTCGTCCGCCAGCTCTGGGAGAACGACGTCGTCAACTGGCAGGGCAAGTTCCGCACCCCGCTGCAGGGCTTCACCTCCACGCCGCGTCCGCTCGACGGCGTCCCGCCCTTCGTCTGGCACGGCTCGATCCGCACGCCCGAGATCGCCGAGCAGGCCGCGTACTACGGCGACGGCTTCCTCCACAACAACATCTTCTGGCCGATCCAGCACACCGAGCAGATGGTCGGGCTCTACCGCCAGCGCTTCGAGCACTACGGGCACGGTCGGGCCGACCAGGCGATCGTCGGGCTCGGCGGGCAGTTCTTCGCCCGGAAGAACTCGCAGGACGCGGTCGACGAGTTCCGCCCGTTCTTCGACAACGCCCCGGTCTACGGTCACGGGCCCTCGATGGAGGACTTCACCACGCAGACCCCGCTCACGGTCGGTTCCCCCCAGCAGGTCATCGACCGGTACGCGACGATGAAGGACCACGTCGGGCACTACCAGCGCCAGCTGTTCCTGGTCGACCACGCCGGCCTGCCGCTGAAGACGGTCCTCGAGCAGATCGACATCCTCGCGGAGGACATCGTCCCCGAGCTGCGCAGGATCAACGACGAGGGGCGCCCGGCCGACGTGCCGTCCGACCCGCCGTCGCACGCGGACCGCGTGGCGGCAGCCATGGCCGCCGGCACGGCGGGCAGTGACCACGTCGCCGCCGAGGACGAGTGGACGGGCGCGTCCGTCTGACGACGTGACCCTGAAACCGACGGGAGGCGCGGTGCCAGCTGGCACCGCGCCTCCCGTCCGTCCACGGGGTGCGTCCCGCGACCGGCGCTCCCGAGTCTCGTGCTGAGCGACGACTCTCGCTACCCGGAGCCCGAGCAGTGTCGCCTACGCCGAGTCTCGTGCCGCGCTGGACGAGTCTCGCGCTGCGCCGACCGAGTCTCGCGCTGCGCCGACCGAGTCTCGTGCCGGGGCGACCGAGTCTCGGCGAACCCGTCCACGCGCCGGCCGCGCCGGTACGAGCTTGAGCCCGACGACGCACCCGACGATGCCGGCGATGAAGAGGAGCCGGAGGAGCGTCACCGGCTCCGCCCCCGTCGCCATGCCCCAGAGCACGGTCAGGGCGGCACCGGTCCCGGTCCACACTGCGTACGCCGTGCTGATCGGGATGTGCCGCAGCACGTACCCGAACGCGCCGAGGCTCACCACGATCGTCGCTGCGAAGACCAGGCTCGGTCCGAGCCTGGTGAAGCCGTGGCTCTCGCCGAGCGCGGTCGCCCACACGGTCTCGAGTGCGGCACTGACGAACAGGACCACCCAGGCCACGTCAGCTCACCACCTTGAGGCCGACGACGCAGGCCACGAGCCCGAAGACGAGGGCGAGCCGGGCGAAGGACGCGGCCTCCTGCCGGCGGAGCACCGCCACGACGACGGTCAGCGACGCTCCGATCCCGACCCACACGGCGTAGGCCGTACCCACCGGGATGGCCGTCATGGCGTACGCGAGGCCCAGCATGCTGAGCGCCATGCCCGCGACGAACACGATCGTCGGCACGATCTTCTTGAACCCGTCGGACGCGCTGAGGGCGGTGGCCCACACGGCTTCGAGCACGCCCGACAGCACCAACACGATCCACGTCACGTGTGCTCCCTCCCGGATAGTCGCACAACTGTACGACAAAGAAGGTAGCACAGTCGTGCGACCATGGCCCCGTGGCGAGGAGCATCGACATCGGCGAACGGCGCCGCACCGTGTCCGACGCGGCCGCGCGGGTGCTCGCCCGGAACGGCCTCGGCGCGCTGAGCGTCCGCGGGGTCGCGGCCGAGGCCGGGCTGCCCCCGTCGACCGTCCGGTACGTGTTCCCCACGCAGGCGAGCGTCCGGACGCACGCGCTCGAGACCGTGTTCGACGCGACCGCCCGCCGGGTCGACGCGGTGCCCGACACGCTGTCGGACCGCGAACGAGCGCGCCGCATCCTGCTCGAGCTGCTGCCGCTCGACGAGGAGCGGCTCGTCGAGCTCGACGTGTACCTCGCCCTCGGCAACGCGGCACTGACCGACCCGGAGCTCCGGCCGGCGCTCGACCGGGTCGTGTCGGACATGCAGGAGTGGACCGCGCGCATCGTCCACCTCGTCGGGGTGCCGGACGCCGAACGGGCGTACGAGGCTCGTCGCCTGCACGCCCTCATCGACGGGCTCGCGATGCACGTGTCGCGACTGGCTCCGGGGGAGTCGGCGGACTGGGCGATCGAGCTCCTCGACCGGCACCTCGACGGGCTCGCGGCGCGCTGACGAGCCGGCCGCCGTCGACGTCGCCTATCCTTGCGCAGGTGACGCGCGCGACCGCCACGGCCACGACCCCCGCCCCCGCCCGGAGCCTCACCGGCCCGGGGCTCGTGCTGCTCGCCGTCATCGTGCTCCTCGGCGTCCGGATCGTCTCGCCGAGCGTCGGGTCTGCGGGTCTGCCGGACGTCGTGCAGGACTTCCTGACGCTCGCGATCAGCGTCGTCGTCGAGTCCCTGCCGTTCGTCGTGCTCGGCATCCTGCTGTCGATCGTCGTCGAGGTCTGGGTGCCCGTCGGGGTGCTCGAACGGATCCTGCCGCAGCGTGCCGTGCCCCGTCGTGCGGTGATCTCGCTCATCGGCATGCTGTTCCCGGTGTGCGAGTGCGGCAACGTCCCCCTCGCCCGCGGCCTCATGCTCCGAGGGTTCACCCCCGCCGAGGCAGTCACGTTCCTCGTCGCCGCGCCGATCCTCAACCCGCTCGTGATCATCAGCACCGCGCAGGCGTTCGGCTGGTCCGGCTGGATCCTCCCGGTGCGGATCGTCGGCGGGTTCGTCATCGCGAACCTCGTCGGCTGGATCGTCGCCGCCCACCGACGCCCGGCCGACCTGCTGCTGCCCGCGTTCGAGGCCCGTTGCCGCGCGACCGTCGGGGCGCCCCGCTCCCGGAACCGCTGGCGGGACAGCGCCGCGCAGTTCGGCGGTGAGACCGCGACGATGATGCCTGCCCTCTTCGTCGGCGCCGGACTGGCCGCGGCGATCCAGGTCGCCGTGCCCCGCTCGACGCTCGTGGCGATCGGTGCGAACCCCGTGCTGTCCGTCGGCGCGATGATGCTCCTCGCGATGACGGTGTCGCTCTGCTCGAACGTCGACGCCTTCTTCGCCCTGTCGTTCGCGTCGACGTTCCTGCCCGGGTCGATCACGGCGTTCCTCATCATCGGCCCGATCATCGACGTCAAGATGATCGCCCTCCTCCGCACGACGTTCCGCGCACGCTTCCTCGTGCTGCTCGCCGTCGTCTGCGTCCTGTTCGCCGCGACCGTCGGGTTGGTGATGAATGTCCTCGTCTGAGTCGACGGCGCCCGCCGCCCTGGGGCTCGGGTCCGTCCTCGCGGTCGCGTTGTGCACGCTCTGGCTGGCGCTGGTCGGGCACCTCGACCTCTACATCAACCCGCGGTACGCGGTCTTCACGATCGTGCTCGCCGTGCTCGCCGTGCCGCCGGCGGTCGCCGGGCTCGTCGTCGTCGCGCGCGGCCACGGGCACACGCACGGCGACGAGCCGGCCGGCGGCGGACACACGCACGACGACGCGGCCGACGGTGCGCCCGCGCCCGCGGGCCCGGCAGCGGGACCGCACGACCGCGGCGGTCGGCCGGGAGGCGCGGGTCGCCGCACACGGGCCGTCCTCGGCTGGGCGGCGGCAGCCGTCACGGTCGGGGTCACGGTCGCCATGCTCGTCCTGCCGCCGACGACCCTGTCCGCCCGGACCGCGCAGCAGCGGAGCGTCGACGCCGCCACCCTCTCGAACGCCACCGGCACGCAGGGCGTCGCGCTCCTCGGCAGCGACGCCGTCGACACGTCCGACTACGGCGTCAAGGACTGGGCCGCCCTGATCCGCCAGACCACCGACACGAGCGCGCTCGTCGGCAAGCGGGTGGAGCTCACGGGCTTCGTCGTCCCCGCCGGAGACGGCTCGTTCACGCTCACCCGCTTCGTGATCAGCTGCTGCGCGGTCGACGCCCAACCCGTCGGCCTCGGCGTCACCACGAGCGGCGCCGTCCCCGACGCCGACCGGTGGGTGACCGTGCGGGGATCGCTCGTCGCCAACCCCGACCAGTCCGCCGCCGCCAGGATCGTCGTCAAGGCGTCCTCGGTCCGACAGATCGCGCAGCCGAGTGACCCCTACGAGTACTGACCACGACCGTCGCCCCCGCCGCGACCGCTTCCGCGCCAGGTACCTCGCCGTCGCGGTGGTGCTCGTCGTCGTCGGTACGCTCGCCGCGGTCGTCGGGTCGCAGCAGGGTCCGCGCCTCCGGGACGTCACCTACGACGCCACCGGGCTCGTGTCGAAGCCGGCGCAGCGGGTGATCCTCACCGCGAACCAGGCCCTGCAGCCGGTCCGGGCCGCGGACGTGCGGGTCCGGCCGGCGGCAGCGCACACGGTCACCTCGAGCGGCAACACGATCGCGGTCGAGTTCGCCGGACCCCTGGCGTACGACCGGTCGTACGAGATCGCCGTGTCCGGGGTCCGTGCTCCGGGGCAGTCCTCGACGTCGACCCTCCGCGCCGAGGTCCGGACCGGGAGCACCGACGTCCTCGCGCTCGTGCCTGCCGGGTCGGACGGCGGGAAGGACCGGATCGTCCGACGCTCGCTCGACGCCGGCGGCGCCACGACGGTGTACGCCGACACCGGGATCACGGAGTTCGCACGCCTCGGTCGCTCGCTGGTCGTCGTGCGCGACGCCGGCCGGGGCGCGTCGGCCGTCGACGTCGTCCCGCTCACCGGCGGCGTGCAGGACGACACCGTCCCGGTCGAGCACCTCACGCTGCCGACCTCGGCGGGCCGGGTCACCGCCCTGCACGCCGCCGACGACGGCGCCTCGTTCGGGTTCGAGTACGCGGACACCTCGACGGGGCGCTCCGCGGACGTCGGGCTCTACGTCGTCGACATGACCGGGACGCACATGCCGACCGCCATCGCGGCCGACGGGAAGCCGAAGACGGGCGCCGTCCCGATGACGGTCGGCCAGTGGGCGTACGTGCCCCGGACCGAGAGCGCCCTCGTCCGCACGAGCGGCGACGACCTCGTGCTCGTCGACATGAGCGGAGCGGCAGCAGCGGTCCGGCTCGGCAGCGCCACCACCCTGCACGGCTTCGTCGGCTCGGGCACCACGGCCGTCGTCGAGACCGGCACCGGCATCGAGTACCTCGACCTGACCGACGGCGCCCGGACACCGGTCGCCACCCCGGCGGGCAGCACCGGTGCGCCCTACCTCGGCCGGATCGCGCCGCTCACCGACGCGACCTACCTACGTGTGGTGGGCACCGTCCGTGCCGACGGGACGCTCGACCAACGCATCCTCCGTGTCGAGGCGACCCGCGCCTCCCGGCTGGCGGTGACGCTGCCCGCGGACGCGGGCGTCACGGCCGTGTGCCCCTCGCCGAACGGCCAGTTCGCCGCCGTGGTCACCCGCTCGGCCACCAGCGACCTGGTCAGCATCGTCGACGCGACCTCCGGCGTGCTCGAGGCGAGCGTCGAGGCGTCCACGGTCGACTGGTGCGGTGCGCTCCCGACGGGCGACGAGGTCGGTTAGCGCCGACGGAGGGTGTTCTTCGGGTACTCGCCGAAGCGCTGCAGGAACTCGCTCGAGAACCGGCCCATGTGGCTGAAGCCCCAGCGTCGCGCGACGTCGGCGACCGTGGTCTCCCCGATGGAGGAACGGAGCAGGTCCTCGTGGGCGCGGCGCAGCCGGACCTCGCGGAGGTACTGCATCGGCGTCCGGTCGAGTGCCCGCTGGAACGACTCCTGCAGGCCACGGACACTGAGGTCTGCGGCGCGCGCGATGTCCGACACCGTCAGCGGCAGGGCGGCGTTCGCGTGGATGTGCTCGACTGCTGCCCGGACCCGGCGGTTGCTCCGCGCACCGAAGTGCTCGGGGAGCTTCGGTGCCTGGAAGCGGTACAGACCCAGGAGCGCCCGGGCGACACCGCGCTGGGCCTCGTGCCACGCGAGCGACTCCGCGCCGTCCTCCCGGAAGGCGCGGACCGCACCGGCGACCGACCGCTGCCACTGCTGGATCGCGGACGCGTCCGGCTCGACCCCGCGCTGGAAGCCGAGCGTGCCGTCGACGAGGTACTGCTCCGCCGCCACGTCGAGCACGAGGTCTCGTCGCAGGTGCACGAGCCGCTGGTCCCAGTCGCGGTACTCCATCTCGAAGCGCTGCTCGATCGGGAAGAGGACGGGGACGCCGAGGCGCATGGGGGTCGCGTCGCGGTGGGTGTCGACGGTCGCGGTGCCGGAGTCGATCCACTGGACGACCACCTCGCCCTCGACGGCGACGTCGCCGCGGAGGTAGCCGTGCATCTGCGAGCGTCGGACGCTCATCCGGGAGTCGCCGATGCCGGCGTACCGGTACCAGTAGTCGTCGTCCACGTGGGCGGAGTACCACTGCTTGCCCGCGTACATCCCGGCGAGGTCACGGATCGCCGAGTCCGTGTCGCTGCCGGCCACGGAGACGAGCGCCGCGGGGGAGGGGGTGGAAGTGGTGGACATGACCCCCACCATCCTCCGGCTGGACCGCTCCGTCGACCCGGTTGCGTGCCGCGGACGACGCCGACGCGGTCTGCGGATGAACGGGCGGCGCGCTGCTGCACGCGGGTGCGGGCGCGGTGACGGGCTGTCGCCCGGGACGGACGGGAGGCGCGTGGCGGACCCGCCACGCGCCTCCCGGTCGGTCTCCGATCGCGTCAGGCGAGCGTGGCCGCGTCGATCACGAAGCGGTACCGGACGTCCGAGGACAGCACACGCTCGTACGCCTCGTTGATCTGGTCCGCGCTGATCAGCTCGGTCTCCGGCAGGATGCCCTTCTCGGCGCAGAAGTCGAGCATCTCCTGGGTCTCGCGGATGCCGCCGATGGCGGAGCCGGCCCAGCTCAGGCGGCGCGGGATGAGGGCGAAGGCCGGGACCTCGAGGGGCTCGGACGGCGCACCGACGTTCACCATGGTGCCGTCGACCTTGAGGAGCCCGAGGTAGGACGCCATCGGGATCTTCGCCGACACCGTGTTGATGATGAGCTCGAACGAGTTCGCGAGCTGCTCGAACGTCTCCGGGTCCTTCGTCGCGTAGTGGGCCGTCGCGCCGTAACGGAGCGAGTCCTCCTGCTTCGACGTGGTCTGCGACAGGACGGTGACCTCGGCGCCGAGCGCGACCGCGATCTTCACCGCCATGTGCCCGAGGCCGCCCATGCCGATGACGGCGACCTTCGAGCCGGGGCCGACGCCCCAGTGGTGCAGCGGCGAGTAGGTCGTGATGCCGGCGCAGAGCAGCGGTGCGACCTTCTCGATGTCGAGCGACTCGGGCACGCGGAGCACGAAGTCCTCGTTCACCACGATGGCCTGCGAGTAGCCGCCCTGCGTGATGCTGCCGTCGGCCGGGTCGACGCCCGCGTAGGTCTGGATGTTGCCCTTGAGGCAGTACTGCTCCTCGCCCTTGATGCAGTTCTCGCACTCGCCGCAGGAGTTCACCATGCAGCCGACGCCGACGCGGTCGCCGACCTGGTGCTTCGTGACGTCGGAGCCGACGGCGGAGACGTGGCCGACGATCTCGTGACCGACGACCTGTGGGTACTGGATCTCGCCCCACTCACCACGGACGGTGTGGATGTCCGAGTGGCAGATGCCGGCGTAGGCGATGTCGATCTCGACGTCGTTCGGACCGAGGTCGCGGCGGGTGATGGTGGTCTTGACGAGCGGCTCCGTGGCGGACGGGGCAGCGTAGGCGTTGACGGTGCGCAATGGTCTCCTCGTGGGGTGGGTCGATTGCTGGAGGGGCCGGTTCCGGCCCCGACTCCAAGTCTGCTGGAGCGCGCCACACCGAGGGTGGTCACGCTGGGGCACCCCTGCTGGAGGAACTCTCAGGCCATCCGGGCGAGTCGGGTCCCGGCGATCGTCGCGAACCGCAGCGGGTCGCGGAGCGCGTCGGTCGGCTCACCCGTGGTCTGCGTCGCGATCACCGTCAGCGAGGCTGCGGCGGCGAAGGCGTCCAGCGGAGCCTCGATCGCCCCGGCGACGAGCATCGCCCGAGCGCCCGGTGCGTGCTGCCCGACGAGTTCGTGCACGACCGAGACCACCTTGCCCGCCGCGCTCTGCCCGTCGAACCGTCCCTCGCCCGTGACCACGACGTCGGCGCCGTCGAGCAGCGCCGGCAGGCTCAGGACCTCGGCGACCCCGTCCGCACCGCGCACGAGGGTCGCACCCCACGCGAGCAGCCCGAACCCGACGCCACCAGCGGCCCCGGCCCCGGGGGTCGCCGGGTCGACGTGGGGGAAGCGTGCGGCGAACGCCGACAGTCGGGCGTCGAACTCGGCCACGCGCTCGGGGGCGATGCCCTTCTGTGGCCCGAACACCGCGGCGGCACCCGTCGGCCCGACGAGCGGCGAGGTGACGTCGGTGAGGACCGTCACGCCCCCGCTGGGGAGCGGCCGGTCGGCGAGGACGTCGAGCACCGAGGCGCCCCCGTCGGTCGAGGCGCTGCCCCCGATGCCGAGCACGAGCCCCGTCACGCCCGCGTCGAGCGCCGCGACGATCGCCTCGCCGAAGCCCCGCGAGGTCGCGGTGTCGGGCAGCAGCTCGCCGCCGAGCAGCGGCAGGCCGCTCGTCGCCGCGAGCTCGACCACACCGCGTCCGTCGGGGAGGAGCAGCCACTCGGCCTCGATCGGCGTGCCAGCGGGCCCGGTGACGGTCACGGGCTGTCGGACGGACTCGGGGAACGCGGAGGCGAATGCGTCCAGGGTGCCCTCGCCGCCGTCGGCCATCGGCGCGAGGACCACGTCGTCGTCCGGCCGCTCGGTCCGCCAGCCGTCGGCGATCGCCGCAGCCACGGACGCCGCGGTCGCGGTGCCCTTGAACGAGTCCGGAGCCACCACGATGCGCACCCGACCACCGTAGTGGGGCGGCCCGGCGGCGACCAGCCGGGTCTCGCGCGCAGCCGGTCAGCCGGTCAGCGCGAACCGCGGGTGCGGCGAGCCCCCGAGGGCGAGGTCCGCGAGCATCTCCCCGAGCAGGGGCGCGAACTTGAACCCGTGCCCCGAGAACCCGGTCGCGACGGTGAGCGGTCCGCGGCGGTCGATGACGAAGTCCTCGTCGGGCGTCGTGTCGTACAGACAGCTGATGAAGGTCGGCCTCGAGGCGTCGACACCGGGGACGTACCGCGCGACGTACGCCTGCAGGCGCTCGGCCTCCGCGGGCGCCGGGGTGAAGTCACGGTGGTCCGGGTCGACCACCGGCCCCGTTCCGTGGAAGCCCACCTTCACGCCCTCGCCCGGGGTCAGCAGGCCGTACACGTCGTCGCCGTCGGCCCAGTGCACGAAGCTCGGCCACGCCTCGTCCGGCAGGTGGCTGGGGAAGTGGGCGGGCTGCTCCTGGGTGACGCGGACGGCCGGGAGGCGCGCCCCGCGTCGGGCGAGCAGGTCACCGACCAGCGTGGGGGCCCAGGATCCCGTGGCCGCGATCACCGACCGGCTGCGGATCCGCGCGCCGTCGCTCGTCGACACCGTCAGTTCGTCGCCGTGGTCCTCGATGCCCGTCACCCGGGTGTCGAAGCGGAGGTCCGCCGACCCGGTGGCCTCGGCGAGCGTCAGGAACGCCTCGATCGCCTCGGCGGAGCGGATGCGTCCGGCGGTGGCGTGGGTGAGCACGTGCCCCTCGAACGCGATGCCGGGCCAGCGCTCGGCCGCCTGCTCCGGCGTGAGCGTCTCGTGGGGGATGCCCGCGTCGGCCAGTGCCGCGGCGATGGCGTCGACCACCTCCGGCCGTCCGTGGTCCACCGCGCCGGTCCGGTCGAGGAGCTGTCTGCCTGCACGCGCCTCGAGCGCGTCCCAGCGTGCGAGCGCCCGGGTCGTCAGGGCGACGTAATCGGCATCGGCGTAGCCCTGCCGGAAGATCCGCGTGGCTCCGTGCGACGAGCCCCGGTCGTGCCCGCGGCCGTGCTGCTCGACGAGGACGACGCGCTCGCCGCGGGCGGTGAGGGCGTAGGCCGTTGCTGCTCCGACGACCCCGCCGCCGATGACGAGGTGGGCCGGTGCGAGCTCGTGGGCGGGCATGGGGCGAGCGTAGTGCGCCGGCGGCGGCCGCGTGCGAACGAGTGTGTCCGCACGAGCGCATGCTCGCGGCGCAGTCAGACCAGGAGTGGAGCGAGTGACGGGAATCGAACCCGCGCTACCAGCTTGGGAAGCTGGAGTTCTACCATTGAACTACACTCGCGCATCCCGCTCGGCGGGACGTCGACAACCCTACCGGATTCTCCGCTGGAAGCCAGCCGAACGCGCTCCGGGAGTCTCCGTGGCGGCGGTGATCCGTGCCTCCAGGCCGTGTCCGTGTAGGCGCTGTGAGCCCACCGGCGTGACGGACAGGTGTCGCCCTCGTGTGTACCGTCCAGGGGGACCCGAGCGGCAGGACGACCGAGGAGGAACCGGATGGTCAGGCATCCCCTCATCGACGACGTGGTCGGTTCAGCGATCGTGGTGGACTCCGCTTCGTCGGTGGTGTGGCTGACCGACGCCTTCGCATCCCTGCTCCGCCGCGCCTCCGCTGCCGGCCGGATGGTCGTGCTCCGCACCGGGGCCGGCGCGGCCCTGACCCCGGCCGTGCGCCACGCACTCGGTGCGCACGGCGCGGCGTGGGCGGTCACCGACCCCGACGGGTCCGTGCGTGACGGACGCACCGGCGCGGCGGCGACCGGTGTCGAGGACTTCGTCCGACGCGGTCCGGAACTCGTCGGGACGCCGTCGCCGGAGCACCCGGTGTCGTCGGACTCGGTGCGGCAGATCAGCATCGACCTCACGCTGCGGCACCACGAGGGGCGCGCGGTCGACATGGGGTCCGCCATCGAGGCGCTCTGCGACACCGTCGGTGCGTGTCCGACCCGCTGGGGGACCGCCGAGCCCCTGACCGTGCCGTGGGACCGTTGGGTCGTGACGCAGTACGCGAAGCACGAGGCGCCGGGCGTCTCCACCTCGTACGCGATCGGCGACGGGTTCTCGGCGACGATGACCGCGCACCTGCAGGACGGGGTCGTGATCGAGACCATGTCGGCGGTGCTCACGGTGCCGGAGGAGCACGCCGACCCGTCGCTCGCCCCACGTCTGTTCGACGCCGTCCAGCGGGTCGCCGACGAGGTGGAGCCGGTGTTCGGCGTCGTCATGCAGCGTCGCGGTGACGCGGACCACCTCGTGCGGGCGGTCTCGCACGGTGAGCCGTCGCCACTCGCGGTGGTCGTCGGACCCGAGGCCACCGCGTTCCTGGACCGCGACGGGGAGTGGCCGCCGCCGCACACGTCGACCACGACGTTCGGGACCGCTGCGTCCGCGGGCTCGGACGCGTCCGATGGTTCCACCGGGTCCACCGGGTCCACCGGGTCCGGCGGGGACGCCGGGCTCATCGTCCGGTTCGAGCACGGGTGGGAGGCGCTCGAAGCGTTCCTCGACCGCATCGACGAAGACCGCTTCCTGCAGCTCGTCGGCGGCGCTCCGCTCGACCCGGCGCACGAGGACGGCCACGTGGGAGCACCGGTCAGCGGAGGTCCCGGTGCCGCGTGAGGTGACCCTCCTCTGTCGTCGGCCCGTGGAGATCCGCGACGTGGCCGAGGCGCTGCTGCTGCATGACGAGACGTGGGGTGTCCGCGCGCTCGACGACGGGCCGGTGATGCAGGTCTGCCGGGACGCGACGCACCCGGTGCTGACGGTGCTCGGTGTCCGCCGGGTGGACGCCTTCGACGAGGTCGAGCGGATCCTGCCGGAGGCTCCGACGCTCGAGGTGCCGCTGTGGTGGGTGGACGTGGTGACCCCCGCGGGGCCGGACGGCGAGTCGGGGATCTCGGCGGCGCTCGAGGCGGCGATGGACCTCGACGCCGTGTGCCTCGTGCACGGCGACTGACGCGCTGGCGCGGCGGCGCCGCCGGGCGCGGCCGCCCCGGCCCCCGCGGCCATCGGCGCACAACCAAAGTCCATCGACACCACGGGAAAGCGCGGTTCGAGCCGACTTTGGTTGTGCGAACGCGAAGCGCACCGGACGCGCCGGGCGCACCGGGCGCACCGCCCGCGCCTGCCGCCGCTCAGTCGCGGTCGCGCAGCGCCGCGAGCCGATCGTTGTACGCCTTGAGGTCGGCGTCCCCGTCGCGGTCGGCCTTGCGGTCGAGACGCTTGGCGTCCCGCGCATCCGACCGCACCCAGTTCCGCACCACGAGCAGCGCGACGAACACCATCGGCAGCTCACCCGCACCCCACGCGATCCCGCCGCCCGTGTGCTGGTCGGCCAGGAGCGCCGCGTCGTTCGTCTGCCCGAGCGCGTGGAACCAGTCGGACGCGAACACCGACGCCGAGGTCATCACCGCGACACCGAAGAACGCGTGGAAGGCCAGCGTCGCGAGCAGGGCGATGATGAGGATCGGGTACTGCGGGCGGGCGGGGCCGGGGTCGATACCGACGAAGACCCAGAAGAAGAGGTACCCGCTGAGGACGAAGTGCACGACCATCACGACGTGCCACTCGTGCGACTGCATCGCGTACTCGAACGCGGGCGTGAAGTAGAACACCACGAGGGAGCCGGCGAAGATCACCCCGGCGACCGCTGGCTTCGCCATGAACTGCATGTAGCGGGAGTGCACGAAGAGCATGAGCCACTCGCGGGCCCCGCGGGAGCCGTCGTTGCGCACCGGCAGCGTCCGGAGGGCGAGCAACACCGGGCCGCCGAGGACGAGCGGCAGCGGCACGAACATCATGAGCAGCATGTGCTGCACCATGTGCGACGAGAAGTGGATCATCCCGTAGACGGCCGGGCCGCCCGAGGTCGTCCAGATGAACAGCGCGCACCCGATCAGCCAGGCGATCGTGCGCCCGACGGGCCACTTGTCCCCGCGCTTCCGGAGCTTCCGCACCGCGAGCAGGTACCAGCCGGCACCGGTCACGGCGAGGGCTGCCCACACCCAGTCCCAGTGCCACTCGGTGAAGTACGTGTGCAGGGTCTGGGTCGGCGGGTACGGGTAGCCGATGAGCCCGGAGCGGGTGTCGTCCCCGGTCTCCGGCGTCTGCGGGATCGGCGGCTGCGAGCGCGACACCGCGACCGAGACGCCGATCGCCACGGCCATGAACACGATCTCAGCGAGGGCGAAGCGGGTGAACGAACGGCGGTCGAGCGGCGAGCGGAGGAGTGCCGGCACCAGGCGACGGCGCTGCACGACCCCGGCGAGGCCGAGCAGCACGAGGATCACGGCCTTGGTGGTGATCAGCCAGCCGTACGTCGTCGTGAACAGGTCGAGCGGGCCGGTCAGCCGCAGCGACGCGTTGACGATGCCCGAGAACGCCACCGCGGCGAACGACCACCCGGCGAGCGTCGAGTAGCGCGACACGACCCGGCCGGTCGCGCCCTTCGTCCGGGTGCGGAGCAGCAGCACGGCGACGAGTCCGCCGGCCCAGACGCACACCCCGACGAGGTGCACCGCGAGCGAGTTCACCGCGTTCGCGTGCTCGAGCGACCCGGCGGCGTGCCCCGAGAGCGCCAGTGGCAGCAGTGCGAACAGGGCGAGGACGGTCGCCACGGCGAGGGTCGTCACGCGGGTGGCGAACGCGGCGACGACGGTCGCGGCGAGGATGGCTGCGGCCGAGACGACGAGCGCCTGGCCGATCTCGACCTGGAACGCGAAGAGCAGGAAGTTCCGGGCGAACACCGGTGACGACAGTGGGACTCCGAGCGTGTTCGCCCCGGTCAGGACGATGCTCACGACCGCGGCGAGGAACCACACGCCGCCGGTCGCCGCGGCCCACCGGGTCGCCCGGTGCTGCACGCTCGAGACCGCCCCGTGGTCCTGCTTGCGAGCGGGGAGCGCGAACGCCGCGACGATGAGGAGGCCGATGGTGACGGCGGCCATCGTGTCGTGCACGGCACGCGCGATCGGCAGGCCGTAGGTCACGAGGTCACCGGCGGAGACGAGCTGCTGGTCGGAGCCGAACGCTCCGGTGACGACCATCCCGAGCACGGCGCAGGCCGCGGCGAGCGGGACGGCGACGACGAGGACCGTCGCGACGGTGGACGTGCGCGCGGTGACGGGCGCCGATTCCGGCGCCGCGCCTCCGGACGGGGGTGCGGAGGACGTGACGGTCATGACCGTCCCATGGTAAGCGCCCAGGCCTGGGCCCAAGCCGCCGGTTCCCGGGCGACGCGCCAACGGCGTCCGGGCCGTGCCGGTGGGGAGAGGCTCGGTGCGCGTCCGCCGCACCGGCTGCGGTCCGGCTCGGGCCGGGTCGGTCCGGGTCGGTCCGCCGACCCGGCCAGCCGGGGCCCGCTTCAGTCCCGGTGCTCCCAGATGCCCTCGCTGCCGACGCCGACGAAGCCGACGGCCTCGTTCACGTCGAGCATCGGCCGGTTCTCCTCGGCGTTGAACGTGACGATCGACGGGCGTCCGGGGAATTCCCGCTCGACGAACGCGATGCCCTCCACCTTGAGCAGCCACCCGAGCCGGTGTCCGCGGTGCTCCCGCAGCACGAGGGTGTCCCACTGCATGACCGCGCGCTCCGGGGCGTCCGGGACGGCCAGCTGCGTGAACCCGACGAGCGTGCCGGAGTCGGCGCGCTCCACGGCGATCGTCACCATCGTCCGCGGCGCCCGCTCGAGCTCGGCCTCCTGCTCGCGGAGACGGTCGGCGTCCCAGACGTCCTCCGGCTCCTCCATGTCACCCTCCGGAGCGTCGGTCGACATCCGGGTGTGCAGCAGTGCGACGCCGTCGAGCCACCGCTCCGGCGTCCGACCGGTCCAGGCGTGCATGCGGTACGCGTCACCCGCGGCACCGGCCGCGCGCTCCCTGAGGGCGGCGACGACCGAGGCGTCGGCGGGCAGCGCGAGTCGGCTGATCCGGTTCACCTGGCCGAAGCGCCACCCGCGACCCTGGAGGAAGCGGACCGCGGCCTCGTCCGCGGGGACGGCGCCGTACCCGGTCGGTGCCTGCAGGAACCCGTCGCCGGCCCCCGGGCCGACCTGGCGCGACACCGCGTACGTCTTCCACTGCGTGCGGCCCTCGTCCCGTGCGACCTGCTCGACCCGGTCGGCGAGCAGGGTGCCGATGCCGCGGCCCTGGTGTGCAGGGTCGACGCCGACGGCGAGCCAGCAGTTCGTGGTCCCCGCTTCGTCCTTCGAGTCGTACGACGCCGAGCCGACGACCGTCCCGGCGGTGTCCCGTGCCACGAACAGCCGACTCGGCGCCCCGGGGGTGTGGCACTGCGGGAGGTACTCCTCCGCGGTCCAGGCGAGCTCGGTCAGCCCGTGGACGTCCGCCTCGGCGCGGTCGGACACGTCGAGCCAGGCACGGAAGGCATCGACGCGTCGGGCGTCGTCGTCCATCGTGGTGGGGACGTCGAGTTCCTCGACGGTGTACGGCGGTCGGCCTGCGGTGGTCATCGTCCTGCTCCCGTTCGCCGCCCGGACCTGGGCAGCCTCACAGGATATCGACGCGGACGACCGGCCGCTAGGCTTCCAGCGTGCTGCTCTCCGACCGCGACATCACCTCCCAGCTCGCCGACGGCCGCATCGGTCTCGACCCGTACGACGCGTCGCTCGTGCAGCCCTCGAGCATCGACGTCCGGCTCGACAAGTACTTCCGGCTGTTCGACAACCACAAGTACCCGCACATCGACCCGGCGGAGGACCAGCCGGAGCTCACGCGGCTGGTGGAGACCGACCCGGACGAGGCGTTCGTCCTGCACCCGGGGGAGTTCGTGCTCGGGTCGACGTTCGAGGTCGTGAGCCTGCCGGACGACATCGCGGCACGGCTCGAGGGCAAGAGCTCGCTCGGGCGTCTCGGGCTGCTGACGCACTCGACGGCGGGCTTCATCGACCCGGGGTTCTCCGGGCACGTCACGCTCGAGCTGTCGAACGTCGCGACACTGCCCATCAAGCTCTGGCCGGGCATGAAGATCGGCCAGCTCTGCTTCTTCCAGCTGTCCAGCCCCGCGGAGAAGCCGTACGGGTCGGCCGAGTACCAGTCGCGCTACCAGGGGCAGCGCGGACCGACCGCGTCGCGCTCGGCGCAGAACTTCCACCGCACGGACGTCTCCACGCGCGACTGAGGCAAGCGGCGGGCCCGCGGTGGGCCCGCGTCGGGCCCGCGTCGGCCGCGGATCAACGACACACCGCGATATAGCAGGAGCAATCCCCGCAACCGGTTGTGGCGAACCGCAGTACATGGGCCGGCAAATTTCACATTCTGTGTATCGTGGCCGCATGTCCGCAGTCCTCCCCAGGCCCGCGCCGCCGGTGTCGGCAGCCGAGCTCATCCGTGACGCCCGCGTCCGCGCCGAGCTGACACAGGTGCAGCTCGCCGTCCGGGCCGGTGTCACCCAGAGCGTCATCAGCACCTACGAGAACGGTCGCCGGGAGCCCTCGCTCGCCGCACTGCAGCGGCTGCTGCTCGCCGCCGGCTTCACCGCGTCGATCGAGCTCGAACCCGTCGAGGAGCCGCCGCCCCTGCGGGAACGGGTGGCCGCCGTGCGGAACGAGCTCCACGCCATCGTGCGGCGGCTCGGCGGACGCAACCCGCGCATCTTCGGCAGTGTCGCGCGCGGGGAGGACGGGCCGGGGAGCGACGTCGACCTCATGGTCGACCTCGGGCGCGGGCTCGGCATCTTCGCGCTGATGCGGATCCAGGACGAGGCCGAACAGCTGCTCGGGACCCGGGTCGACGTCGTGGACGCCGCGGGGATGGACCCGAAGGTCGTGCGCGAGGCGATCCCGCTGTGACACGGGGGACGGGGGAACGCCTGGACGACGTGATCCGGGCGTGCGGGGTGATCGGCGAGTACGTCAGCGACGACGGGCTGCCGGAACACCTCGTGTACGACGCGGTCCGGATGCGACTGGTCGAGATCGGGGAGGCGGTGCGGATGCTCCCGGGGGAGGTGACCGCCTCCGAACCGAGCATCCCGTGGGCGAAGGTGTCCCTGCTCGCGGAGCGGCTCACCCGTCGGTACTTCGACACGACCCCGGCGGTCGTCTTCGGGACCGCGCGGACCGACGTGCCGCACCTGTGCGCCGCGGCTCGCCGCCTGCGGGCGGCGCACGTCGAGGACGCGACCACGTGACGGCCGGGAGGGACGGTGCGGGCCCGCACCGTTCCTCCCGGCCGTCGTCCGGTCCCGTCGCCGGGCGCGGGACGGCCCCGTCTCGCGAGTGCGAGACGGGGCCGTCCGTGTGCTGTGTGCCGAGGGGACTCAGCCCTTCTTGGCGAGCTCCTCGAGGGTGTCGTTGCCCTTGTAGGCCTCGACCGCGTTCTCCTTGGTGACGAGGATCGGGGTGAGCTCGATCGCCGGGACCGTCTTGACGCCGTTGTAGTTGTTCGTCTTGTCGATCTTGGTGTCGGGCTTGTTGCCCTTCGAGAGGTCGGACACCAGGTCGATGGCGGCCTGCGCCTCCTCGGTGGTGTTCTTGTAGATCGTCGAGTACTGCGTGCCCTTCATGATGAGCGGGATCGACGCGGTCTCCGAGTCCTGGCCGGTGACGACGGGGTTCGGCTTGCCGGCCGCCTTCGTCGCGGTGAGGATCGCACGGGCGAGGGTGTCGTTCGGCGACAGGACGCCGTCGAGCTTGGTGTCACCCGAGTAGTACTGCGACAGCAGGTCGGTCATGCGCGACTGGGCGTTCTGCGCGAGCCAGCCCTTGGTCTGGACCTTCTGGAACGTCTCCTGGCCGGACACGACCTTGACCGTGCCGTCCTTGATCTTCGGCTCGAGCACGTTCATCGCGCCGTTGAAGAAGACCGTCGCGTTCGCGTCGTCCGCCGAACCGGCGAAGAGCTCGATGTTGTACGGGCCGTCACCCTTCTCGGCCTTGAGGCCGTCGAGGAGTGCCTGCGCCTGCAGCTGGCCGACCTTGTAGTTGTTGAACGCCACGTAGTAGTCGACGTCCTTGGTGTTCAGGATGTTGCGGTCCCAGGCGATGACGGTGACGCCCTTCGCCTTGGCGGCCTTCACCTGCGAGCCGAGCTGCGAACCGTCGGCGGCGCCGATGATGACGACCTTCGCGCCCTTGGTGACCATGCCCGAGATCTGCGACTGCTGGTCCGGGACCGGGTTGCCGGCGTTGGCGTACTGGATGTCGGCCTTGAAGCCGGCGTCCTCGATCGACTTCTCGAACGCGGCGCCCGCGAGCACCCAGTTCTGCGAGGTCTTGGCCGGCAGGGCGACACCGATCAGGTCACCCTTCTTGATCTCCGTGCTGGCGGAGTCCGAACCGGAGGTCCCGCGAGCGGAGCAGCCGCTGAGGGCGAGGCCCGCGACGAGGGCCAGGCCGATTCCGGCGATGAGCTTCTTGCGCATGAGATTGCTTTCTCTTCGTTGAGGGGTGGTGCTGTGGTGGTGGGGTTCGTGCGCCGGGCGGACGGGCCGCCCGGCGCCACGTTCTACTGGGGGTTGACCTTGTCCGGCTGGTCGTCGATCGACCGCGGCTGCTGGGCGGCCACCGTGTTCTGCTCGGTGTCCTTCCGCTGGAACTGCCGCATCATGCCGCCGATCAGCGACGGGCGTCCCTGGGACTTCGAGTAGACGTCGAAGGCGACCGCGACGAGGAGGACGAGACCACGGATGATCTGGACCTTGTTCGACTCGATGCCCATGAGCTGGAGACCGTTCGACAGGAGCGCCATCACGAGGCCACCGATGATCGACCCGGAGATGGTGCCGATGCCACCGGCGACCGCGGCGCCACCGACGAACACGGCCGCGATCGCGTCGAGCTCCCAGCCGGTGCCGTCGGCAGGACCGGAGGCGTTCGAGTAGCCGACGAAGACCATGCCCGCGACGGCGGCCAGGACCGACATGTTCGCCATGACGAAGAAGTTGATCTTGCGGGCGCTGACGCCGGACAGGACCGCGGCGCTGGCGTTGCCGCCGACCGCGTAGACCTGGCGGCCGAAGATCGTGTTCTTCGTGATGAAGCCGTACACGATCGTGAGGACGCCGAGGATGATCGCGACGATCGGGACCGAGGTGCCGACCGGGCCGGCGCCGAACAGGTAGGTCGCGACGAGGGTGACGGCGACGAGGATGCCCGTGCGGACGACGGAGACCCACAGCGGCGGGACCTCGGCCTGCATCTTGCGGCGACGACGGCGACCGCGCACCTCGATGATGATGAGCGCCGCGATCGTCACGAGACCGAGCAGGAGCGTGCCGTTCGAGTAGCCGAAGTCCGGGCCGAAGTCGGGGAGGTAGCCTGCGCCGATCGTGTTGTACGAGTCCGGCGTCGGGACCGAGGTGGACTGACCGATGATCTGGTTCGCACCGCGGAAGATGAGCTGACCGGCGAGCGTCACGATGAACGCGGGGACCCGGACGAACGCCACCCAGAAGCCCTGCCAGGCACCGACGAGTGCACCGACGGCGAGGCCGAGGATGATCGCGGCCCAGGCCGGCCAGTGCCACACGGACATCGACTGCGCGACGATGATGCCGACGAAGGCCGCGACCGAACCGACCGAGAGGTCGATGTGGCCCGCGATGATCACCATCACCATGCCGAGCGCGAGGATGAGGATGTAGGAGTACTGCAGGAACAGGTTGATCACGTTGGTGGGCTCGAGGATGAGCCCGTCCGTCGTGAACCAGAAGAAGGCGACGATCACGACGAGCGCGATGATCATGCCGTACTGGCCGATGCTGTTGCCCTTGCCGAAGAGCAGTTTCAGGTTGTTCATGAGACGGTGGCGCCCTTCCGCGCGGAGGTCATGCTGCGCATGAGGGTTTCGGGGTCGGCCTGGTCGGCCGGGAGGTCAGCGGTGATCTGGCCCTCGAAGATCGTGTAGATCCGGTCCGAGAGGCCGAGGAGTTCGGGGAGCTCGGACGAGATGAGGATGATGCCCTTCCCCTCCGCCGCGAGCTGCTGGATGATGCCGTAGATCTCGAACTTCGCGCCCACGTCGATGCCGCGGGTCGGCTCGTCGAGGATCAGGATGTCCGGGTCGGTGAACATCCACTTCGACAGGACGACCTTCTGCTGGTTCCCGCCGGAGAGCTTCCCGACGTTCTCCTCGACGGTCGGCACCTTCGTGCGGAGCAGCTTCCGGTACTTGTCGGCGACGTTGTACTCCTCGAGGGAGTCGACGACGCCGGCCTTCGAGATCTTCGGCAGGTCAGCGGAGACGGTGCTGCGCTTGACCGTGTCGAGCAGGTTCAGGCCGAGCGCCTTGCGGTCCTCGGAGACGTAGCCGATGCCGTGCTCGATCGCCTGCTGGACGTTCTTCACCTCGATCGTGCGGCCGTCCTTGACGATCTCGCCGCCGAGCCAGGTGCCGTAGGAACGACCGAAGATGCTCATCGCGAGCTCGGTGCGGCCGGCGCCCATGAGGCCCGCGAAGCCGACGATCTCACCGCGACGGACGTGGAAGTTCGAGCCCTTGCAGACCAGGCGCGACGGGTCGAGCGGGTGCTGCACGGTCCAGTTGCGGACCTCGAAGAACGTTTCGCCGATCTTCGGGGTGCGGTCCGGGAAGCGGCTCTCGAGCGACCGGCCGACCATCCCGCGGATGATGCGGTCCTCGTTGACGCCGTCGCCCTTCACGTTGAGGGTCTCGATCGTCTTGCCGTCGCGGATGATCGTGATGCTGTCCGCGATCTGCTCGATCTCGTTGAGCTTGTGGCTGATGATGATGCTCGAGATGCCCTTGGCCTTCAGCCCGACGATGAGGTCGAGCAGGTGCTGGGAGTCGTTCTCGTTCAGCGCGGCGGTGGGCTCGTCGAGGATGAGGAGCTTGACGTCCTTGTGCAGGGCCTTCGCGATCTCCACGAGCTGCTGCTTGCCGACGCCGATGTTCTTGATCTGCGTGTCCGGGTCCTCGGCGAGGCCGACGCGGGCGAGCAGGTCCTGCGCGCGGAGCTGGGCGCTCGTCCAGTCGATCACGCCGAACTTCGACGGCTCGTTGCCGAGGAACAGGTTCTCGGTGATCGAGAGCTCCGGGATCAGCGCGAGCTCCTGGTGGATGATCACGATGCCGGCCTGCTCGGACTGCTTGATGTCCTTGAAGCGGACCTCTTCGCCCTCGAAGACGATCTCGCCCTCGTAGGTGCCGTACGGGTACACGCCCGAGAGGACCTTCATGAGGGTCGACTTGCCCGCGCCGTTCTCGCCGCAGATCGCGTGGATCTCGCCGGCGCGGACGTCGAGCGACACCTCGGAGAGGGCCTTCACGCCCGGGAACTCCTTGGTGATGGACCGCATCTCGAGGATGGTCTCGGCTGCGGTCACCGACCTGGTGGCCAGGTCGGGGCCCTGTGGGGTTGACGCCACGGTGCATCTCCTTCTGCCGCTCCAGCGCGGCAGTCATTCGGGTTGACACTGCGGCAGCGGGGGCGCAGTCACCTGCGTGGACCTCGTTGTCGCGTCCGGTGCCCCGGCCGTGTGACGGTCCATGTGAACGGTCACATCGGCTGGAACGGGGGCAATCCTACGCACAGGTGTGCGGATGCTGTCAATTCAGGATTGTCGCGTTTGTGTAACGGCCCGCGTCATCCGGCGCGACGCGCCGGTCCACGTCCCCCGGTGTGGGGTACTTCCGCGTCCTGTTGCGGATGTCCGCACACGTCGGCGCGGTCTGCGTGCACCGGCCTGGAGGCGCGTGGCGGGCCCGCCACGAGCCTCCAGGCCGGTGGTGGGTCGCGTCGGACCGCCGGGTCGGGACGACTCGTCAGGGCGGTGCGTCAGCGCGAGCGCGGCGCGCTCGTGGAGCCGCGCACCACGAGCTGCGGGACGATGTCGATCGGCCGGAGCTGCTCGTCGTCCCGGGGGAGCAGGAGGTCGACGCACCGCCGGCCGAGCTCCGCGAAGTCGACCTGCACGGTGGTGAGCGGCGGCCAGAAGTGCTTCGCCTCGGGGATGTCGTCGTAGCCCACCACCGAGAGGTCGCCGGGGACGTCCAGGCCGTAGGACCGCGCCGCGTGCACGAGCCCGAGCGCCATCTGGTCGTTCGAGCAGAACACCGCCGTGCAGTCCCGCCACCGCAGGAGTTCACGGCCCGCGTGGTAGCCGAAGTCGGCCGTCCAGTCCCCGAGGATCGGCGCCACGACGGGCATCTCGCGGTCCGACATCTCGCGCAGGAAGCCCTGCATCCGGGCGTCGGCCTCGATCCAGTCCTGGGGTCCGGCGATGTGTCGGACGTACTCGTGACCGAGGTCGAGCAGGTGCGCGGTGGCGAGCCGGGCGCCCTCCATCTGGTCCACCCAGAGCGCGGTCGGGTCCTCGCCGACGCTGGCCCGCATCGTGACGTACGGCGTCCGGATGCCGAGCTCCTCGATGAGGTCGAACACCTTCTGCTGCGGGGCGATCACCACGATCCCCTCGACGTCGAGGTCGAGGAGCCGCTGGATGCTCTCGCGCACCGCCTCGTCGGTCGTCTCGGTCAGCGTCGAGGTCGTCACGTTGTACCCGCGGGCCACCGCTGCGTCCTCGATCGCCTGCAGCGCGACCGCGGGGCCGTAGTGCGCCCGCCGCGCCGTGAGGACGCCGATCGTGTGCGTCCGGCTCGTCACCAGCGCCCGCGCGGCCCGGTTCGGCCGGTACTGCAACTGCTCCATCGCGGCGAGGACCCGGTCGCGGGTCTCGGCGCGGATCGCCTCGGAGTTGTTCAGGACACGGGAGACCGTCTGGTGGGAGACCCCGGCGACCCGTGCGACGTCGCGGATGCTGGGCGCACGCGACTGCTGTGCTCGCGTCGACGCCATTGCTGCTCATTCCTGCCCGGTGTCGTGGCACGTCGATGTGCACGTTCACATTCCGGGCCTGATCATTATGCACGCCTCGTCGCTCCACGCCACCCGGGACCGATCACGGCGGCGGCCATCGTCGGCGGATGCGACCGCAAGGCGGCCTGGGGGCGCGGTGCGGCCCCGCACCGCGCCTCCAGGCCGTCACGCGGTCGTGTCTGCGCCCCTCGCGGCTACAGCCAGTTGCGCTTGCGGAAGACCGCCCAGAGCACGGCCATCAGGACGAGCATCGCGACGATCGCGACCGGGTACCCGAACCGCCAGTGCAGCTCCGGCATGTCGTCGAAGTTCATCCCGTAGATGCCCGCGATGAGTCCCGGAGCGAAGAGGATCGCGGCCCACGACGAGATCCGCTTCACCTCCTCGCCCTGCCGGTGCGCCGCCCGGGCGAGCTGGCGGCTCTCCTCGCCCTGGGCGAGGCTCGCGCTGGTCATCCGGCGCATCGCCTCGTTCTGCTCCTGGGAGACGAGCGTCGAGTGCAGGGTGAGGGCGTTCTCGAGCAGCGCCCGGAACGAGTCGACCCGCTCGGTGACGCGCAGGGCGTGGTCGAGCACGTTGCGCAGGCGGTGCTGGACCTCCTCGTCGACGCCGTACTTGTCGGCACCGCGCAGGAGGCCCTTCACCATCGCGGGCACCGGCGTCGTCGCGCGCTGGAAGCCGAGGACCTCGCTGAGCAACTGGTAGATGCGCTTCGAGACACCGGGGTCGACCTGGCCGGCGAAGAGCTGGTCCTCGATCGCGTCGATCTCCTCCTGCAGGATCTCGACGATCGGCGCGTACCCGTCGACCACCTCGTCGAGCACGGCCGCGGTGACGGCCTCAGACCCGCGGGCGAGGAAGTCCGGGTCGGCCTCGCACCGGGCGCGCAGTGCCGCGAGGTCCGGACGCTCGGCGTGCCGGACGCTCACCACGAACCGGGCACCGACGAAGAGGTGGACCTCGCCGAACCGGACCTCCTCGGCGGTGCGGTCGTACCAGGCCGGACGGAGGACGAGGAAGAGGGTGTCGCCGTACCGCTCGAGCTTCGCCCGCTGGTGTCCCTTGCGGGCGTCCTCGACAGCGTTCTCGTGCAGGTCGAACTCGGCCGCGACGGCGGCGAGCTCGGACGGCTCGGGGCGGAGCAGCCCGATCCACGCGAGGTCGCCCCGGGTGGCGCGCGACGGGGTCGACGGCGAGTCGACGCGGTGTCCTGCGACGTAGACGGCGTTGTCGATCAGTGCCATGGCGTGCTCCTTGCGTGTCGGGAGCAGGCAGGCGCGAACCGCCCGTGGGCGGTGCGGGATCAGGGACGGGGCGCGTGGATCCGCCGGGGCAGGGTCCGTCGGCCCGATCGAGGATGGTCACCCGACATCGCGCCTCACCTGCCCTTCTGGTCGTCCGTGGGCTGCCTCGTGCAGCCGACCTCCGAGCCTAGTCACGCGCCGCGAGGGCGTCGACCCCGGTCGGTGACCGCGGAGCCGAGTCTGAGTGCCCTCACATGTCCCAGACGTCGCGGTTCGACGAGGCGACGGCGACCGCCCCCGCGCCGAGTGCCGCCACCACGTCGGCCTTGTCACAGACCAGACCGCCGGCGATGACCGGGACGTCGGTGTCCGCACGCAGCCACGTGATCACGCGGGGCATGCAGCCCGGGAGGATCTCGATCGCGTCCGGCCCGGCCTGCTCCACGACGCGGGGGAGCTGGTGGTACGAGAACGAGTCGACGAGGAAGAACCGCTGCACGGCGACGAGCCCCGCGCGCCGGGCAGCCCGGACGAGGTTCGACTTGGTGGACAGGACCCCGTCCGCCCGGGTGTTCGCGGCGAGCCAGGTGACGACGACCTCCCGGCTGGAGAACCCGTCGAGGAGGTCCACGTCGACGAGGACGGTCTTGCCCGCGTCCTTCGCCTGCTGGACCACCTCGGCGATGTCGAGCACGCTGCCGAACAGCACGAACACCACGCCGCGGTCCGAGGCGAGCACGTCGTCGAGCGCCGCCCGGTCCTTCACGCTCGCGATGACCGGGTCGTCGCGGAGGGCGTCGAGGACGGCGTCGGCGGCACTGGTGGCATCGCGCTCCGCGGTGGTCATGCGGACCATTGTCGATGCGGTGCGCTGGACACTGCCTGGTCCGGGAGGGCGAGTCTCGGCCGGTGCCGCACGAGTCTCGGCGTGGGCGACACCGCTCGCGCGGCGGCGCGCGAGAACGGTCGCGCAGCGCGAGTCTCGGCATCCCGCGGCGGCGCGCGGCACACGCCCGCGCGCGGGCGCGCTACGGCGTGATGCGGAGCCCGGCCTGCTCGGTCTCGGCGAGCTGCCACCCGAGCCAGGGGCTCCACGCGAACGGCGCACCGGCCACCGAGGCCCGCAGCTCGTCCTCGGACACCCACGCGTACTCGGCGACCTCGTCGTCCGCGGGCGCCGGCACGTCGTCGGTCACGGCGCGGAACACCGGGCAGACCTCGTTCTCGACGATCCCGGAGGCGTCGACCGCGCGGTACCGGAAGTCGGGCAGGACGGACTCGACGTCGCGCACGGTGATGCCCAGCTCACGGGAGGCCCGACGGGCGATGGCGTCCTCGAACGTCTCGTCCGGACCGGGATGGCCGCAGAACGTGTTCGTCCACACCCCCGGCCACGTCTTCTTCGACAGCGCCCGGCGGGTCACGAGGACCTGCCCGGCGGTGTTCCGCACGTGGCACGAGAAGGCCAGGTGGAGGGGCGTGTGGTCGGTGTGCACCGTGAA
Organism: Curtobacterium sp. 458; assembly: GCF_030406605.1. NCBI lineage: Bacteria > Bacillati > Actinomycetota > Actinomycetes > Micrococcales > Microbacteriaceae > Curtobacterium > Curtobacterium sp. 458. The sequence goes on along the minus strand of NZ_CP129104.1, from coordinate 576,839 downwards.
CTTGTCCGCCGTGCCGACCGGGGTACGGTCATCGGCCAGCAGCACCACGGATTCAGGGAAAGTCGTCATCTGCACCGATAGGTTAGGCCAATGAGCGAGGAAGCGACCACCATGGCGCAGAACGACCTCGCGCTCGTCGACGACTGCCTCGAGCGCTTCTTCGCCGTGTCGAGCGCCCGGGCCGAGCGGTACGGCGGTCCGAACCCGGAACTCTGGCGGGTGCTCCGCAAGGCGAGCATGGGCGGCAAGCGCTTCCGGCCGCGCATGGTCCTCACCGCCTACACGGCGCTCGGGGGCACCGACACCGCGGCGGCCGTGCAGGTCGGCGCCGCCTACGAACTCCTGCACACCGCGCTCGTCGTGCACGACGACGTCATCGACCGCGACTGGTCCCGCCGTGGGCAGCCGAACGTCGCCGGGTCCTTCCGCGACACCGGCACCACGGGCGGACTCCCGCTGCCGACCGCCGAGCACCGGGGCACGAGCGCCGCGGTCATCGCCGGTGACCTCGCGCTCGCCGCGGCACCTCGCTTCATCGAGGCGTCGGGCGTCACGGGGGAGCGACGCTCCCGGCTGCTCGACATCTTCGACGAGGCCGTGTTCGCGAGCGCCGCCGGCGAGATGGCCGACGTCGACCTCGCACTCGGACCGATGCCGACCGTCGACGACGTCCTCGCGATGGAGCGCGCGAAGACGAGCGTGTACTCGTTCGAGGCGCCGCTGCAGTCCGGGGCCGTGCTCGCCGGTGCCCCCGAGCCCGTCGTCGCAGCGCTCGGAGCGTTCGGCCGCGAGATCGGGATCGCGTACCAGATCGTCGACGACCTGCTCGGGGTGTTCGGTGCCGAGGCCGAGACCGGCAAGACCGTCCTCGGCGACCTGCGGGAGGGCAAGCGCACGGTCCTCATCGCCCACGCCGCGGCGACGGACTGCTGGCCGGAGCTGTCGCAGCACCTCGGCGACCCGGACCTCACCGAGGAGCGGGCCGCCGAGCTCCGTGCCACGCTGGTGTCCTGCGGCGCCAAGTCCGCAGCCGAACAGCGCGTCGCCGAGCACACGGCACTGGCCCGCGCCGAGCTCGCGGGCCTGCCCTACGACCTCGCCGACCGACTGGAGTCAATCGTGTCCGAACTCGTGGAGCGAGCCCGGTGACCCTCGCGCACCACCCGCAACCGAACCGCTCCGCCCGACTCCCGCTCTACGACGCGACCGCCGAGGCCGCCTCCGGGGTCGTCATCGACCGGTACTCGACGTCGTTCGGCCTGGCGTCGCGCCTGCTCCGGAAGGACGCCCGCGAGCACATCCGCAACGTCTACGCCCTCGTCCGCGTCGCCGACGAGGTCGTGGACGGCCCCGCGACCGAGGCCGGCCTCGACCGCGGGCTCGCCCGCACGGTCCTCGACGAGCTGGAACGCGACACCGAGCGCGCGATCGAGCTCGGCTTCTCGACGAACCCGGTCGTGCACGCCTTCGCCCGGTCGGCCCGTGTGACCGGTTTCGGCGCGGAGCTCACCCGACCGTTCTTCGCGTCGATGCGCATGGACCTCGACCGCACCGTGCACGACGACGACTCCTTCCGCGAGTACGTGTACGGCTCCGCCGAGGTCGTCGGTCTGATGTGCCTCCGCGCGTTCCTGTACCGCGCCGGGCGCCCGACGTTCGACGACTCCGTGCTCGTCGACGGCGCTCGGGCCCTCGGTGCCGCGTTCCAGAAGGTCAACTTCCTCCGCGACCTGCACGCCGACTTCGAGGTCCTCGGCCGCTCGTACTTCCCCGGCGTCGACATCCGCAGCTTCGACGAGGCCACCAAGGTCCGGCTCGTCGCCGACGTCCAGGCCGACCTCGACCGTGCCGCGATGACCATCCCGCTGCTGCCCAAGGACGCCCGACACGCGGTCGGCCTCGCCCACGCGCTGTTCCAGGAGCTCAACACCCGCATCGCGCGGACACCCGCCGCGCAGCTCGTCGCGACGCGCGTGCGCGTCCCGAACCCCGTCAAGGCGCGGCTCGCCGCGCAGGTCCTGTCGGGTCGTGGGCCGGCCACGCGACGGCCTGGAGGCACGGCGTGACCCCGCCCCGCGCCTCCCGTCCGGCCGGCTCCGCGTCCACCAACCGGCGCAAGGTGCCCGTCCGCCGCGCCGTCGTGATCGGCGGCGGCATCAGCGGACTCGCGTCCGCTGCGCTGCTCGCGCGCGACGGCTACGCCGTCACGCTGCTCGAGCAGCGCAGCCAGCTCGGCGGCCGCGCGGGCTCGTGGGAGCGCGACGGCTTCACGTTCGACACCGGACCGTCGTGGTATCTCATGCCCGAGGTGTTCGACCACTTCTTCCAGCTCCTCGGCACCACCGCGGCCGAGCAGCTCGACCTCGTCACGCTCGACCCCGGGTACCGCGTGTACTCCGAGGGCCACGACGAGCCGCTCGACCTCCGCGCCGACAAGGAAGCCAACATCGCGCTCTTCGAGTCGGTCGAGCCCGGGGCCGGAGCACGGATCCGGAAGTACCTCGACTCCGCCGAGGAGACCTACGCCATGGCGGTGCGGCGGTTCCTCTACACGACCTTCGCGGACCTCCGGAAGCTCGCCGCCCCGGACGTCCTGCGCCGGCTCCCGAAGCTCCTCCGTCTGCTCACCGAGCCGCTCGCGAAGTACGCCGAGACCGCCGTGCGCGACCGTCGGCTCTGGCAGGTCCTCGGCTACCCGGCGGTGTTCCTCGGCACCAGCCCGTACAAGGCGCCGAGCATGTACCACCTCATGAGCCACCTCGACCTGGCCGACGGCGTGCAGTACCCGAAGGGCGGCATCCACGAGATCATCGGCGCGATCGGACGACTCGCCCGCGCCGAGGGCGCGCAGGTCATCGCCGGCGCGAAGGTCGAGCGGATCGTCGTCGAGGACGGCCACGTCACCGGCGTCGTGCACCGCGACCGCGACGGTGGGCAGCACGTCGCACCGGCCGACCTCGTCGTCAGCGCGGCCGACCTCCGGCACACCGAGCTGCAGCTGCTCGACCCCGAGCACCGCTCCTACCCGGCGAAGCACTGGCAGAAGCGCGACCCGGGGCCGTCCGCCGTCCTCGTCTACCTGGGCGTCGACGGACCGGTACCGGGGCTCCTGCACCACACGCTCGTGTTCACCGCCGACTGGCAGGCGAACTTCGGCGCGATCTTCGGCAAGGACCGCCGCGTCCCCGACCCCGCGTCGATCTACGTGTGCGCGCCGAGCGAGACGGACGCGACGGTCGCGCCGCCCGGGTCGAGCAACCTCTTCGTCCTCGTGCCGCTGCCGGCCGACCTGTCCATCGGCAAGGGCGGCATCGACGGGGCCGGCGACTTCGAGGTCGAGCGGATCGCGGACCGCGCGATCGACGTCATCGCCGAACGCTCCGGCGTGCCCGACCTCCGCGACCGCATCCGGGTGCGCCGGACGATCGGGCCGCAGGACTTCGCCGACGACTACAACGCGTGGAGCGGCTCGATGCTCGGGCCGGCGCACACCCTGGCGCAGAGCGCGTTCTTCCGGGAGCCGAACCGGTCGAAGAAGGTCGACGGGCTGTACTACGTCGGCGCTTCGACGACGCCGGGCATCGGGCTGCCGATGTGCCTGATCAGCGCCGAGGTGCTGCTCAAGCGCCTGCACGGCGACACCAGCACCGAGCCGCTCCCGACGCCGCTCCGGCGGGACACGGCGGTCTGATGCCGGGGCTGTACCTCGCCGGGCTCGTCGTGTCGCTCGTCGGCATGACGGTGCTCGACGCCCGCTTCCGGCTGTTCTTCTGGCGGGCACCGTGGCGGGCGGCGGCGGTGATGGCGATCGGCATGGTGTTCTTCCTCGTGTGGGACGTCGCCGGGGTCGCCGCGGGCATCTTCTTCATCGGGCCGCAGCGGGTCCTGACCGGGCTCGTCGTGGCGCCGGAGGTCCCGGTCGAGGAGATCTTCTTCCTCCTGCTGCTCTGCTACACGACGATGAACGCGTTCGGCGCGGTCACGCCGCTCGTTGCGAAGGCGCTCGATCGGCGGCGCACGTGAGCTCGCACGCCGCGTACGCCCTGCTCGCGGTGCCGTTCCTCGCCGTCGCCGTCGTCGTCGCGGTCACGGCCGGGGTCGTCGCCGCTCGGCGTGCCCGGGCCGCAGGTCGGCCGTCGGGGCCCGGTCGCCGGGTCGCGCTCGTGGGCGGGCTGATCGCGGCCGTGGTGCTCCTCGTGATGACGATCGTGTTCGACAACGTCATCGTGACGCTGCGCGTGGTCGCGTACGACCCGTCGCTCATCAGCGGTGCGAAGATCGGTGCGATCCCGGTCGAGGACCTCGCGTACTCGATCGGTGCGGTCCTGCTGCTGCCCGCCCTGTGGGTGCTGCTCGACCGTCCGTCCTCCACCGCGCCACCGGCGCGACCGTCCCGCGACGCGCCCGGTGCGCGACCGTCCGCAGAAGGCGAGCCGACCCCATGACCGCGACCCGTGCCTCCCGGCCGTCGACCCTGCGCGCCCTGTTCACGTCCTCGCGGCCGATCAGCTGGGTGAACACCGCCTACCCGTTCGGTGCCGCGTACCTGCTCGGCACCGACGTCTTCGGTTCGGTGCTCGGCGTCGTGACCTTCGTCGTCGGCGTCGTCTACTTCCTCGTGCCGTACAACCTCGGGATGTACGGCATCAACGACGTGTTCGACTACGAGTCCGACCTGCGGAACCCCCGGAAGGGCGGGGTCGAGGGTGCCCTGCTCGACAAGAGCGTGCACCGCACCACGCTCTGGGCGGTCGTCGTCACGAACGTGCCGTTCCTCGTCGCGCTCGTCGTGCTCGGCGGGCTGAGCGGGAACGGTCCGTGGTCGTGGCTCGTCCTCGCGATCAGCGTGTTCGCCGTGATCGCGTACTCGGCGCCGGGGCTGCGGTTCAAGGAGAAGCCGTTCCTCGACTCCCTGACCTCGTCGACGCACTTCGTGTCGCCGGCCGTGTACGGACTCGCGCTCGCCGGGCCGCACTGGACCGGGCAGCTCGTCGCCGTGTGCGTGGCGTTCTTCCTCTGGGGTGTGGCGTCGCACGCGTTCGGTGCCGTGCAGGACGTGCTCGCCGACCGGGCGGGTGGCATCGGCTCCGTGGCGACCGTGATCGGTGCCCGGGCGACGGTGCGGCTGGCCTTCGTGGCGTACGTCGTCGCGGGCATCGTCCTGCTGTTCTCCGCGTTCCCGGGGCCGATCGCCGCGGTCGTCGTCGTGCCGTACGCCCTCAACGTGCTGCCGTGGTGGAACGTCACGGACGCCGGGGCCGAGGCGGCGAACGCGGGGTGGAAGCGTTTCCTGTGGATCAACTACCTCGCGGGCTTCCTCGTGACGATGGCGCTCATCGCGTACGTGTTCGTGCGCTGACGCGGGCGCGGCGCGCGTCGCTCGCTGTCGGCGATGCCTGACAGACTGGAGGGACGTGCGCCGTCGAGGCCGCACGAGCCGAACACGAAGGAGTGCACGCATGCCGGTCCGCATCATCCACGTCGGTCTCGGAGGGTGGGGCGGCAACTGGGCCCGCACCGCCATCCCCGAGGTGTCGGAGGTCCAGGTCGTCGGCATCGTCGACCCCGTGCCCGCGACGCTCGACGCCGTGCGCACCGACCTCGGCCTGCCGGCGGCCGCCGCGTTCGCGTCCCTCACCGAGGCGCTCGCCGGGGTCGAGGCCGACGCCGTCGTCATCACCGCCCCGGCCGTCACGCACGTGCCGCTCGCGCTCGAGGCCCTGGACGCGGGCAAGCACGTCCTCGTCGAGAAGCCCTTCGCCAACACCGCGGAAGAAGCGGCGAGCGCCGTCCGTCGCGCCGAGGAACTCGGGCTCGTGCTGCAGGTCAGCCAGAACTACCGCTGGTACCCGGCACCCCGCGTCGTGACCGAGCTGCTCGAGGCGGACGTGGTCGGCGAGGTCGCCACGATCGACGTCGACTTCCGCCAGTGGGACAACGACCTCCCGTTCGAGGAGCACCCGCACTACCGCTTCCCGCACGCGATGATCAACGACATGGCGATCCACCACTTCGACCTGATGCGGATGGTCACCGGCCGTGAGCCCGTGCGGGTCTTCGCCCGCGCCTCGTCGCCGTCGTTCAGCAAGTACCAGGACGAGGCGATCGCGTCGATGCTCATCGAGCTCGAGGGCGGGCTGGTCGTCAGCTACCGCGGCAGCTGGCTCTCCCGCGCACCCCGCACGGCCTGGGCGGGGGAGTGGAGCATCCAGGGGTCGGACGGCGAGCTGTGGTTCACGAGCCGTTCGGGTGAGCCGAACGCCGTCGAGGGCGACCGCGTCACGCTCCGCCGCACGCAGGACGACGAGGCCGAGCCGGTGGAGCTCCCGACGATGGAGCACACCGATCGGCAGGGCGGGCTGCAGGCCTTCGCGCGGTCGATCACCGGTGGGCCGGCGCCGGAGACGAGCGGTCGCGACAACCTCCGCAGCCTGGCGGTGATGGAGGCGGCGCAGCGGTCGGCGGAGTCCGGCGTCCCCGAGGACGTCGTCGTCCCGGAGTAGGCGGCGCCGCGACTCGGGCGCGGCCACGTTCTGTCGCTCCCGCGAAAGCGACAGAACGCGGCGACCCGACTCCGACATCTGTCGCTTTCGCGGCCCGCGCCGCGGCGTTCGCCGGGTGACTGTCGCTTCGGCGACGGCGCAGCGACCAGGAGACGGACGGGAGGCGCGGTGCGGGCCCGCACCGCGCCTCCCGTCCGGCACGCGGTCGCCGCCACCGCGCCTGCACGCCGCACGCACCGACGCACCCGCGCCCGCCGCACCGACG